>DBTW01000002.1:17629-28849 GCA_002307245.1 Spirochaetaceae bacterium UBA1306 | reverse complement strand
CCTCCGTCGAAGCTCACTTCGTAGCGGGCCAAGCGAAGCTCGTAACGCAGCGAGCGGAGCTCGCTCGCCTCCGCGAGGGGCGCGCCCGAGGATCCCTCGGCCTCCGCGCGGACCGAGTAGCGCAGGGCCACGCGCGTGCCCGACTCGACGAGATCGAGGGCGCCGGGCGCGAAGGCCCCGTCGATCCGCGCGTCCACGAGGACCGCGCCGCCCTCGCGGTAGGCCCTCGCGACGAGCGCGGGGTCGCCCTGGCCCGCCACGAGGCCCAGGGCCACGCCGATCGAGAGGAAAAGCCGCCTGAAGGCGTCGCCCATGGGTATCCGCGCTTACCTTCCGGAGCCGTAGAGGGCGTCGCGCGTCGCGAGGTAGCGCTCGTAGAGCCGTTCCTCCTTGCTCTTCTGGAAGAGCGACACGACGCTGCCGGCTATCCACCAGCTGGATCCCTTCAGACCGTCGAGGACGCCGCTATCCCAGGACCTGCCGCTCGCGACATTGGCCCCCGCCGTGATGCAGCTCGAGAGGAGGGGAACGGCGAAACTCCAGATGAAGGAGCTGATGCGGCGCTCCTTGCCCTGGTCCGCCTGGTAGCGCAGGACCGAGACCGCCATGGCCTCCTGGACTTCGGGATCGCGCTCCTCGAAGACATCTGCATAGATCGAGCGGTAGTCCTTGACCGGCGCTGCAGAGACGATGATGCCGGACAGGACGAGCGCTCCCGCGCCGATGCCGAGGCCCATGGCGAGATTGTCCCGAGTCTCGACATCCATCGGGCCCCTATTGAACAAGTCGGCGAGCTCGTCATTCTCGTAATAGGCGGTGACCGCGCCTGCCGTACAGAGGGCGCCCGCTCCGTAGAGGATGCCGGAGGCGACGGTCTTGCCATGCCTGGTGCTTTCCTGGTAATTATCCGCCCAGGTGGAGAAGAGGCGATAGGCGATTTGTGGCCTCTCCTCGGGCGCGCGGGTTCCCAGGGATTGGGACGACAGGGAATAGGCGCAGACGGTGAGGAGTAGGGCGGAATACAGTGAGCGTTTCATGCTGGCCTCCAAGGAACTATCTGTACCGTTGGTTATGCATGCTTCGTGCCACTCTCTCGCATTTGCAGTATATTTAAGTAAGTCGTTCATTCGCAAAGAAATGTCGCCGGTACTAGATTATCGAGCCATTAATGCGAGCTATCATAAACGATAGTATCGCTATCGACTATGATAGCGCGCCGGGAGGGAAGAGCATGGAGCTTAGGAAAATCGCGAGCTTTCAAGTGGACCATCGAAAGATGGGCAAGGGCATGTATATCTCGAGGCAGGACGGGGATATCGTCACCTACGATATCCGTATGAAGAAGCCCAATGCCGAGGCCGTGCTCGAGAACGGGGCCCTGCATACGATCGAGCATCTCTTTGCCACCTACGCGCGGAGCTCTCCGCTCTCGGACAAGGTCGTCTACGTGGGGCCGATGGGCTGCCGGACGGGATTCTACCTCGTCGTCCGCGGCATGTCCCATCGCGAGGCTATCGAGCTCGCCCGGGACAGCTTCGAGTTCGTCGCTTCCTTCGAGGGCCCCATCCCGGGGGCTTCGGAGGCCGAGTGCGGGAACTGGAAGGACCACGACCTCGCCGGGGCAAAGGCCGAGGCCGCGAAGTACCTGCCTGTCCTCGCGGATTGGACCGAGGCGAAGCTGGAGTATCCGGTGTGAAAGTCACTATCGCCGCCCTAGCCATCGAATCAGGCTCGACGTGGGTGACTGCAGATAGGGATTAGGGTTTTTAATAAGGTTCGAGCTCAGCTTTATAGGCTTCTAGATGATAGCGTTTTTGTCCCTAGCTTCCCGCCAGCATCGGCAGCTCTTCCCAGAGTTCGTCCGGGTAGCGCGCGGGCTTCTCCGGCTCCGGCGGCAGGGGAGGCTGCGCCTCGTCCCACTCGGCCTTGCGCTTGCCTTTCAGAAATTTCTCGGCGACGCTCGGGAAGAGCTCGAGTAGGAGCTCCTCCTTCTCGCCCTGGGCGAGGAGGGCTCCTCCGAATTCGACCAAGGCGGGGTTCGGCCTCTTCTCGTAGGCGGATACGTCGTAGGGCCGTTCCTCGGCGTAGCCGCAGATCTTCCGGCGGAACTCGGGGTCGACGGGCCTGGGCGTCTTCCCATAGGAGCCGCTCACGAGCTCGGCGAAGTTCTTGGACGTATTGGTGTAGTAGGGCTTGCCCTGGGACTTGTCGACGACGCAGTTGACCGCCTGCACTCCCACGATCTGGCTGGTCGGCGTGACCAGGGGTGGAAGGCCCGCGTCCAGCCTCACCGCGGGCACGAGGGCGAGGACTTCCTCGACCTTGTCCTCGAGCTTCGCCTCCTTGAGCTGGGCGAGCATGTTGGTATACATGCCCCCGGGGATCTGGGCCCGCTGCACGATCGCGTCGGGGGGCGGGTAGTCGAAGCGGGCCTCGATCCTCCTGCAGAGCTCGAGGACGCGGGCCATCGAGGCCGAGGTGACCTTGCCCGTCGCGGCCTCGACAGCCTGGTCGAAGAGCTTCGCATCCCCCGCGTGCAGCTGGTGCCGCGAGAGGTCGAGGCTTGGAGGGCGGTTGCCCTTGTACTGGTCGAAGGCCGAGAGCTCGGCCCTCGCCTCGCGGAGCCGAGCGTCTATGGCGGCGGCCATCGCCTTGCTCACGCCTGTATCGCGCCCGAGCCGATCGGCGAAGAGCTGCACGATCTCATAGGCCGGGGCGGCGGGCCCGCCCGACCAGGAGAGAGCCACTGTGTCCACGATATCGGCCCCGGCCACCATGGCCATGAGGACCGAGGCGACGCCGTTTCCAGGCGTGCAATGGGTGTGGAGGTCCACGGGCAGGCCCGTCTCCTCCTTGATCGCCCGTACGAGGGCGTAGGCCCTGCCGGGATCGATGAGCCCGGCCATGTCCTTGATCGAGATCATATCGGCGCCGAGGGCGGCGAAGGCTTTAGCCTTCTTGATAAAGTAGGCGTCGGTGAAGATAGCCTTGGGCAGGGCCCTGCCCCCGAAGATGGCCTTGATCCCGGCCCCGAGACGCTCCGAGGCGGAGAAGGGCGGGTCGGTCGTATAGCAGATGGCGCAATCGGCGAGGCCGCCTGACTCCTTCACGAAGCGGACCGAGGCGGCCATGTTGTCGGGATCGTTGAGGGCGTCGAAGATGCGCATGATATCGACGCCGGACTTCACGGCGTTTTCGCAGAAGCCCTTGATAACCGAATCGGGATAGGGGCTGTAGCCGAAGAGGTTCCGGCCCCGCGAAAGGGCTGTGAGCTTGGAGGCCCCGCCCACTCCAGCCTTGATCGACTCGAGCCTGCGCCAGGGGTCCTCGCCTAGATAGCGCATCACCGAATCGGGCACCGCTCCGCCCCAGACTTCCATCGCGTAGAAGCCGGCTTCCTTATATAACGGAAGAACCTTGTCTATCTGGGCTTGAGTCATTCGCGTCGCGAATTGGGACTGCTGACCGTCGCGAAGGCTGAGGTCGCGAATCTTGAGCGGGCTGGCCACTACATGCTCCTTAAGTCGAGATTAGCCGCGCAGAACTATATACTACAGATGAAGTTTTACATATAGGCGGTTATTGTCATCCATTGATATATCAGTTGGATTTTTGTTTTTGACAAGCTGCTACACTCTCGAATATACTGGAAAAACAGCTTATGAGCGATCAACCCCCAAAGTCCTACCTCCACGTCATACGTGAGCGTTATTGCAAGGGCTGCAATATCTGCGTCGCATTCTGCCCGAAGAAGGTTCTCGCCCTCAAGTCCGGCAAGGTCTTCGCGGAAAGGCCGTGGCTTTGCATCGGCTGCAAGATGTGCGAGCTCCGTTGCCCCGATTACGCCATCGAAGTCCGAGCGGCCGAGCCCGAGCCCGATAAGGGCGCGAACGGCGCCGAGCAGGATTACTGCCTGCCGCCGGAGGCCTGCGATGACTAAGCCCCAGGCCAAGCTCATGCAGGGCAACGAGGCCTGTACCCTGGGCGCCTTCGCCGCCGGCCTCGAGTTCTATGCAGGCTATCCGATAACGCCTTCCACCGAGATAGCCGAGCTCTGCTCCGAGGAGCTGCCCAAGCTCGGGGGCAAGTTCATCCAGATGGAGGACGAGATAGGCTCCATCGCGGCCTGCATCGGGGCGAGCCTCGCCGGCAAGAAGGCGATGACAGCCACGAGCGGCCCCGGCTTCTCCCTCATGCAGGAGTGCCTGGGCTACGCCTCGCTGACCGAGGTGCCGATAGTCATCGTCGACGTGCAGCGCATGGGGCCCTCCACGGGCATGCCCACCTCCCCCGCCCAGGCCGACCTCATGCAGGCGCGCTGGGGCACCCACGGCGACCATCCGATCGTCGTCCTCGCGCCGGGCAACGTGCGCGAGTGCTTCGAGCTCACCTTCCGGGCCTTCGACATAGCCGAGTCCCTCCGCGTGCCCGTCATTGTCCTGATGGACGAGATCGTGGGCCACATGCGCGAGAAGGTGATCCTGCCCGATCCCGCCACGCTCAAGCCCGGGCGCCGGGCGGCTCCCGAGTCGCCCGCCGGCTACAAGCCCTACGCGGCCGATAGCGACGGCGGCGTGCCCCTCATGGCCGACTTCGGCACGGGCTACCGCTGGCACGTCACCGGCCTCTTCCACGACGAGTCGGGCCGGCCCACACAGAAGGCCGAGACCTGCGACCGCCTCCTTCGGCGACTGTCGCGCAAGGTCGAGAAGGCCGCGCCCTCCATCGAGTCGCACTTTGAGGAGTCACTGGAGGAGGCCGAGATCGTCGTCGTGTCCTTCGGCTGCTCCGCCATGTCGGCCCTCTCCGCCGTGCGCCGCGCCCGGCGCGAGGGGCTGAAGGCCGGCCTGCTCAGGCTCAAGTCGGTCTGGCCCTTCCCCGACGATCTGGTGATCCGGGCCTGCGCCGGCGCGAGCGGGGTCGTCGTGCCCGAGATGAACCTGGGACAGCTAGCCCTCGAGGTCGAGCGCTCCCTGGGCGGGCGCGCGCCCGTCCGGCGCCTGGGCAAGGTGAACGGCGAGCTCTTCCGCCCCGAGGAGATATTCGAGGCCATCGCGAGCGTCGCGGGGCGGGAGGCGGCCGAATGAGCGACTTCCTCAGCTACTTCAGGCAGGACAACCTCCCGCATATCTGGTGCCCGGGCTGCGGCCACGGCACTGTCACCGGGGCCATCGTGCGCGCCATAGCGCGCAAGGGCCTGGACAAGAACAAGGTCTGCATCGTGTCGGGTATCGGCTGCTCCTCGAGGGCGGTCGGCTACCTCGACTTCGACACCCTGCACACGGCGCACGGCCGCGCCCTGGCCTTCGCTACGGGCATCAAGCTCGCGCGCCCGGAGCTCAAGGTAATCGTGATGACGGGCGACGGCGATTGCACGGCCATCGGCGGCAACCACTTCATCCATGCCGCCAGGCGCAACATCGACATCACGACGATCGTGATGAACAACAACATCTACGGCATGACGAGCGGCCAGTACTCGCCCATGACGCCGAAGGGCATGTACGGCACGACCGCCCCCTACGGCAACCTCGAGCGCAGCTTCGACCTCTGCGAGCTCGCCAAGGCCGCGGGCGCCACCTACGTCGGCCGCGCCACCTCCTACCATGTCCCGCTGCTCATCGACCTCATCGAGGCGGCGCTGGGGAACAAGGGCTTCTCCGTGGTCGAGGCGATGGTCCAGTGCCCGACCTACTTCGGGCGCAAGAACAAGATCGGCGGCCCCGTCGAGATGCTCGAGTGGATCAAGGAGGGGACGGTCAACGTCAAGGCCGCCGCCTCCCTGCCGCCCGAAAAGCTGGCCGGCAAAGCGCTCATCGGCGAGCTCCATAACGCGCCGGCCCCCGAGTACACCGCGGACTACGACGAGCTGATAGCCAAAGTCCAGCGGAAGTTCGATACTTTCCAGGGAGGGCTTTACGGATGCGCGTCGAATTCCGACTGAGCGGATCGGGAGGGCAGGGGCTTCTCCTCGCGGGCATCGTGCTCGCCGAGGCCGCCATCCTGGACGATAGGAACGCCGTGCAGACCCAGAGCTACGGCCCCGAGGCCAGGGGCGGCGCCAGCAAGGCCGAGGTGGTGATCTCCGACGAGGACATCGACTACCCGAAGGCGACCGATCCCGACTACCTCCTCGCCCTCACGGCCGAGTCCTACAGGACCTACGGCGCCCTCATGGGCGCCGGCGGGGGGCGCGGCCTCATCATCGTCGACGCCTCGGTGCCCCTTTCATCCGACATCAAGGCGCGCACCGTATCGGTGCCCATCCTGGCCACGGCCGCAGACAAGGTCGGCAAGAAGGTCGTGGCGAACATCGTGGCCCTCGGCGTGCTCGGGGGCATATCAAAGGCGGCGAGCCGGGAGAGCCTCGAGGCGGCCGTGCTGAAGCGCGTTCCCAAGGGGACCGAGGAGCTCAACCTCTCGGCCCTCCGCGCGGGCTTCGAGTTGGCCGAGGCCGCCCTCGCCATGCGCGACGCGCGGCGCGTCGACGCGGCGGACCCCCGCATCGCCGCCATGGACGACGCGCGCAAGGCGAGGAAGGGAGTTGACGATGGGCGATACCGATAAGCTCCGGGCATCCGTGGAAGCCTGGCGCGCGGGCGTGGACAAGTCGCTCGCCAAGCACCCCGAGCGCAAGGCCTCCTTCGAGACGGGCTCGGACGCACCGGTCGAGCGGCTCTATACCCCGCTGGACCTCGAGGGGGAGGGCTACGCCGAGGCGATCGGCCTGCCCGGCGAGTTCCCCTATACCCGCGGCGTCCAGGCGACGATGTACCGAGGCAGGCTCTGGACCATGCGCCAGTACGCGGGCTTCGGCACGGCCGAGGAGTCCAACGAGCGCTACAAGTACCTCCTCGCCCAGGGGCAGACCGGGCTCTCGATAGCCTTCGACCTCCCCACCCAGATCGGCTACGACTCCGACCATCCCCTGTCGGCCGGCGAGGTGGGCAAGGTCGGCGTCGCCGTGGACTCGCTCGTGGACATGGAGGTTCTCTTCGCGGGCATCCCCCTGGACAAGGTCTCCACGAGCATGACGATCAACGCCCCGGCGGCCGTGCTCCTCGCGATGTACGTCGCCGTGGCCGAGAAGCAGGGCGTCTCGCCGAGCGCCCTCGAGGGTACGATCCAGAACGACATACTCAAGGAGTACATCGCCAGGGGCACCTACATCTTCCCGCCGGCGCCCTCGATGCGGCTCATCACCGACGTCTTCGCCTATTGCGCCCGGTCCGTGCCGAACTGGAACACGATCTCGATCTCGGGCTACCACATCCGCGAGGCCGGCTCCACCGCCTCCCAGGAAGTGGCCTTCACTCTGGCCGACGGCATCGCCTACGTCGACGCCGCCGTGAAGGCGGGCCTCGACGTGGACGACTTCGCCCCCCGCCTGTCCTTCTTCTTCAACGCTCACAACGACCTCTTCGAGGAGGCCGCGAAGTTCCGGGCCGCGAGGCGCATGTGGGCCCATATCATGCGCGAGCGCTTCGGCGCCGTAAATCCGAAGAGCTGGATGCTCCGCTTCCATACGCAGACGGCCGGTTCCACGCTCACCGCCCAGCAGCCGGACAACAACGTCGTGCGTGTCACCCTTCAGGCTCTCGCCGCAGCCCTCGGCGGCACTCAGTCCCTGCACACGAATTCCCGCGACGAGGCCCTGGCCCTGCCGACGGAAGCCTCCGTGCGCATAGCCCTCCGCACCCAGCAGATCATCGCCTACGAGTCCGGCGTCGCCGAGACCCCCGATCCCCTCGCCGGCTCCTACTACGTCGAGAGCCTCACCGACCGCGTGGAAAAGGAGGCCCTCGCCTACCTCGCGCGCATCGACGAGCTGGGCGGCGCCGTGCGCGCGATCGAGGAGGGCTACGTCCAGCGCGAGATCCAGGACGCGGCTTACGCCTACCAGAAGAAGATCGAGTCGGGCGAGCGCGTCGTGGTCGGGCTCAACAAGTTCCAGGTTCCGGAGGGAAGGCCCACGGGGCTCCTCAAGGTCGACCCTTCAGTGGGCGAGAGGCAGGCGGCGGCCCTGCGCGCGCTGCGCCTCCGTCGCGACGGGGCGCGCGTCGCGGCGGCCCTACGCGGCGTCGACGCGGCCGCCCGCGGCGACGCCAACATGATGCCGCCGATCCTCGAGGCCGTGCGCGCCTACGCGACGCTCGGCGAGATCTGCGACGCGATGCGGGCCGTCTTCGGCGAGTACCGCCCCGGCTCGACATTCTAGGGGAAGGGCCGCCGAATGAGAATACGACACGGAGATAGCGGAGATCACGGAGGGGAATGAGGATGGTAATTGCGATGGGAATATGGAAGGTTAGTCGAAATAGAAGTCCTCGGCGCCATATTCTCATTCACCCCTTCTTCTCCGGGATCTCCCTCCTCTCCGCTATCTCCGTGTCCGCCTTCTCGTTCCGATGCATTTATGGAGGCTGTGATGGATCGTAAGATACGGGTGCTCGTGGCGAAGCCGGGGCTCGACGGGCACGACCGCGGCGCCAAGGTGGTCGCCCGCGCGATGCGCGACGCCGGCATGGAGGTGATCTACACGGGCCTCCGGCAGACCCCCGAGCAGATCGTCCAGGCGGCCGTCCAGGAGGACGTCGACGTGCTCGCGATGAGCATCCTCTCCGGAGCCCACAACCACCTCTTCCCCCGCGTCATGGAGCTCCTCGCCGACAAGGGCGCCTCCGACGTTCTTGTCGTGGGGGGCGGCGTGATCCCCGAGGACGACATCCCCTTCCTCGAGTCCAAGGGCATAGCGGCCGTCTTCGGCCCGGGCACGCCTACTTCCGCCACGATCGAGTTCATCAAGGCCAACGTAAAGAGGCGCTGAAGAGGCATGCCGGCGAAAGCCCTTCCCTCCGCCCTAGAGGCCGCCGCCAGCATCCTGCGCGGCGACGAGCGGGCCCTCGCGCGCCTCATCACGGGCCTCGAGGACGGGGATCCCGCCGCCGCCGGGACCCTGCGCGCCCTGCGCGGAGGCAGCGCGGCCGTCGGGCAGCTCACGGCGCAGGTCGTGGGCGTCACCGGGCCGCCCGGCTCGGGCAAGAGCACCCTCGTCGACAAGCTCATCTCGGCCTACCGCGCGAAGGGCCTGCGCGTCGGCGTCCTCGCCGTCGATCCCTCGAGCCCCTTCTCGGGCGGCGCGATCCTCGGCGACCGGATCAGGATGCAGCGGGCCGAGGCTGGGCCCGGCGGGGGCCTCGACCCGGGCGTCTTTATCCGCAGCCTCGCCTCGCGGGGCAGGCTCGGCGGGCTCTCCCGCGCGACCGCCCAGTCGGCGCGCGCCCTCGAGGCGGCGGGCTACGGAGTCGTCATCGTGGAGACCGTGGGCATAGGGCAGTCGGAGATCGATATAGCCCGCCTCGCCGACACGGTGGTCCTCGTCTCGATGCCCGGCTCCGGGGACGACATCCAGGTGATCAAGGCCGGCGTGATGGAGATCGGCGACGTCTTCGTCGTGAACAAGGCCGACCGCGAGGGCTCCGACCGCGTCGTCCGCGAGATCCGCGCCATGCTGGAGACGGGGGCTACCCTGCGCCAGGACCTCGCCTTGCGACAGGGCGGCGCGGCCGAGCTCCAGCCCGTGCTCAAGACCGTCGCCGAGACGGGGGAGGGCTTGCCTGAGCTCGTCCTCGCCCTCGACGCGCGTTGGGCGAAACTGAATGCCTCCGGCGAGCTCGCCTCCCGGCGGGCCAGGGGCGCGGCCGCCGAGGCCCGGAGCCTCCTCGCCGAGCGGGCCCTGGCCGAGCTAGCCCTCCTCGAGCCGGGACTCGAGGAGGGCCTCGCGATGGAGATCGTACGGGGCGAGCGAGAGGTCGCCGAGGCGGCCGAGATACTCTTCTCGGCCATACGCAAATGAACGAACCCCGGAGCAGAGCTCCGAGGTATCGTTCGTACGGCAAGGAATTTGATTGTATGAGGGATCGAATACCCCATAGCCTCCTGCTATAGGCGTGCCGCAGTAGAACTGCGGGGTATTCGACCCTCTTCCGAATAAAGGAGAACGTGGATGAAAGCGCTGAAGCTCGATCATGTGGGAATAGCGGTGGAGAATTTGGAGGAATCGCTTAAGCTATATAGCGGACTGCTGGGCCTCGACCTGGCGGGGACAGAGCTCGTGGAGGAGCAGAAAGTCCGGACCGCCTTTTTGCCCATCGCGGGGACAGAGCTCGAGCTGCTGGAGTCCACCGATCCCGAGGGGCCTATTGGCAAATTCATCGCCAACAGGGGACCGGGAGTACAGCACTTGGCCTTCAGGGTTGATGATATCGAAGCCGCTTTGGCGGAGCTAAAGTCTTCCGGTATAAGGCTGATAGACGAGAAACCCCGCTACGGCGCGGGGGGGGCCAGGATAGCCTTCCTCCACCCGAAGTCAACGGGCGGGGTCCTTGTCGAGCTTTGCGAGCGTAAGGCATAATGTTGACAGAAATCTGACTTTTGTAAAAGGCAGGATCGGCGTATGGAAGATAAAATCCGAAAGCTCCAAGAGCGTCGGAACAAGATTCTCGAGGGCGGAGGGGCCAAGCGGGCGGCCGCCCAGCACGAGAAGGGCAAGATGACGGCCCGAGAGCGGATAGCCGCCCTTCTCGATCCGGGCAGCTTCGTCGAGCTCGACGCCTTCGTCGAGCATCGCTGCGACGAGCTCGGTATGGGAGAGGTCGAGGCCCCCGGCGAGGGCGTGGTCATCGGCCACGGCACGATCGACGGGCGCCAGGTCTTCATCTTCGCCCAGGACTTCACGGTGATAGGCGGCTCCCTCGGCGAGATGCACGCGAGGAAGATCTGCAAGGCCATGGACATGGCGATGAAGGTCGGCGTCCCCGTGATCGGCATCGAGGACTCGGGCGGCGCCCGCATCCAGGAGGGCGTCGACGCCCTCGCCGGCTACGGCGACATCTTCTATCGCAACACCCTTGCCTCGGGCGTGGTGCCGCAGATATCCTCGATCATGGGCCCCTGCGCCGGGGGCGCCGTCTACAGCCCGGCCCTCACCGACTTCGTGTTCATGACCGAGCGGACCGCCAACATGTTCATCACCGGGCCCCAGGTCATCAAGGCCGTGACGGGCGAGGACGTGAGCGCCGAGGCGCTCGGCGGGGCGGCCGTCCACGCGGCGAAGAGCGGCGTCGCCAGCTTCGCCTACCCCGACGAGGCGTCCACGATAGCCGGCATCAAGCGCCTCCTCTCCTTCCTCCCGCAGAACAACGTCGAGGACCCGCCCCT
>DBTW01000002.1:0-17356 GCA_002307245.1 Spirochaetaceae bacterium UBA1306 | reverse complement strand
AACAAGCCCTACGACGTCCGCGACGTGATAGCGCGGGTCTTCGACTCGGGCTCTTTCCTCGAGGTCCAGAATCAGTTCGCGCAGAACATCGTCGTCGGCTTCGCTCGCCTGGGCGGCCGCAGCGTGGGTATCGTCGCCAACCAGCCCAAGGTGATGGCGGGGGTCCTCGACATCGACGCCTCCGACAAGGCCGCGCGCTTCATCCGCTTCTGCGATTCGTTCAACCTACCACTGGTCACCTTGGTCGACACGGCCGGCTACCTGCCCGGCGTCGCGCAGGAGCACGGCGGCGTGATCCGCCACGGCGCCAAGATCCTCTACGCCTACTCCGAGGCCACCGTGCCCAAGCTCACCGTGATCCTGCGCAAGGCCTACGGCGGCGCCTATATCGCGATGTGCAGCCGCCACCTCGGCGCCGACCTGTGTCTAGCCTGGCCCTCGGCCGAGATCGCGGTGATGGGTCCCGAGGGCGCGGCCAACATCATCTTCAAGCGCGAGATCGAGGAGGCGCCGGACCCGGCTACCATGCGCAAGGAGAAGATCGAGGAGTACAAGACCGAGTTCGCCAATCCCTACAAGGCCGCGCGCCGCGGCTACGTGGACGACGTGATCGATCCGGCCCAGACCCGGGCCCGTCTGTACGCGGCCCTCTCGATGCTCGTAGGCAAGCGCGAGAAAGGCCCTGCGCGCAAGCACGGCAACATGCCGGTATGAGGACGGGCGCCATGGACACTTTCGCCGTCCTCGTCATCATCCTTGCGGCTATCGTCATCGCCTCGCTCGCGGGCAGGGCGATCGGCCGGAGATCGAGCTCCGCCGCGATCAGCGCAGGGGCTCCGGCCGCCGCCCCCGTGCGCGCTTCGAGCGCCCAGGGAGAGCTGATCGCCGTCATCGCGGCGGCCGTCGCCGCGGCGAGCGGCATGGAGCCGGGCTCCTTCCGCGTTACCGGAATCAGTCCCGCGGCCTCCGAGGCCGGCGGCTTCAACACCCCGGTCTGGGGTCATATCGACAGGTTCTATCGAGGAGAATGAAGCCCATGAAAAGCTACAAGATAACCGTCAACGGCATGAGCTACGACGTTACCGTGGAAGAGCAGGGCGGAGCCAACGCGCCCGTGGCGAGTTCGCCCGCTCCCGCCCGTTCCGCGCCCCAGCCCGCGCCGGCCAGTGCCGCGCCGCTCGTCAGCCCGGCCGCCGCGACGCGATCGGGCGCGGCGGGGTCGGTCCAGGTCAAGTCGCCGATGCCCGGCACATTACTATCTTTCAAGGTGGCGGCGGGTCAGGCCGTGAGGCAGGGCGAGGTCCTCCTCATCCTCGAGGCCATGAAGATGGAGAACGAGATTGTAGCCCCCTCGGCTGGCACCGTGCTCGCCTTATGCGTCAGCGAGGGTGCCTCGGTAAATACCGGGGACCTGCTCGTAGAGATTTCCTAATAATTCGGCCGAATGTCATCAGGCGGCGACCTTTGGTCGCCGCCTTTTTTATCGAGGCATATATAGTGTTACGAAGCTTGTTGAAGAAAATGTTGCAATTTGTATTTTGGTAAATAATTACTGATATTTAGTTCATAAGAGATAACCGTTATGGGTTTTCTATTGCTATTTGTTGTCTACCTTATCGCAGATGCTCAAAGCTTTGTAACACTCGAGAAGCTTTGAGACTGTCGCCGCCGAGCTCGATCAGCCGGTAAAGCGTTTCATTGAAGTGCCGAGTCAGGTCGCGTAACGTCGCGCGTTTGTCCGCCTCGACCTCGAAGCTCGTTTCCCAATCGCCGAAGCTCACTTCGGGCAGCTTTACGACGCCGAAGCTTGAGTTGAGATGCACGCGTAGCGTATGCGATTCGGGAGTAAGCTTGTCGAGCAGGAGGTTCTCGTTCGGCCAGCGGTCGCGGAAGACGACGCGCTTGGCCGTCGCGGCTTCGGTGAGGGAGAGGGTCAAGAGGACGTCGGAGCCCAAGAACACGTACTCGCCGGATAGGAGCCAGTCTGCCCCCGCGAGCCTGCCCGCCTGGGCGGCCGCGTCCTGTCCGAGGGCGCTCAAGGTCAGGTCCTTCTCCTTAAGCACGGCGTCGAGATTGCGCCTGTCTACGAGTACTCAGTCGTTTCTCGATCCGATATCGAAGGCGAGTATGCCCGACCCTGAGTCTGGCCGCAACGGTATCTTGCAATGCCGGGCCTTTTTTCGCTACACAAGACGGGTGCCCAACCTACCATCGAGAAGCTCGAGCCGAGCCCTCGTCGTCTGCGCGCTCGCCTGCCTGGTCGCGGGCCGGGCAACGGCCCTGCCCCCGGCCGCCAGCCTCCTGCCCCAAGGCCCCTCGGCCCATGCCGCGGAGGAGTCCCGGCCCTTCGATCTCCGCGACCGAGCCTTCATTCTCTGCTGGCATACCTTCCTCGGGCGCAAGGACCTCAGCACCGACTTCTCCCTGGGCGAGCTCGCCTCCCAGCTCGATGTCCTCAAGGCCCTCGGCTATCGCTTCATCGATCTCGAAGACGCCCTCTTCGGGCGGATCGAGGGCAGCCGCAATCTCGTCGCCACCATCGACGACGGCCATCGGACCATCCTGCCCGCCTACGAGAAAGTCTTCGCCTCGCGCGGCATCAAGCCCGCCCTACTCATCTACCCGGCGGTGATAGGCGAGAGCCCCTATTTCCTCAAGACCGCCGACCTGAAGACCCTCGTCGACGCCGGCTGCAGCACGGGCTCGCACGGCTTCTACCATCTCTTCGTAACCGCTCAGCTCTACAAGAGCGATAAGGCGGCCTTCGAGAAGGAGATATTCAAGGCGAAGACCAGCGTCGAGAAGCTGACGGCCCTTCCCTCGTATATCTACGCCTACCCCTTCGGTGCCTTCGACCAGATCACCAAGGACGAGGTGGCCCGCGCTGGCTACGACTTCGGCCTCGCGGTGAAGCCGGGCTTCGTCTATGCGGACGAGCGTCTAAACGACCGCTACGAGCTGCCACGGACCGTAGTTCTCCGCGACCGCTGGGACGCCCTCGTCGCCTTCCTCGCGCGGAACGTCGACACGGCCAAGGTCGTGGGCGTCCAGCCCCAGACCTGGACCGAGAGCGATGAGTTTCCGGCGCCCGAGCTTTGGACGGGGTCGCCCCTGCGCTAACAGGCTATTGGGAATAAAAAAGGCTCCCGGGCAAGGAGGCGGAGCCCGGGAGCCAGTGCCGCTCGCTCTTGCTCGGGGAGGCATACTCATCGAGCTTCGAGTGATTGAATGCATCCGAGTCGTCCTCTCGAATGCAAATTGAATATATCCAATTTCTCTATAATCGTCAAGACTATATATTTTTTCCTGTATGTTGTTCCTCGATGCTTGCTGGAGATATCGAGCTGAGAGAGAGGGACAGCTTTTTGATAGGGGTGCTTTTCCTTGAAAAGCGCAAGGCCTAGCCGGTCTTTTTAAAGCTTATACTATAATTAATTAAGATCTCCTAAGTACCATAGACCTTTCCCTAACAAGCTTCGAGGCCCTTCAAAAGGATAATTCGCAGTAGCTTGTCGAATCGATTATAGTACTATACCTTTGTGTAGTATGTTATCTTCCGATCTTCCTCTCCTAGCTGCCGTCTCCTGGTTTTCTTTGATGGACGGTGCCGTCTCGCCCTCCGACCTTGCCTCGGCCGCGGCTAAACTCGGTTGGTCTGCGCTAGCCCTCGCGGATGCGAACAATCTCTATGGCTTGCCCGAGCTGGTCGACGCCTGTCGCGCCCAAGGCCTCAAGGCCCTCGCGGCGGCGTCGGTTTCGACGGGAGGGATTTCGTTCCGCGCCTATTGCCTGGATCGCCGCGGTTTCTCGAGGCTCTGCGGCATCCTCACGAGGGCTCTCGCCGTCGAAGTGCCGAGGCGCCGCCTCCGCCTGCCGCCCGAGCTCCTGGAAGAGGAGGCGCGGGACGGCGAGGCGATCGCGTTTCCGGATCGAGGCCGCGAGCGAGCGCTCGGCCCCTACGATCCCCTCGCCGACCTCCTCGAGCTCGGCTGGGAGGGGCTCGCGATCGCGAGCGAGGATCCTGTCCTGCTCCGCCGCCTGTCGGGCGGGGGCCGGCTCTATGCCGCCCTGCCTCTGGGCTCGCCGCAGGAAGGAACCGCCCGAGCCGCCCGCGAACTCAAGCTCCCCCTTCTTGCCGAGCATCCCGCGCGCTTCGCCCGGCCGGAGGACGAGGCTCTCTGGCGCCTCGCCCGGGCCGTGGAGGGGCGCAAGACCCTCGCGGCCCTGGGGCGCGACGCGGATGCCGGCGCGCCCGGGGCCCTCGCGCCGGCCGGGGCCGGCCTCGTCTCGGCCGCCCGCGCCCGCGATCTCCTGTCGGCCTTTCCCGAGGCCCAGGA
Source organism: Spirochaetaceae bacterium UBA1306 (assembly GCA_002307245.1). GTDB lineage: Bacteria > Spirochaetota > Spirochaetia > Treponematales > Rectinemataceae > UBA1306. The sequence continues at coordinate 13,019 of DBTW01000002.1, read as the reverse complement.
TGGAGCGCGGGAGCTGGCGGAGGAGGCCGCCGAGGCGGGGAGCTTCTTCGCCGATCCGCCGGTATTCCCGGCCTACCGCGGCCTCTCGGACGAGGAATCCTACCTCCTCCTGCGCTCCCTCTGCGCCGAGGGCGTCGGTCGGCGCTACGGCTCGCGCCGCCCCCGCGATCCGCGGCTCGCCGCGCGCCTGGAGCGCGAGCTGCGCATCATCCGCGACAAGGGCTTTTCGGCCTATTTCCTCGTCGTGCGCGACATCGTCTCCCGCTGTCCCCGCACCTGCGGGCGAGGCAGCGCGGCCTCCAGCCTCGTCTCCTACCTGCTCGGCCTCACCCACGTCGACCCCCTCGAGCACGATCTCTTCTTCGAGCGCTTCCTCAACGAGGGGCGCAAAGACCCCCCCGACATCGACATCGACTTCCCCTGGGACGAGCGGCCGGCTGTCCTCGCCTCGGTCTTCGAGAGCTACGAGGGGAGGGCGGCCATGGTGGCCGACCACTGCCGCTTCTCCGAACGGAGCTCCCTGCGCGAGTCGGCCCTCGCCCTGGGCATGAGCGAGAAGGACATCGCCGGCGCCGCCCGGGCCCTGCGCCTGGGCACCGTCTCCGAGCTGCCTACCGAGCTCCTCGCCGAGGCGCGGCGGATCCGGGGCCTGCCCCGCTATATCGGCACCCATCCCGGCGGCGTCGTCATCACGCCTCATCCGATCACGGACTACTGCCATATCCAGCGCTCGCCCGCCGGCCTTCCCGTCCTCGGCTGGGAGAAGGACGGGGCCGAGCGGGCCGGCCTCGTGAAGATCGACCTCCTCGGCAACCGCTCCCTGGCCGTGCTCCGCGACTGCCTCGAGCTGGTCAATCGCGAGCCGGGCGCAGAAGGGGCGCCCCTCGCCTGGGATTTCCCGGGCGCCGACGCGGACCCCGAGACGAAGGCCCTCGTCGAGTCGGGAAGGACCGTAGGCATCTTCTACATCGAGTCGCCGGCGACTCGGCAGCTCCTGCGGAAGATGGGCAGGGTCGATTACCGCCTCCTCGTCGCTGCGAGCTCCATCATCAGGCCCGCGGCCAACAAGTGGATAGGCGAATATGTCCGCCGCCTCCGCGGCGGGACCTGGCGCCGCCTCGCCCCGGCCGCGGAGGAGACCCTGGCGGAGACTTTCGGCATCATGGTCTACCAGGAGGACGTCTCCCGCGTGGCGATGGCGGCCGCGGGCTTCGGCGCGGCAGAGGCCGACGGGCTGCGTAAGGTCCTCACGAAGAAGCGCAAGGGCGGGGCCCTCGAGGACTTCAAGGGTCGCTTCCTCTCGGGCTGCGCGGCCGCGGGGGTCTCGGGCCTCGACGCGGCCGAGCTCTGGGACATGATGCTCTCCTTCGACGGCTACTCCTTCTGCAAGGCCCACTCGGCCTCCTACGCCCTCGTGTCCTACCGCCTGGCCTGGATGAAGGCCCATTATCCCGCGGTCTTCATCGCCGCGGTGATCAACAACGGCGGGGGCTTCTACGGCGTCGAGGCCTATATCGGGGAAGCCCGGCGCCTGGGCATCGGGATCCTTCCCCCCCATGTCGACTCGAGCGGGGCCGAATACCTCGTGGAGGGAAGCGCCCTCAGGGCCGGGCTCCGCCAGGTCGCCGAGCTCTCCCAGGCCACCATCGACCGTATCGTCGCCGCGAGGATGGAGCTCGCCGCCGCCGGAACCCGGGGCTTTCCCGGCCTCGACGACTTCGAGCGGCTCGCCCGGCCCAAGCTGCCCGAGCTGCGCGCGCTCGTGCGCTCGGGCTGCCTCGACGGCCTCCCGGCCCGACCCGGCGGCCCGCCCCTCGTCAGGCCGCAGGCCCTCTGGGCCCTGCATCGCGTTCGCGAGCGGGTGGCGACGGGGCATGGGCCGGGGCCCGAGCTCATCGAGGATAGCTGGGAAGCCCCGGCTTGGGTCCGGGACTACTCCGAATCGGTCAGGCTCGCCGACGAGGCCCGGCTCCTCGGCCTCATCCTCTCGCGCCCGACAGCCTCGCTCTTCGCGGGCCGGGCCGCCCAGGTGGCGGAACGCCGGGGCCTGCCCGCGCCGACTCCCGCCGCTTCTCTCCCGGCTATGGTCGGCAGGCGGGCCTGCGCCGCGGGAATATGCGTCGCAGGCAAGGAAGTCATTACCAAGGAAGGGAAACACATGGCTTTTTATACTTTCGAGGACGAATCCGGCCTTTTTGAGACAGTTTTTTTTCCTCAAGCCTATGCGGGTTCCCTGCCGACACTAGAAGGCAATAGGGCGGTCCTCGTAGTCGGAACTGCGCGGAGCGAGTACGGCGCGGTTTCCCTCCATGTAGAGGAGGCCTTCGGCCTGAGCCGAATGAAGCGTGGATAAATGGAGAAGGCGTGACGGTAGCCGTGCTCGCGTCCCCCGAGGACGCTCTGTTCCTGACCAGTATCCTCTCGACCCTCGCGGGGGTCGGAGTGGACGCCTATGGCCTCAAGCTTCACGCGAACTGGGATAGCCTGCCTCGCGACAAGGTGGTCGGCCGTCTCGAGAAGGCGAGTCACTATCTCGTCCTCGCCAGCCCCTCGAGCCTCGAGGCATCCTGGTTCGCCTTCGCCGCCGGCTTCGGCTATAGCCGCGGCTCGAGCTTCGCCTTGTATCGCTTCGATCCAGCCTGCGAATTTCCCCACTATCTCTCGGGCTTGCCTGTCCTCGACGACCTCGACGAGCTCGCGGCCTATTATCGCGACGAGATGTCGGTCTGGCTCATCCAGGAGGACCGCCGCGCCTCCCGCGCGGCCCTGCTCGAGATGGGCATCTCCTGCCATAACGATTCCCTCGCCCAGTGCGCCCGCGACGGCGATACGAGGGCTGTGGAGCTCTTCCTCAAGGCCGGATTCCCCTCCGACGCCCGCGACAAGTACGGCGTGCCCCTGCTCTGCCTCGCTGCGCGGGGCAAGCACCGAGCCGTGGCCGAGCTCCTCCTCGACCGCGGGGCCCCTATAGACCTACAGAGCGAGGATCGGGGCTACTCGCCCCTCATGGACGCGGCCCAGGCGGGCTCGGCCGACCTCGTCGGGCTCTTCCTCGATCGCGGGGCCGAGCCGAACCTCGTGAGCAAGGACGGGCAGACGGCCCTCGTCGTGGCCGTGGGCCGCAACGACGCCGAGGTCGCCCGCCTCCTCGTGGCGGGGGGCGCCGACCCCGACCTCGCCGACAAGCTCGGCCTCACGGCGCGCAAGTACGCGGCCCTCTTCAAGAATCCCGCGATCCTCTCCCTTTTCGAGCCGGCGGCCTAGCGTCCCGAGCTTGCGCGCGCGATGGCGCGGGTGTATCGTACATCGCACATGATAACCATCGAGTCGACGGCCGAAGGCTTCTCGCTCGCCGTCGATGGCCGCAAGGTGCTCGCCCATTCCCGGCGCCAGGGCTGCGTGGAGCTCGGCGTCGCCGAGAACCTGGTCAAGGGCGGCAAGGGCCGCTGGAAGCTCCGCTCCCGCCGCGTCATCGAGGCCCCCCTGCGCGCCTTCAAGGTCGTCGAGAGCTCGGGCGAGCTCGTGGTCATAGATTTCGACGGCAAGCTAACCATGGCCGTACGGCAGGAGCCTTCGCGGGTCCGCCTTTCCTTCTCCCGCTTCGACTCCTCGATCAATCATTTCAGGCTTCGGCTGGCCGCCGAGGCCGACGAGCGCGTCTTCGGCTGCGGCGAGCGCTCGGGCCGTCTCGACGCGAAGGGCCGGCGGGTCGAGCTGTGGGTGCGGGACGGGGCCGGCGGCGACGAGTCCTCCACGCCTTATCCCATCCCGGCCTTCGTCTCCACGGACGATTCCTGGTGCGTCGCCGACTGCTCCGCCTACGCCTCCTTCGACTTCCGGCGCAACGCCACGGTGTTCGATTCCTGGGCGGTCCCCAGGGAGCTGGTCCTGGGCCGCCGCGAGACCGCCGCCCAGGCCGTCTCCGACATGGGTTCCTTCCTCGGGCCCCAGCCCCCGCCCCCTGACTGGGCCTTCGAGGGCGCCTGGATCGAGCTGCGCGGCGGGACCGAGGCCGCGCGCGATCGGGTCGACGCCGCCCAGGCCGCCGGGATCGCCCTAGCCGCCGTCTGGTCCCGCGACTGGTCGGGCGGCGCATCGGCCGCGATGCGCGACTTATCCTACGACCGGGGCTCCTACGAGGGCCTCCCCGCGGAGATAGCGGCCCTGCGGGCGCGGGGCGTCCGCTTCCTGGGATCGGCCTCGCCTCTCCTGGATCCCTCGGGGCCGCTCTACGCCGAGGCCTCGGCCGCGGGCTATTGCGTGAAGGACGCCGCCTTCCTCGACCTCACGAACCCCGAGGCCGCCGAATGGCTCAAGGGCCTCATGGCCCGCGGCATGCTCGACCTCGGAATGTCGGGCTGGCTCGCGGAGGGCGGCGGGTCGCTCCCCGCCGATTCCGCCCTCGCCTCCGGCGAATCGGGCGCGGCCGCCCATAATCGCTGGCCCCTGCTTTGGGCCAGGGCCTGCCGCGAGGCCATCGACGAGCCCGGGGTGGGCCGCGTCCGCGACCCCATGCTGCTCGTCGACTCCGGCTGGCTAGGGTCGGCGCGTTATGCGAACGCTTTTTGGCCGGGCGAGCGCGCGGCGGCCCCCCCGCGGCGCGAGGGCCCGACCGCCTCGGTGCCGGCGGCCCTGTCCCTCGGCCTATCCGGCGGGGGGGCCTGGCATTACGAGGTCGCGGATCGGCCCTCGCGGCCCCTGTCGTGCCCCGAGCTCCTGGCGCGCCAGGCAGAGACCGCGGCCTTCTCGCCCCTTCTTCGCATCGGCGAGGGCCGGGGTGGCGATCGGAAGTCCTGGCCCTGGGGCGATCCCGAGGGCCTCGAGTTCCTCGCGCGAATATCCCGCGTCTATTCCGGGCTCAAGCCCTACCACGTGGCGGTCGCCGCCCAGCAGGCCGTCGGGCTCCCTCCGATCCGGCATCCCTGGATGCATTACGAGGCAGATCCGCGGGCGCGGCGCCTCGCTTACCAGTACCTCTACGGTCGCGACCTCATGGTCGCCCCGGCCGCCTCCGCCAAGTCGTCCCTCACCGAGCTCTACCTACCCGAGGACGACTGGGTGCATCTTTGGTCCTCGCGATCCTTCCGCGGCGGAGCCGTCGCGGTCGAGAGCCCTATCGGCTATCCCGCGGTGTTCTACCGGGCCTCGTCGCCCTTTGCCTCCCTCTTCGACGCGCTCCGCCGCACGACGCGGCGGGGCTAGCGGGCGCGGGATGATCGTCAGCGCGGGATGGGCGGCCGCGATCGCCCTCGCGGGCAGCCTCCTGCTCTCGATGGGGATGACCCTCCAGAAGCGGCACGTGGTTTGGCTGGGCAGCCCGCGGCCCTGGGGCCGCGCCTTCTTCCGCCACCTCGGCCTCTGGTGCCTCGGCATCCTCCTCATGAACCTGCAGACCGTCAGCCAGTACTTCGCCCTCATGGGCCTGCCGGCCAACGTGGTGGGCGCCACTACGGGCGCGAGCGTCGCCTTCACGGCCATGCTCGCGATGCTCATGCTCAAGGAGAGGCTGGGGGGCCGCCGGCTCGCCTGGACCCTCGCCCTCTTCGCGGCGATGGCGGCGGCGGGCTTCCTCGGCGAAGGCTCGGGCTCCGAGGCCAAGGATCTCTCGCCCGCGGCCCTCTACGTATTCCTCGGCATACCCCTCGTGCTCGGCGTATCCCTCTTCTCCCTGCGCCGGCACATCAAGGGGCCGAGGCTCGCGGCCTCGATAGCGGCCGTCTCGGGCTGCCTCAACGGTTTCATGCTCTTCCCCCTCCGCGCCCTCCAGGTCGACGCTGCCCCGAGCCTGTCGGGCTGGCTCTCCTCGCCCTACCTCTACGCCTACCTGGTCGCCGGCTTCTCGGGCTTCGTGCTCATCCAGCTCGCCTACCGGGACGGCGAGATGGCCGCGGTCGCCCCGGCCCTCTACGGCATGCAGGTCATCTGGCCGGCGATCGGCTCGCATCTCGTCTTCGGCACCAAGTTCTTCCCGGCCCAGACGGCGGCCTTCGTCGCGGTCGCGGTCTGCGTCGGCGCCATCTCCGGGCCGAAGCCGCCCGGCGCGCGGCGGAAGCCTCCGATCCCGCCGCGGATGAGCTCATAAAGGGCGCCTCCGTCCGGGGCTTTCCATGGCGCTGTGATGGAGTTTACGTCATGGATATCCGCAAACCGACCCCCGCGCTCGACAAGATTCGCGGCGCTGGCTATCTTGATCGGTGGATCGCGGTGCCCTTTCCGGGTCGACGATCCCTGAATACTGGAGGTCCCCGTGAAGAGAACGATAACGCTAGCCCTGGCCGCGATCCTGTTCGCATCCTGCGCGACGCGCATCTCCGTGCTGACGACCAAGCCGGCCGAGGCGAACCTGGCCGGGGCCAGGAAGATAGCCATCCTCGATTTCGATTATCCCAGGTACTCCAAGACGGGCGATCCCCTCGAGCTGCTCCGCCTCTCCCTCTCCGGCCGACTTACCGGCGGGCGGGCGGACCTGGAGTACGAGCTCGCGCTCTACGCCACGAGAGAGCTCGTCGGGGCAGTGTCAGCGGGCGACTATTTCGCTATCGTCGATGACGATACCGTCGTCGAGCGCATGACGGGCTATTACGGCCTGGGCGAGCCGAGCGCGGTCGAGATAGGGACGCGGGTTGGCGTGGACGCCTTCATCGCCGGCGAGATCGTCGAGTGCAAGCGGGATACGAACACCGACTATGTGAAGCATACGCTCAAGAACCCCGATACCGGCCTCGCTCAGGAGTATCGCGTAGAATATACGACCGCCGTGGATAAGGTCACTCTGTCCTATAAGGTGATCAGCGCGGTCACCGGCGAGGTCCTCGCGACGAAGACCTTGAGCGGCACGGAAGAGCAAAAGGTCAAGGGCGGTTCTAGCCACCTCCTCGACCAGGGGGACCAGTGCAAGAAGGCCATCGCCAAAATGATGCCTGCCGTCGTCAAGCAGCTCGCGCCCTATCAGGTCCGCGAGCGTCGAGCCCTCGCCTCCGACAAGGCCGGCGATCCCTTGATGAAGCGGGCCGAGGCGCTCGCGAAGGGCAAGTCCTACCAGGAAGCGCTCTCGATCTACCTCGAACTGTGGAAGGGGACGGCGAACGGCGCGGCGGGGATCGACGGCGCGATCATGTACGAGCTCCTGGGCAGGGTCGACGAGGCCCTTTCCCTGATCGACGAGGTCGTCGGCTCAGGCGGCGATAAGGCCGCGATCAAGGAGCGCGCTCGCCTGAGGCAGGTCCAGGCGGACCAGAAGAAGCTGGCCGATCAGCTGGGGCCGCAGCCCTAGCGTAAGGGGACGAGGGCGACGACGGCCATGGCCTCGATCGCCCGCCCCTCGCCGGCCGCGTCCACGCCCTCCTTGGTCTTGGCCTTCACCGAGACCGCCTCGGCCGGGATGCCGAGGCAGTCCGCCAGGCTCGCGCGGATCGCGTCCTTGTAGGGGCCCAGGCGGGGCCGCTCCAGGACCACGGTGCAGTCCAGGTTGCCTATCCCCCAGCCCGCGTCGCGGGCCAGGGTCGCCGCGCGCCTCGCGAGCAGCCTCGAGTCGGCGTCGCGCCAGGCCGGGTCCGAGGGCGGGAAATGGGTCCCGATATCGCCTAACGCGGCGGCGCCGAGGATGGCGTCGATGACCGCGTGCAGGAGGACGTCCCCGTCGGAATGGGCCTCCTCGCCGAGGGGGCTCGGGACCTCGATCCCGCCGAGCATGAGGCGCCGGCCCGGCACGAGCCGGTGCAGGTCCCAGCCCTGGCCGACGCGGAAGGGGGCGGGCGCGGCGCCCCGAGGTTCCTCGGCGGGCGCGAGGTCGCGCGCGTAGGTCACCTTGCGGTTCCCCTCCTCCCCGGGCAGGTAGGCGACCGGCCCTACGTAGCGGTCCCAGAGCTCGGCGTCGTCGGTGCAGTCGAAGCCCTCGGCCGCGGCCCTCCGATGCGCCGCAAGGAGCGCGCCGAGGCGGAAGCCCTGGGGCGTCTGCGCGCCGCCCATCGAGGAGCGCCGAGGGTGCCGCAGCACGAGGCCCGCGGGGCCGAGCTCCTTGGGAGTGTCGACGAGGGGCAGGACGGGGAGGGCGGCGCCGCTCGAGGCGGCGGCCTCGGCCACGCGGGCGACGAGCTCGGGCACGGCCCAGGGCCTCGCCCCGTCGTGGACGAGGACCACTGTCCCGTCGAGGGCGCCGGGCCCCGCCCCGACGAGCATCGCCGCCAGAGCCTCCAGGCCGAGCCTCACCGAGTCGCGGCGGAGCTCGCCGCCGGCCGCGACGGCGAAGCGGCCGGGACCGAGGCGCTCCAGGGCAGCGAGGCTCGCGGGCGACAGGGCGTCTCGGAGCTCGGCCTCGCGTCCCGGGGGCGCCGTGATGACGAGGGCTGACAATCGGGACAAGGCGAGGAAGGGACTGAGGGCGAGGTCGAGGACGGAGCGGCCGCCCAGGGAGGCTAGCTCCTTCTTGCCGCCGCCGAAGCGCGCGCTGGAGCCGGCCGCGGTGACCACTACGGCTATCGGGAAGGCGCCCTGGAGCGGGTCGAGCCCGGGCCCTAGGGGCGGCATTTTGTTAGGACGGGGGCAGGCGATCCGACTCGTGCCGAATCTTTCATCAAGGTCCCTCTCTCGCTTTAGCTCTCTAGCCGCGCGCGGATGAGCTCGGCGATCTCGTCCTTGGGCTTGTTGAGGGAGAAGGAAATCTCGTCCTGGAGAAGGTTGAGGGCCGAGTCGTAGAGCTTGCGCTCGAGGATGGGCAGCTCCTTGATCTTGGAGCGGTGGTAGAGGGAGCGCACTACCGAGGCGATGTCCAGGACCGAGCCCTTCTTGAGCAGGTCGAGGTTCATCTGGTAGCGGAGCTTCCAGTCCGAGGGAATGGGCGCGTATTCCTCTGAGATGAAGGCCAGGGCCTTCTCGGCCTCGTCCTTGGGCACGATGGCGCGGATGCCGAGCTCGATCGCCTTGTCCACCGGCACCATTACGGTCATGTCGGAGAATTCCAGGTAGATCGTATAATAGAGGAGCTTGGTGTCTTTGAAGGATTTTTCCTGAATCTCGAGAATCCTGCCTACGCCCTGACTGGGATAGACGATCCTTTGGTCAACCTTGAAGTCGGTGGTAGGGCCCTTATCCATAGTGGTCGACCATAACAGAAATTATATTAAAAGTCAAATTGCGCAGCGGCGATGCTTGCCGTTTCCTGATTTCAACCCCAAAATCCCCCAATGAGCCGCATCGAGCGACGTTCTCCCGCCGCCTATCTCGCTTTTCCGCTGTTTATCCTCCTCATCGCGGTCCTGCTCGTCCTGTTCCGGGACGAGCTTTGGGGTATTTTCAGGGACAGGGAGGCGATAAGGGCCTGGATCCAGGCGAGGGGGGCCTGGGGCCCGCTCGCCTTCATCGGCCTCCAGGTCGTCCAGGTGGTGGTCTTTGTGATCCCGGGGGAGTTCGCGGAGCTCGCCGGAGGCTACACCTTCGGCTTCTGGCTCGGGACTCTCTACGCGGTCCTGGGCATCGCCCTTGGATCCCTGGTCAACTTCTACGCCGGCCGTCTCCTGGGCCGGCCCTTCGTCGAATCGCTCTTCAAGCGGGAGAAGATCGAGGAAATCGAGCGCCTGACCGGGACGGGCAAGGGCGCCGCGGGCTTCTTCCTCCTCTTCGTCATCCCCGGCATACCAAAGGACATCCTGTGCTACGCGGCCGGCATATCCGGGCTCGGCTTCCCGCAATTCCTGGGCGTATCGATGGCGGGCAGGCTGCCCGGGATCCTGGGCTCCGCCTACGTGGGCAGCGCAGCCTACGCGGGCTCCTGGAAGGCGGCCCTCGTCGTGCTCTTCGCGGCCGCCTTCCTCTTCGCCCTCGGGGTGATCTTCAGGGAGCGCATCCATGGGCTCGTCGCGCGGCTCCTCCATCGCGGCGCCGAGGGCGGCGAATGAGGCTCCGCGGCCTGCTCTTCGGTTAGCCCCCTCGAACAGCGGCGCATCCACGCTTGCGCGCCCTGGTGGAGGGTCCTATAATCGCCTTTGCGAACATAGGTTGGTGCCCTCGCCCGCGCGTTGCGCGATATGAGTCGCGCCCGGCGAAGCTGTTTTATCGTTTCCTAATAGGATGTTGAAAAAGGCGGGTATGTATGGATAGCTGGCACTCCAAGTCGGCCGCGGAGACTGTCGCGGCCCAGTGCACCGACGCGACCAAGGGCCTTTCGTCCGAGGAAGCCGCGCGCCGCCTCGAGATCTACGGGCCCAACGCCCTCGCGGCCAAGAAGGGGAAGAGCCTCTTCCTCCGCGTGCTCGAGCAATTCCAGGACTTCCTTATCTATATCCTACTGGCCGCTGCGGTCATCTCCATTCTCCTCGGCGAGGCCTCCGACGCGATCATCATCCTCTTCGTCGTCGTCATCAACGCTGTGGTCGGCGTCATCCAGGAATCCAAGGCCGAGAAGGCCCTCGAGGCCCTGAAGAAGCTCTCGGCTCCCAAGGCCGTCGTGATTCGCGACGGGACGCCGCGCGAGATCGGTTCCGACGAGGTGGTCCCCGGCGACCTCGTGTCGATAGACGCGGGGCGGATAATCCCCTGCGACCTCCGCTGGGTGGAGGCCGTCAACCTCAAGGTCGAGGAAGCCTCGCTCACCGGCGAGTCGGTGCCGGTCGAGAAGGATGCGGGGCTCGCGATAGAGGACGGCGCCCCTTTGGGCGACCGCCTGAACATGGGCTATTCCTCCACCCTCGCCACCTACGGCCGGGGCCTGGGCATCGCCGTGGGCACCGGCATGGACACCGAGATAGGTCGCATCGCCGTCATGCTCGACTCGGCCGAGCAGGAGGAGACACCCCTCCAGAAGAAGCTCGACGATTTCGGCAAGAAGCTCGGCATCGCCATCCTCGCGCTCTGCGGGGCGATGTTCGTCCTCGCCGTCGGCGAGGAGTTCATCAAGACGGGCAAGGTCCCGCAGACGGAGCTCTTCGAGTTCTTCCTCACCTCCGTCTCCCTCGCGGTCGCGGCCATACCCGAGGGCCTCGTGGCCATCGTCACGATAGTGCTCGCCATCGGCGTCCAGCGCATGAGCAAGGAGAAGGCCATCGTGCGCCGCCTCCCGGCGGTCGAGACCCTGGGATCGGTCACGATGATTCTCTCGGACAAGACCGGCACCCTCACTCGGAACAAGATGTCCGTCGTCGCCTGGTCCGCCGACGGCTCCTCGGGCCCGGCCGATTCCGTCGATCCGGCCAAGCCGGGGCAGAAGCTCTTCCTCGAGGCCTTCGCCCTCTGTAACGACGCCTCCCTCGGCAAGCCGGGCACGGCGGCCTGCGACGAGGCGGCGGCCACTGGCGATCCCACCGAGATAGCCCTCCTCGAGCTCGCGAACGGCAAGGGGATCTGCAAGGAAAGCCTCATCGCCGAGTCCCCGCGCGTCGGGGAGCTGCCCTTCGATTCCGACCGCAAGATGATGAGCACCGTCCACGCCTTCGGCTCCGAGCGGCTCGTGATGACCAAGGGAGCGGCCGACCGCCTCCTCGAGCGCTGCGCTTCCGTCATGGTGGATGGGAGGGAGGAGAAGCTGGACGCGACCGCCAAGGCCAGGATTCTGGCCGAGGCCGACACGATGGCCGAGAAGGCCCTGCGCGTCCTCGGCGCGGCCTACCGCAAGCTCGCGCCCGGCGAGGCGGCTTCCGGCGAGGCCCTGGAGAGGGACCTCGTCTTCCTCGGCATAGCGGGCATGATCGATCCGCCGCGGCTCGAGGTCAAGCCTTCCATCGAGATCTGCCACGGCTCGGGCATCGGCGTCGCGATGATCACGGGCGACCACAAGGCCACGGCCCTCGCCATCGCCGGGAACCTCGGCATCGCCGCGGACGCCGGCGAGGCCCTCTCCGGATCCGAGATCGACGCGTTGGACGACGCCGCCATGGCCCTCAAGGTCAAGACCGTCCGGGTCTTCGCGCGCGTGTCGCCCGAGCACAAGGTCCGCATCGTCAAGGCCTTCCGCGGGAGCGGCCACGTCGTGTCGATGACCGGCGACGGCGTCAACGACGCGCCGAGCCTCAAGGCCGCGGATATAGGCGTCGCGATGGGCGTCACGGGCACCGACGTCGCCAAGGGCGCCGCGGACATGGTGCTCGCCGACGACAACTTCAAGACCATCGTGAAGGCGGTCGAGGAGGGGCGGAACATCTACAACAACATCCGCAAGGCCATTCTCTATCTCCTGTCCTGCAACGTCGGCGAGGTCCTGTCGGTCTTCTCCGCCGTCCTCGTCGGCACCTACATACCGCTGCTGCCGATCCACATACTGTGGATCAACCTTGTCACGGATACCTTCCCAGCGCTCGCCCTGGGCATGGACCCGGGCGACCCGGACATTATCAAGGAAAGGCCGCGCGATCCCAAGGAGAGTCTCTTCGCGCGGGGCGGCACGAGTTTCATGGTCCTGAACGGCCTCTGGGTAGGCATCATCACCATCGCGGCCTTCTGGATCGGCATGAGCCTGGCGGCGACCAAGGGCCTCGACGCGGACGGCTCGCTGCTGCTCGCCCGCACCATGGCCTTCTGCGTGCTCTCGATCTGCCAGCTCTTCCACGCCTTCGACTGCCGCAACTGGAAAAAGTCCCTGTTCACGATCGGCTTCTTCAGCAATCTCTGGCTCGTCGGGGCCCTAGTCCTCGGCCTCGTCCTGCAGTGCACGCTTGTGCTCTTTCCGCCGCTCGCGGCCTTCTTCAAAGTCTCGGTGCTGAGCGGTCTCGAGTGGCTCATCGTCTTCAGCCTGGCCTTCTCGCCCATCGTCCTCAACGAGCTCTCGAAGCTCATCAGGCGCTTCGCGTCGGGCGGCGATTGACCCTGAGCCTCCCTTTGCCTATCTTCTATCCCACATGAGCGAATTCCTCGTACGCATCTCGCGCGACGGCTCCGTCAAGCTCGCCCTGCGCCTTCCAGCCGGAGCCCTCAAGGGCGCCGGGAGCGTTCTCGCGGCGGCCATGAGCGAGGAGGGGCGCCTGGTCCCCCCGGGGGCAGAGGAATCGCGGCCCTGGAACTTCGAGACCCTCGTGCAGGACGAGTCGGGCGCG
>DBTW01000026.1:26830-28085 GCA_002307245.1 Spirochaetaceae bacterium UBA1306 | reverse complement strand
CAGGGCAAGGCTATCAGGATAGTGACTACCGTCGCCGCGAAGGATACCCAGAGCGTGCGCCACGCGACGACGACGAGAGTCGGGTTCGCGAGGGCCTTATACGCGTCCAGGCTCGCCTGGGGAAGGACGCCGCCGTAAAGGTCCCGCTTCATGAAGGAATAGGCGATGATGATGGCTAGGGGAGCCGCGAAGAATACGGTAAGCCAGAGCGCCTGCGGCGCCGCGTAGATCCTGCCGTAGTTACGCTTCATTTTACCGGGGACCCAGGCTCGCTGCGGGCATCGCTCTCGACGACGACGGAGTCCCGCGCGCTCCAGGAGAGGTAGACCTCGTCCTTCCAGCGGATGTCGGGGACTCCTTCGGACCAGTTGGCGTGCTGGCGGAATACGGTCACGGCGCCGCCCCCGGGAAGGTGGATGATGTATTTGGTCTGGAAACCGGAGTAGATGGGCTCCTCGACCGACCCTCGGAGGACATTCAGCTCACCGTGCGCGCCGGGAGCCTCGGCGGCGATGCGGATCTTCTCGGGCCGAACGGCGACGCTCACCCTCGCCCCGACGGGCGCCTCGCCGTTGGCCTCGACGAGGAGCTCGCCTATGCCATCGGCCTCGACCTTGGCGAAGCCGCCCTCGCGGGACTTGACCCTGCCTATGAAGAGGTTGGTCTCGCCTATGAAGCGCGCGACGAAATCCGAGGCCGGGTTCTCGTAGATCTGCTGGGGCGAGCCTATCTGCAGCACATTGCCCTGGTCCATGACCGCGATGCGGTCGGAGACGGAAAGGGCTTCCTGCTGATCATGCGTGACGTAGATGAAGGTGATGCCGACCTTGTCATGGATCGCGTCGAGCTCAACGAGCATGCGCTGGCGGAGCTTGGCGTCCAGGGCGGAAAGCGGCTCGTCCAGGAGGAGGACCGAGGGCTCGTTGATGAGCGCCCGGGCTATCGCGACCCGCTGCTTCTGCCCCCCCGAAAGCATCGAGGGCTTCTTGTCCGCATGGGACTCGAGCTGGACCAGGGACAGGTGCTTCATCACGAGCTCGCGGACGAGCCTGTTCGGCACCCTGCGCAGCCTGAGGGGGAAGGCCACGTTCTCGAACACGGTCAGGTGGGGGAAAAGGGCATAGCTCTGGAAGACGGTATTGCAGCGCCTCTTGTCGGGCGGCAGGCCCGAAACGTCGCGACCGTCGATTCCGACGATGCCGGAGTCGGGGTCCTCGAAGCCCGCGATTACGCGCAGGAGGGTCGTCTTGCCGCA
>DBTW01000026.1:23953-26544 GCA_002307245.1 Spirochaetaceae bacterium UBA1306 | reverse complement strand
CCCAGGAGGGAGAAGAACTCGCCCTTCTTGATCTCGAGCGAGACGCCCTTCAGCGCCTTGAAAGCCCCGAAGGACTTGGAAATACCCGAAACGGTAACGTCGGAGCCTTTCACCGCTTCAGTCTCCTCGACACAGGAATCTTCTTCGCAAGGTATACGGAATTGAGGCCGATTAAGTCAAGACTTCGGAATGGATATTTTAAGGCTTCGAGGCAAGAAAAAATCCCCCCTTGGGGGCTTAAGGCGTATCAGATGTATACCTTTCCTGGGGACGGGGCCCGCTGGGCCTCCCGCGCCCGACGGGCGCATTAAGCCCCTATAGCCTCTCGCACCCGAGCCAGGATCTTGGCCTCGAGGCTCTGGCCCTCGACCAGAAGGGCCGTGGCGCGTTCTCGCAGGCCGCGGGCGGCCTCGGCGTCGTCGATGAAGCCGAGGTTCGTACGCACGTTGAGGACGGCCCCCTCGATGCCGGCCCTCGACATGAGCGCTCCGACACCGGCATCTGAGAGGGAGGCTTTATTGCCCAAGGCGGCGACGCGGCCGCAGAGGGCGAGGGCTCTGAGCGAAGCCTCGGCAGTCTCGAGGGGGACTTCGGCCGCTCGCATATACGCCTTTTTCAGGCATGCGTCGCGATTCGAGCGCTGAGCCTCGCTGGCCTTCGGCATCCGCCCCGCCTCCATGATCCCATTGAAGGCCGCCGTATCCTCGTCGATGGCCGCGGCCAGGGCTGTCTTTACCGCCTGGGCCTCGACGGCGAGGGAGGAGAGCTCGGCCCAAGAAGCTTCGTAGCCTTTCTTGCCGACCGTAAGGTTGGCCACCATGGCGGCCAGGGCGGCTCCGAGACTGCCCGAGAGAGCCGCTACCGAACCGCCGCCCGGCGCGGGAGATTCGCTCGAAACCTCATCGACGAAGGCGGCGACGCTTAAGGACGCCAAGGGAGTCGGAGCTCGGCTCGCGTACTCGACTATTTTCTTCCGCGGGTCGAAGGGAGCCACGGAGTCCAAGCCCATCGACCGGACCGCGGTCTCGATAAGCTCGCCTTCGCTCGCCCCCTCGCTCTTGCCCATCTTCTTCAGGAAGTGCCGGCCGGCTGCGATTATCGTTTCGCGAGGCAAGAGCCCGACCACTTCGCTCCCCGTCGCGAGGAGTCCGAGCTTCTCGGCTTCCTCCTTGACGGTCTCGAAAACCGCGTGAAGCGGCGTAGCCTTGTAATCGAGGAGATTGATGGATACCTGGGCGCAGCGATATGACTCGATGTACCAGCCTATGGCCCGCACGGCCTTGAGCCGGCCAGGCAGCATTATGCCGGTCCCCGAATCGTCTTTGAGGGCCTTACCGTTCTCGTCCTTAGCCGCCCTGCCCGCCTCGCGGACATTCAGGGCTACTTCGTGCGCGAGTTTCTTGTCTCTAGTATTGAGGTTTACATTATACGCGATGAGGAATTCACGCGCCCCCACCACAGTGGCGCCCCAGCGGGGGACAAAGGCGGCGGGGCCGTAGTCGGGAGCCCATTCGGGCTTCTCGAGCTTGGACTGCAGGGCTTCGTACTCGCCGGCTCGGATCTCAGCCAGGCTCCGGCGCTCGGGCCGAGTGGCCGCCGCCTCGTAAAGGTAGACGGGCACGCCGAGCCCACGGGCGATAGCCTCGGCCGCGCGCTTCGCCAGCTCGACGCAGCCGACCATATCTATGCCCGACACGGGGACGAAGGGGCAGACGTCGAGCGCTCCCATGCGGGGATGGGCGCCCGATTGCCTGCTCATGTCGATGAGCTGGTAGGCCGCCTTCGCCGCCGCGATGGCCGCGGCCAGCACGGCCTCTGGCTCGCCCACGAAGGTATAGACGGTTCGGTTGGTGTCGGCGCCCGGGTCCACGTCGAGCAGGGATACCCCGGCGACGCCGGAGACCGCCCGCGCGATGGCGTCGATGACGCCCCTATCGCGGCCCTCCGAGAAATTCGGCACGCATTCGACTATGGCCTGGCCCATGATGTCGCTTTCCTTCCTCGGCGCTATTCGGGCTTCTTGCGTTTTTTCGCATAGCTCGGAGAGCCCGTCGCGCGCGGCTCGGAGGCTTCGTGGGCCGCCGCGGAGCGGCGCGGCTTGCGTTCAGCTCGAGGCGGGTAATCGCCCGGCCGGTTCGGCCGCGCCCCGTAGGGAGCTCCCGAGCCGCCGCGCCCCGCGAAGGCCCGACCGCCGGGCGCGCCTCGGCTCGCCGGACCCCGCGGGGCGTCCCAGGCTTTAGGCGTCGCATATCGTACCGCGGGCAGGCCGCCCTGGGTCCTCGCCTCTGCCAGGACCTTCTCGGCCGCCTCGAAAGGGACCGTCACGAACGAGAAATTCTCGTAGATCTCGATGCCGCCGATGAGCCTGTCGGGCAAGCCCGAGAGGCGCTTAACTAGGGAGGCGAGGCGCGCGGGCGTGGCCTTCTCGCTCTTGCCCGAGCCGATGAAGAGCCTCGCGGTGGCCGCCGCGTCGACGGAATAGGAGTCGATCTTCCTGTATCTCGCCGGGTCGATCTCGGCGCCGAAAGCCTCGAAGAGGGCCGCAGAAAGGGCCTCGCGCGGCTCGGCGCTCGCGAGGATCTCGTCGGCCA
>DBTW01000026.1:3958-23620 GCA_002307245.1 Spirochaetaceae bacterium UBA1306 | reverse complement strand
GGGTCGGCGAGCGCCTCCCCGCCATCGGCGGCCTCGCCCTCGACGGCGGCGGCCGACTCTTCCGCGCTCTCCGCCGCGAGGGACTCGGCCCTAGCGGTGATCTTGGCGCGAAGCCGCTCCTTGCGAGCCGCAAGGACCTCGTCGACGTCGGGGACCTTCTTCTTCTTGAAGCCGGCGCCCGCGACATGCTTGAAGCGGAAAAGCTTGCGGTACTCGTCGGGGGTGACGAGGGTGATGGCCGTGCCGGCGTTGCCGGCCCGCCCGGTGCGACCGACCCTGTGCACATAGGCCTCCGGGTCGTGGGGCAGGGACCAGTTCACCACGTGCGACAGGTTGTCTATGTCGATGCCGCGCGCCGCGACGTCGGTGGCCACGAGGACGCGGGCCCTCTTCTCGCGGAAGCGGGCCAGGATGCGCTCCCTTCGGTCCTGGGGAATCTCCCCGTGCAGGGCCTCGGCGTCGTAGCCGCGCTCCTCGAGGGCCTTGGCGACCTTCTCGGCCTCGATCCTCGTGGTCGTGAAGACGATGCCGTAGAAATCCTCCTCCACGTCCATCACCCGGCAGAGGGCCTCGAGCTTGTCGCCCTCCCGCACCTCGAGCCAGACCTGCTCGGCGAGCTCCGTGGCCACCGCCTCGGAGGAGTCCTCGACGATCTCGTAGGCGCCGAGACGCCGCTTTGCGACGCGGATTATCCCGGCCGGCATGGTGGCGGAGAAGAGGACGACGCGGCGCTTATCGCCGCACTTTTCCATGATGGCCTCGATGTCCTCGATGAAGCCCATGTCCAGCATCTCGTCGGCCTCGTCGAGGACGAGGAAGTCGATCTGCAACAGGTCGAGGGTGCCGCGGCTCAGGTGGTCCAGGACCCGCCCCGGGGTGCCGACCACGACGTCGACGCCGCCGCCCAGCCGCCGCAGCTGCTCGCCCATCGAGGCGCCGCCGTAGACGGCGGCGACGCGGGGGTAGGCGCCGGAGCGGAGCGACACGAGCTCGGCGGTGACTTGGAGGGCCAGCTCGCGGGTGGGCACGAGCACGATGGCGCGGACGTGCCCGACGGGGCTCGCGAGGAGCTCGGCGAAGGGTATGCCGAAGGCGGCCGTCTTGCCCGTCCCCGTGCGCGCCCGCGCTATGAGGTCCGGGCCGCTCTTGAGGAGCCGCGGTATGGTCAGGGCCTGGATGGGGGTCGCTTCCTCGAAGCCCTTGCGGGCGAGGGCTGCGAGCGCGTCGGGACCGAGCCCGAAGGATTCGAAAGATGGTTTGTCCATGTATGGCTACATTGTAGTGGAAACGAGGCCGAGCTGCTAGGCGTCGACGCATGCGGGTCCTCTTGCCGCGGGCCTCGAGTCGGAACTATGCTCGCGCCCATCATGAGCATGAAGAGCTTCGCCAGCGACAACAACTCCGGCGCCTCGCCGGAGATCATTGCGGCTATCGGCTCGGCCAATGACGGCCACGCCCTCGGATACGGAGAGGACGAGTGGACGCGCAGGGCCGAGGCTTCGTTCAAGAGGGAATTCGGCCCGGCTTCCGAGACCTTCTTCGTCCTCAACGGCACGGGGGCCAACGTCCTCGCCCTCTCGCTCGTGGCCGGGCCCGGGCTTTCCGTCCTCTGCTCGGACACTGCCCACATCTCGATCGACGAGACCGGGGCGCCCGAGGCGGCCCTGGGCTGCAAGGTGCTCCCGGTCAAGAGCCGCGAGGGCAAGGTCCTGCCCGAAGGGCTCGAGGCGGCCCTCGGCTGCGTGGGCTTCATCCATCAGTCCCAGCCCGCCTGTCTCTCGCTCTCGCAGCCCACCGAGCTCGGGACCGTCTACGAGCCCCGGGAGACGGCCGAGCTCGCGCGCCTCGCGCACGCGGCGGGCCTGTCGGTGCACATGGACGGCGCCCGCCTGGCCAACGCGGCCGTCGCCCTCGATCTGCCCTTCCGCGAGCTCGCGGCGGGCGTGGACCTCCTGTCCTTCGGCGGGATGAAGAACGGGGTCGCCTTCGGCGAGGCCGTGGTGGTCCTGAGGCCGGAGCTCGCCGCGCGCGCGCCCTGCCTCCGGAAGACGAGGCTGCAGCTCGCCTCCAAGATGCGCTTCATCTCGGCCCAGTACGAGGCCTACCTGGGCATGAGGATCTGGGAGCGCAACGCCCGGGCCTCCAACGCGGCCGCGAAGAGGCTCGAGAGGGCCTGCTCGACCATCGGGGGCATCGAGCTCGCCTACCCCGTCAGCTGCAACGCGCTCTTCGCCCGCATGCCCATCGAGGCCGCGAACGCCGTCCGCGAGAGGCATTTCTTCTACGACTGGGAGGGAGGGCTCCAGCGCTGGATGACGAGCTTCGACACGAGCGATGCCGATATCGACGAGTTCGCGTCCGAGCTCAGGGAAGCCATGCTCGAGCGCGGCCGCTAAAGGCGTGGCCCTAGCCTAGGCTCTCCCATTCGGCGTAGAGCCTCTCGAGCATGGCGGAGGCCTCCTTGGCCTTCTGCGCTGCCTTTCCCGCCGACTCGTAATCGCGGGAAACGCCCGCCGAGGCGGAAGCGCGCTCCAGCTCCGCCTTCCGCCCTTCCAGGGAAGTTATGCGATCTTCAAGCATGCGCCGTCGCTCGCCGTCATCGCCCGCAGGCGTAGGCGCAGGGCCGCGGACGGCGCGCCCCCGATCCTCGATGCCGGGCCGCCTGCCCGCGGCGCCGGCGGCTCTTCCCGTGGCGCGGGAGCCCCTCGCCGCATCCTTGCCCGAGTCGCGCCAATACTCCGCGAAGCTCCCCTCGTAGGCGACGAAGCGGCCGCCTTCGAGGAGGATGATCCTGCTCGCGACCTTCTCGAGGAACCAGCGGTCGTGGGAGACAGCGAGGATGCTCCCGGGGAAGTCCGCGAGCCCTTCCTCCAAGGCCTCCCTCGATGGAATGTCGAGGTGGTTAGTCGGCTCGTCCAGGACGAGGAAGTTGGCGCCGAGAAAGACCGCCCGCGCGATCTGCAGCCGGTTGCGCTCCCCGCCCGAGAGGAGGCCGGCATCGGCATCCAGGATCGCGCGGTCGAAAAGGTAGAGCCGGAGGAGGCGATAGGCCTCGTCGGCCTTGGCCCCCAGCTCGGCGAAGGACTCGCCCACGGTCTTGCCCGGGGGAAAGACCTCCTGCTCCTGCGCGCAATAGCCCAGCCGCATGCTGGGGCCCACGCGGATCGCCTCGCCCGAGTCCCAGCGCAGCTCGGACCCCGCCTCGGCGCGGATCACGAGGTCGCGAAGGAAGCTGGTCTTGCCGGAGCCGTTTGGTCCGACGATGGCAGCCCGCTCCCCGGCGAGGAGGTCGAAGCCCGCGTCCTCGAGGAGGACGCGCTCGCCGAAGGACTTGCGGTAGCCGCGGACCACGAGGGCGTAGTCGGACTTCGCCTCGGCCGCGGAGAAGGATACGGTCATGCGGCGGCCCTCCCCTTCTGGACGCTGGGTAGCCGCCTCGCGCTCGCGCTCGAGCTGGCTGCGCCTCGCGCGGAGGCGCTTGCCCCAAGCCGGATCGGGACGGGCGGCGGCTATCTGCGCGAAGCGCGCGACCAGGGCCTCGAGCCGCTCGAACCGCTTGCGGTCGGCCTGCCATTCCTTGCCCTGCCCCGCCGCGCGGCTGAGCTTCTCGATCCGATAGGCCGAATAGCCGCCGGCATAGCAGCGCAAGGCGCCCGACTCGAGCTCGGCGATGCGGTCGACGGTCGCGTCGAGGAGTCCTCGGTTGTGCGAGACGACGAGGACGGCCCTCCGCTCGCCTCGGATGAATTCCTCGAGCCAGGCGAGGCCGGCGAAGTCGAGATGATTGCCCGGCTCGTCGAGGAGCAGGAGATCGGGAGAGGCGGCGAGGGCCTTGGCGAGGGCGAGGACGTTCTTCTCGCCGCCCGATAGCCCCGTAGCCGGGGAGTCGGCTGCCGGCCCGAGACCGGCGCGGACAAGCAGGCGCCTCGCGCCCTCCTCGGCGAAGTCCCCGCCTAACGCCTCGTATCGGGCCGCGAGCTCGCCATATTCCTCGAGCAGGGCGGAATAGCCGTCCCTTCCCGAGCCTCCGCCGGCGGGTTCCCCTTCGGCCGAGGGGCCAGCCTCGAGTCCATCGGCCAAGGCATCTAGCCGCGCCTTAAGCTCCCTCGCCCCCGACAGGAGGACGGACACGCAGCTCTGTCCCTCGGGGGGATCGTAGCGCTGCGGCACGAGGGCAATGGAAAGTCCAGGCCGACGAATCAGGCGGCCGCGGAAATCATCGTCCTGCCCGGCCAGGATGCGCAGGAGGCTCGTCTTGCCCGAACCGTTACGGCCGACCAGGCCTAGCTTCTCCCCCTCCTCGATCTTGAGGGAAACATCGGAAAAAATGGCTTCGAGGCCCCAGTCCTTGGAAACGCCCGCGAGCTCTATCAATGGCATGTACGACTCCTTGCGCGATCCCGCGATAGCTCGGGTTGCGCGTCGTCCCATTGCCTGCCAGGGCAAAAAAAACGCGCGGCCCTCTTCGCGAAAGGCCGCGCGATGAATACTAGTTGGAAATATCAAATATCTCCAAGCACCTCATCGGACAGACCTCTCCCGCAGCTGAGGGCCGCGCCCTGCATGCGTCTCGAGAAGACGAGATAGAATCTCTTCCGTCCGTAACTCATGATTCGAGGCTATCCTATCGTAGGATGGAGGTCAAGCCGGACCGCCGCTCGCGGCAGCCGCGACGCTCCCCGCGGCCGTTTCGGAGTCTTTCTGCATCTCTTTGGCGTTGATGATGAGCATCTGCAGCCGATTCTCGATATTCGCCACGCTCGTATCGGGATCGTAATCGAGGGAGACGACCTGGATCTGGGGATACCTCTCCTTGATCGCCTTCACGATTCCCCTCCCCGTGACGTGGTTGGGCATGCAGCCGAAGGGCTGGATGATTATGAAGGAATTCACGCCCTCGGCCGCTTGGTGGAGGATTTCCGCGGCGATCATCCAGCCCTCGCCCGCCGTGAAGGCCGTATCGATGATCCCGTCGGCGTAGAGGGTCAGCTTGCGCAGGTCCTCCTTGGGCTCGTAGGCCCGTGCCTTGGACATGATGGCCCTGACCGTATCGAAGGCGAGGCCGAAGCTGGCGTTGGCGATATTCACCATGATGAGCTCTCCCAGGCTGTGCTTCATGTGGAAGTGCCGCATCTCGTCGCGCGATCGCAGGTAGTCCTTGCGGAAGGCGTTGAGGATGTCCGGGAGGATCACCTCCATCCCGTTGGACTCCAGGTACTCCTCGATATTGTTGTTCGCCCCGGGATGAAAGTTCATCAGGAACTCGCCGATGATGAACACCTTGGGCTTCTTCGGGATGGGCTCGACCGCTATGGCGTTGAACTCGTCCACGGCCAGGCGCAGGGAGCGCAGGGCCCTGGGGATGCTGCGTTCGAGGCTGGAGGCCACCCTCGAGACCGAGCGCTCGAAGACGAGATCGGTCATGCCCTTCACCGACTCGTAGGGCCTCGTGCGCCTGCGCAGGTTCTCGAGGCCGTCGATCATCGCGAAGCCCCAGAGCATCCGCAGGTAGAACAGCGGCCCGAGACTGAAGCCCGGATGCAGGTTCTTGAGGTCGGTGCCGTCCGTGGTGATCATGGGCACCTGGGGGAAGCCCGCCTCGTCCAGGGCCTTGCGCGCCAGGGCCGAGTAGTGGGCGAGGCGGCAATCGCACTGGGACTTGCCGAGGCCGATGACGACCCGGTCGGGATCGTAGACGCCGTTGACGAGGCCGTAGAGGGCCTCGCCGATATTCACCTGCGCGGGGAAGCAGATGTCGTTGTGGACGTACTTCTTGCCGAGGCGTATGGCCTCGGGCCCGGCCATCGGCAGGATTTCGACGCGGAAGCCTTCCTTCCGCAAGGAAGCGCTGCTGATTTCCGCGAAGGCCCTCGACACATTGGGGACGAGTATGGTCTTGAGCTTGCGGTCGCCCCTCAGGAATTTCAGGGGGAAGGGGTCGCCGATCTCCGTCGAGCCGCCCTGCGCCTGCTTCGCCCGGCGGGCGCGGATGGTCTCGACGAAGGACTTGACCCGGATATTGAGCGGCGCGGCCACGCTGCTCTCGTCCATCTTCAGGACCAGGGGGTCCTTGCGGGAGGCCGTGCGCAGAATCCTGGTCACCTCGTCGGTGAGGATGGCGTCATGGCCGCAGCCGAAGCTCACGAGCTGAACGAGCTCGAGGTCGGGGTTCTCGCCGACCGCCATCGCGGCCGCCATCATCCGCACGTGGAAGTTGATGGTCGCCTCGGCCCTGACCATGGACATGTCCTTCTCGTTGATGCCAGGGAGGGAGTCGATGGTGAGCACGGGTATGCCCAGCTTCGTGAAGCAGCGCGAGATGCCGTGGTTGACGAGGCCGTCGCTGTGGTAGGGCCTGCAGGCGAGGACCACGCCGAAGCCGCCCGAGTCGCGGAGGCCCTTCAGCACGCTCGCGCCCTCGGCCTGCAGCGCCTCGTTGAACAAGGCCATGGCCCGGTCGCCCTCGGCGATCGCGAGGGCGACGATGTCGTAGGGGAGGCCGTAGGTGGCCCCCATGAACTTGGCGATCTGCTTGTCGCGGCTATCCTCGTCGAACCAGTTGAAGAGGGGCGTATCGAAGGGGATGCCATGCCGCTTCCCCTCGTCGTGGCTGATGGATAGGACGATGGGATAGCCCTTCACCACGGCGCAGACGTAGTCGCTGCGAACCCCCGGGTTCTCGGGCGGCATGCGGTTCATGATGGGCATGAAGATTCGGTCCACCTGCTTGTCCACGAGGTCCATGATGTGGCCGTGGGCCAGCTTGGCGGGATAGCAGACCGTGTCCGAGGGGATGGCGTGCAGGCCCTTCTCAAAGAGGGCGCGCGTGCTCTTGGACGACGGGACGAGCTCGAAGCCCAGGGATTCATAGAAGGCCTTCCAGAAAGGGAGACTGTTCCAGAATTCCAGGGCCAGCGGTATGCCTATGCTGATCCGCTTCTCCTTGCTGAGCCGCCTCGGCTCGTAATCCTTGAAGAGGAGCCTCTCGCGGCTCCGGATCAGGTCGGGCACCTCGTCCATCTTGGCCGAGAGCTCCCGCACCCGCTCCCTCACCGAGGCGTCGCCCAGGTCCCCAAGGATCTCCCCCCGCTCGCAGCGGTTGCCGGTGATGTAGCTCGAGCCGTTGCTGAAAGCGACCAGGGTCCGGTTGCAGCGGTTGGAGCAGAAGGCGCATACATGGCCCGAGCTCGAGGAGCTCGAGAAGGCCTCGAGGGCCTCGAGGCCGATAAAGGAGCTTCGCCGCGCACTCGAGAGCCCCTCCATATGGCGCTTCGTGAGGAGGGCGATGCCGATGGCGCCCATCTCGCCGGGATAGGGCGCCCTCACCGCCTCCTTGCCCGTGTATTGCTCGAGGGCGCGGAGCACGGCGTCGTTGCGGAAGGTGCCGCCCTGCACCACGATCTTGTCCCCCAAGGCGTCGATGTTGGACAGCCGCACCACCTTGGTGAACACGTTCTCGATCACGGAGCGGCATAGGCCGGCCACGATGTCCTCGGGCCGCTTGCCGTTCCTCTGCTCGGTGATGATCGAGCTGTTCATGAAGACCGTGCAGCGCGAGCCCAGCCGCGAGGGGCTCTTGGACGAGAAGGCCAGGTCCGCGATGTCCTCGACCTTGATTCCCATGGACTGGGAGAAATTCTCGAGGAAGGACCCGCAGCCGGCGGAGCAAGCCTCGTTGAGGACGATGCCCGTGACGATGTCCTGCGAGATCGAGATGGCCTTCATGTCCTGCCCGCCGATATCGAGGATGAAGCTGGCGCCGGGCGCGAAGCGGAGGGCGGCCTCCGCGTGGGCCACCGTCTCGACGGTATGGTAATCGGCGCCGAAGGCCTTCGCGAAGAGCAGCTCGCCGTAGCCCGTCGTACCGACGCCGAGCATGTCGAGGGCCACGCCCTCGGCCGCATATCGATCGCGCATCGCGATCAGGGCTTCCTTGATTACCTCGAGTGGCTTGCCGTCGTTCTTGGCGTAGAAGGAGTCCTCGATCCGCCCGTCCTCCCCCAGGAGGACGAATTTGGAGGTGGTGGAGCCGGCGTCAAGGCCGAGGTAGACGGGCAGCCTCGTCCCGGGCTCGTGGCGCGGCCGCTGGAAGGCCGAGAGGGCTCGCGAGGCCTGATAGGCCCGCCGCTCCTCCTCGCTCTCGAAGAAGGGCCTCGCGCCGTCGGGGTCCTCCCGCTTCAGCCTTTCCTCGCGATAGCCCGCAAGGATCTCGAGGCATGCCCCGCCCTTGAAGCGCGAGGCTTCGCCCCCGAACAGCTTGTCGATGGCGAGGGCGGCCCCTTGAGCCACCACCAACTCCGGCTTGTCGGGGACGACGATGTCCTCGCCCGAGAGGCCCAGGCGCTCGGCGAAGACCCGGACCAGGGTCGGGTTGAAGGTGAGCGGCCCTCCCTCGAAGACCACGGGCGGGGATATCTCGAGGCCCTGGGCGAGGCCGCCTATTGTCTGCCGGGCGATGGCATGCAGGGCCGAGAGGGCGAGGTCCTCCCTGGACACGCCCTGGTTGAGGAGCGGCTGGATGTCGGTCTTCGCGAATACGCCGCAGCGTCCCGAAATATCGTAGACGCGGCTCCCCCCGGCGGCCAGGGCCTCGAAGCCTTCCGGGGGCACCTTGAGGAGGTTCGCCATCTCGTCTATGAAGGCGCCGGTCCCGCCCGCGCAGCTGCCGTTCATCCTCATGTCCGTAGCCATGAGGGCCTTGGTCTTCTCGTCGCTGTGGAAGAAGATTATTTTTGCGTCCTGGCCGCCGAGCTCGATGGCAACCCTCGTCCTGGGGTAGAGCGCCTGGATAGCTACGGAATTGGCCACGACTTCCTGTACGTAGAAGGCTCCGATGGCGTTCGCGATGTCCTTGCCGCCCGAGCCGCTTAAGGCGACCTTGATGGGCCTGTCGCCAAAGCGCGCCAATACTTCGGCGAGCATCTTTTGGCAGAGCTCGGACTGACGCGCTCCATGCCGAAGGTAGCTCGAATAGAGGATTTCCCCGTCCTCGGGACGCAGTAGGACGGCTTTTACCGTCGTGGAACCGATATCGACGCCCAAGCGATATTCCATGCAGAGAACCCCTATACGGTGCGAGGCTATGGATATGGACTCTACCCTATATCCAGGCCGCCCCCCTGTTCAATGGCATTCAGGGTAAAGCGCTTGCGCTAGTATAGCATACACGCGTATAGTACTCGCATGGATATGGCCGAAAAAGTCGAGATCCTGGCCGCCTCGGCGCGCTACGACGCGTCCTGCGCGTCGAGCGGCAGCTCGCGGAGATCCAAGGGCGGATTGGGCGCCTCCAGCCCCTCCGGAGTCTGCCATTCGTTCACGGGCGACGGCCGCTGCGTCTCCTTACTCAAGCTCTTGTACTCCAACAGCTGCCGCAAGGATTGCGCCTACTGCGCCAATCGCGCCTCGGCCGACATCGCGCGGACCAGCTTCACGGTCGAGGAGCTCGTGAAGCTCACGATCGGCTTCTACCGCCGGAACTACATCGAAGGGCTCTTCCTCTCCTCCGGCATCTTCTCCGATCCCGATATCGTCATGGGCAGGCTCATCGAGGTCGCGCGAGTCCTGCGGGAGCGCGAGCGATTCGGCGGTTATATCCACCTCAAGGCCATTCCCGGCTGCGGCGAAGCCCTCCTCAGGAAGGCGGGACTCTACGCCGACAGGCTCTCGGCCAATATCGAGCTTCCCACGGCCTCTTCCCTCGCCCTGCTGGCCCCGCAGAAATCCGGGCAGGAGATCCTCGGCGCGATGCGCTTCATGGGCCAGGCCGAGGCCGAGAGCAAGGAAGACCGGCGACGCCGCCTCAGGGCTCCCGCCTTCGCGCCGGCGGGACAGAGCACGCAGCTCGTCATCGGCGCCAGCCCCGACGACGACCGCACGATCATCCGCCTCGCCGGAGCCCTCTATGGCCGTATGGGCTTGCGCCGCGTGTACTACTCGGCCTTTATCCCGGTATCCTCCGACCCTCGCCTGCCCATTCTCCGCAGTCCGCCCCTCATTCGCGAGCATCGCCTCTACCAAGCCGATTGGCTGATGCGTTTCTACGGTTTCAAGCCCGACGAGATCCTGGACGAGGGCGAGTCCAACCTCTCCGCCGACCTGGATCCCAAGAGCGCCTGGGCCCTCAGGCACCCCGATTTTTTTCCCGTGGATATAGACAAGGCCGATTACTTCCAACTCCTGCGCGTGCCCGGCCTGGGCGTCACGGGCGCTGGACGGATAATCACCACCCGTAGGGCAGGCAGGATCGCCCCGGAGGACCTGCCCAAGATGGGCATCGTTATGAAGCGCGCGCGTTACTTCCTCAGCTCCGGGGGGCGACCTCTCGACGCCACGGATCAGGACGGCATCGCGCGGAGCCTCGTCGCGACATCCGCCAAGCCAGGGCCCTCTCCGCATGCGGCGCCGGCGCCCCATGCCGATCAGGCGCTCCCGCAGCTCGAGTTCGCCTTCCCATGAGCGGCGCCGCAGGTCCCCGGGAGACGCAGGCCCGAGGCACCTGGAGCTACGACGGCTCCCTGGAAGGCCTCTTCGCCCTCGCCGCGCGGGCGCTCTCCGAAAGGACTGCCCCCGAGGCCGTGGCCAACGCCCTCGCCTCCGAGGGCGAGCTCTTCGCCCTTCTCGGGCCCTCCCCCCTCGTGTCGGAAACCGCATCGGATCCTCAGGCGGCCGGCGCCCTTATCCGAGCCTTCTCGGGGGAGCTCTTCGACATGATCATCAGGATATGGATGAGCGAGGAAGCTCTCGAGCTGCCCCTCTTCCGCATCTGCTCAGAGGCGGGAATCCATGGCGCCGAGCTGCTCGCCGACCACGGCAGGGCGGACCTGCGCGCGCTCTCGAAGGCCGCTCGCCGCGTCGACTGCGAGATCCACAGGCTCGTCGGGCTCGCCCGTTTCTCTCCCGGCGCCTCAGGGATCTTCGTGGCGCCCATCGAGCCCGACTACAATATCGCCGCCGCCCTCGTGCCGCGCTTCTCGCGCCGCTTCGGCCCCGAGGACTTCGCGATAGTGGATACCCGACGCCGCCTTGCCTTCGCCAGGCGCGGCGGCCGCTACGAATCGGATTCAGGCGATGCCGCCCTCGCCTACCTTCCCGGGCCTTCGGGCCGGACCGACGGCGAGACCGAATTGTGGAAGCGCTACTTCGAGGCTACGGAGAACCCCGCGCGCCGCAACCCGGAGCTCCAGCGAAGGCTCATGCCGCGGCGCTACTGGCGCTACCTGCCCGAGCTCGGGGGGAATGGCTAGGCGCCGCGCACTCGGTATATCCTTGATATACCGTGATAGACCAGTACCTGTGCGGAGAGGATTGGGACGAGGCGCCGGAAGCCATGGCCTTCGAAGCCCCCTACGGAGCGATACTCGACGAAGCGGCCGCCCTCGGCGCGGCCTTGCTGGACGACTCCTTCGGCCCCTCTGCGAGGATGCCCCTCGCCTTGCGCCTCTACATCCTCGCCCCGGCCCTCGTCAACGTAATGCTCAACTACAAGATCTGCGTCGAGCACGGCCTGCCACTCCACCCCACGGTCTACTACGAGCTCGCCGAGGCGAAGCGCTACGACATGCCCCACGGCCTCGGCGAGATCGAAGGGGCCAACCGCCTCTACCGCGGATCCATCGAGCTCGCGCGGGCGGCCTACCGGCTGGATGCCGCCTTCCCGGAAAGGGCCATCGCCTTCAAGGCTAGCCTACCTGAGGAAATCCTGCGCTTCGTATACACGGGCGGCAGGGACAAATACAGCTGGCGGGGGGCCGAACCGGAAAAAATCGCCCTATTGGCCAAGAGAATCCGGGCGGAGGCGGTAAGCTTCGAACCAAGCTTGATCCTCGCCGCCGCCCATGGGGCCATCATGCCCGCTCTGCTGCTCGCCGAATACCTGGGCTTGCCCCTCTACTTCGTGCGCTTCTCGATGTTCAAGCGAAAGGACGAGGCGCCCATCGTCTCGGTCTCGGACGAGGTCTGGCTCTCCTCGTGGAGGGACAGAAGCGTCCTGCTCTACGACGAGGACGTGGCCAAGGGCACGACCCTCGAGCTGTTCACGCGACGGATGTCGCCCTTCTTCGCGAGAACGATGAGCGCCTGCTCGATCAAGCACGCGGGCTCGAGCTTCAGCCCCGATTTCGTGGCCCGGCATTGGTGGGATTAAGGCAGCGGCCGGGACGCGCGCATCCGAGCCGCGCGCGCATCCCAGCCTTGGCGCTTATTGCTTGAGGAAGCCGCTCAGGATGCTGTTGACGTCATAGTCACTGTAGAACTTCGTCAGGTCCGTGGAGGCGCTCGTAACGTCGTCCTGGGTAAGGCCGAGCTCGCCGATCATAGCCTTGGCTCCGGCCTCGACATCCGCATAGTCATAGTCGTACTGCCATACGATTCCGCCCGCTTTATTATAGCTGGCGAAGCTAACCGCCTGGCCGACGGCGTCATAGGCGACTACGAATCGGCCGTTGTCAGTATCGTTGGCGTCGGGCATATTGTCGCCCTGGTCCTTCAAGGACTTGATAGTCAGCGTTTTCTGGTCGACGCTGAGCTCGAACACGAACTGGCCTAAGTAGGTATCGGTGGCGCCGCCAGCCCCCGAATAATTCTCGACGCTGGCAATGACCCCGCCGAAGTGGAAGGGCCCGAGGTCTATGACCGTGCCAACGCCAGTGCTCGTATCTGAGTAGTTATATTTCAGGGTATAGAGCGGCGTCTGGGTCGTAGTGTCAAAGGCGGTGACCGCGCTGGGCACCTCGCCGTCATAGGTGATGCCGACCGTGATAGGCATCAGCAGCGATTCGCCCGAGAAGCTCAAGGACGAGACCTCCCAGCCGCCGTTCTTGTATTTGGTGTCGCTGCCATAGGTCACGCCGACAGTCAGCACCTCGGTATCGCCGTAATGTGTGCTCTTGCTGACCAGGCGATTATGGGCGTCCCAGGTCGCGTCGATGGTCACCGCGTAATCGAGGTGGCTGTCTTTTCGGATTACCTGCGTTGGGTAGTTGGTAGCGCTCAGCGTAGTCTTGAAGTTGCCGTAGCGGTCATAGCTCCAGACGATGTAATGATCCAATACGGCATTGGCATCTTCGAGGCTAAAGGCCGGGACGCTGGGGATGACGGGCAGCGGGAGGCTGCCCAGATCGACGATGCTGCGCGCGCCGGATAGGCCACGGGCCCGGGTCGCACCTGCGAGGGGCGGGGCGTACAGGGACTTCGCGGAGGAATTCGCCCCCGTGTAGTAGAGAGTCTTGGTCGGCTTCGGAGACAAGCTCGAATCGAGGCCATCGTAGTAGCTGAGGCTTAATAGGCGAAGGGCTGCCCCATAGGTTTTCTCGCTCGCCAGATTGTCGCTTAAATCATAGCCGTCCTGTACTACCGAGTCGACCGCGTTTTCCGCGCCGCAGACGACTTTCTGGCTCAATTTGCCGCTAGTCGTATAGCTCAGATACTCGGCCCACTTAAGGGAATAGGAATAGGAATCGCCGCTGGTCGTGGGGTCGGTAACGACCGTGACATCGTAGCAATGGGTCGTGAGCGGCCGTTCCGAGGCATCGTAGCTATAGACGGATAGATTCTTAAGAACATCGCTGCCGTCGTAATATGCTTCGAGGTATTTTTCCCCCGCGGCATCGTAGGAATACGCATAGGTCCAAAGCAAGGTTTCCGAGGCGGAATAATGCTGGATCTTCGTGGCGGGCGCATCCCCGCCGGGGGAATAGAGCTCGTACCAATAGAGCGAATCGCCGTCATAGCATTCGTAGCGGAGCTTGGTGCTCTCGTCCGCCCACTTATAGGTATACTTGGTCTGATCGCTGGTATTGTCCTTATCCTTGTTGCTGCCAAAAACATCAAAATTACAGCTGTTAAAAAGAATTACTATTCCAAAACTGATTGCGAGAAGCCATTTCTTCATGTGTTTTCCTCCAAACCTATACACGCAGTTTATCTCTGTTACGACTTTTTTCACAGACAGGAGACGATTCCGAGCTTTCTGTTCTATACTCTTCACAATATATGCATAGATTACGAAAAGTCATTTTTTTATTCTTGGCAGCCGCAAGCTCGGCGAGCGCAGAGGTCGTAGTCGAATTGCACTCGCCGCGGCTGGACAGTTCTGACTCGGCGAAGCTCCAGGCGATGCTCGATCAGGAGGTGCAAGCCAACGTCGCCTCCGTCCAGGCCCTCGTCGACGATGTCCTTAATAAGCCATTGTTCATGCAGGGCATGGCCGACGCGAATGCCGAGCTCGGCATTTTGCCTTCATCCATTCTCCTCGACGATCATCGATTCTTCAGCCTAGCCCTCGGAGGCTATGCCTCCGCGACCAGCGATAGCCTGGACCCCAATATCCTCCGCGGCCGTTTGGATAGCATCCAGGCCGAAGACGATTATCCAATGGGCGCAGCCCTGCATCCGCTCAGCTTTCAGCTCAAGCTGCCACTGGATAAGCTCGTCAAGGGCCTGGGGATCCAAGCTTCCTTCGGCCACATGAGCTTGAGCTACGAGGGATTCGATTACTCCGGCTGGATGGCCGGAGGCGGACTCAATTGGCGTTGCTTCGGCCCATCGGGTAAGAGCCGCCTCCTCCGCTGGGAGGGCCTGGAACTGAGCCTCGCCCTGGCATATAGCGAAAACAAGGTAGGCACCGAGGCGAGCACGGGCGCCATAACCAGGAATTTCTCGATCGACCTCGGCGAGGATAATCCCCTCTTCTTCGGCTATCCCGTATCGATCAGCCTGGACCCGTCCTTCGATATCGCCGTGAAATCCAGCTCCTTCGCCCTTCCGTTCCAGTTCGCCACGGGTATCAGCGCCCTCGGCTTCCTTACGCTGCAGTTTGGGGCCGGTCTCTATCCCGCCTGGGGACAGAGCAGGATCGACCTCAAGAGCGTTGATGGAACGACGGGTATAACCATCGGAGGGCAGCTCGCGCAGCTGATCGCCGAGGGGGGCGAAGGCTCGATCAAAGTCTCGGGCTCGACAGCGCCCACGAAGAGCAGGAGCTTGGGCGCCTTCCTCAGCGCGACAGCCCGCCTGGACTTCGGCCACTGCGGGATCAGCCTGCCCCTGCTTTGGGACTTCCGAAGCGGCTATAGCGCCGGGCTCTCCATGGTGGTATCGATCTAGCATGGCGGTTCGCGGCTACAGGGCGTCGGTCGGAACCGCGCTCATGATCTGCGCCGTCCTGGCGGGCCTTCCGCCCAGGGCCGGGGCCCAGGCCATAGAGCGGGGACTGCTGCTGGCGGGACTGTTCTCGGAGACGAGCCGCAGCCTCTCCTTACAGGGCAACGGCGAAACTTCTCCCGGGGCCTCGCTAGACCTGGGATTCGAGCTGGTCGGTTTCCCGGCGAGCCCCTGGCAATTCGACCTGGCGGCGCGCTACCGAGCCTTCGACGCGGACGCCGATAGCAGCGATATATCCTGGGGCGCCGGGCTTCGGGCCGGCTATTCCCTCGGCCTCGGCGCCTTGCTCGACATCGTTCCGCTCGCCGGCATTGCCGTCGACAGCCCCTTCGGGGCCTTCGACGGGACCCTTTCCCTCGAAGCCGCCCTCAAGCTGAACCTCTACCTAGGTTCATGGAGCTACGTGAGCCTGATACCGCAATGCTCCATCCCCATCGGCGGGGACAGCCATCCTTCGATCGGCATCGGCATCGGCTTCAAGCAGCTTTTAGCCTGGAGCGACCGACGCAGGCGCTCGACGCCGACAACGCCCCTCGAGTCGGGGAAGGATGGGGCAAACTCGATCCTATACCCAGCCGAAGGGCGATCCTCGGCCGGTACTTTCGCGCATATGTCCATCAGCGCGGAGCCTATCCTCTTCTCGCCCGACGGCGACGGGTTCAACGACAGCTTGAGCATCCTCATCAAGATCGATAAGCCGGAATCGGTCCGGAGCTGGAACCTGACGATCGAGGACGGCAGGCAGCATCGGTTCTACGGGCGATCAGGCTCGGGCACGCCGCCTACCGAAATAAAATGGGACGGTAATTCAAACGAAGGACAGCTCGTGGAATCGGCCTCCGAATACTCGATCCGCTTCTCGGCGAGTGACGGGGCGGGCCGCGAGCTGCAGGTGACGAAATCCTTCTCGACCGACGTCCTGGTGATCCGCGACGGGGAGCGATACAAGATCAGGATACCCGACTTCGTATTCCCGGCCGACTCGGCCGAGCTCAACCAGGGACAGGAAGCGAGCTTCGTCCAGCAGAACGCGATCGTACTCAATCGCCTGGCGGAGATACTCCGGCGCTTCTCCGCCTACCGCATTACGATCGAAGGGCATGCCAACCTGGTGAACTGGAACGATCCGGCGCTCGCCGACAAGGAGGAGCGAGAGGTGCTGATGCCTCTATCCCGGAGACGTGCCGAGGCGGTAAAGGCAGCCTTGGCAGGGATCGGCATCGATGGGGGGCGCATGAAGGTAGTGGGCCGCGGAGGTCATATACCCTTGGCGCCCAACGGAGACACGGCGAACAATTGGAAGAACCGGAGAGTGGAGATCTTACTGGACCGTTGATAGGGCATTCAGGCAAAACGAAAAAAGGCTGCTAAGGACGAGCCCGCCCGCGATGAAAAGAGCGTCATCCTGGGCGGCGGGGCGACCCAGTCCCGCGGGTAGATCCTGGACCAATCCATAGATGCCGAAAGCGGACAGAGTCAGGCTACCCGCGACGCCGACGCCGCTCGCCGCCAAGCCGATGGCACGATGGCCCTGAACCAGGGGTATATCTAGAAGTCCCGCGGGGGTCGCCGAGGGCGCATCGGCTCCCTCGTCAGCCCAGATATCCGAAGGCGCCACGATTATTCCGAGCAACAGAAGAAAAAAGCCGATTTTTATGGCCCGCATGCCTCTACTTTAGCACATCGCGAAAATATCGGCCAATGCAGGAATCTGCAATATTATTTGATTCCCCTGAATAAATATGTATGTTATTGTCTCTACATTAATTGTATTCTTGACTTTTTTATCGATTAGGCTATAGTGACCGACTAGTGGAGTGTATATGCTCAAGATAAAAGTGTCCTACGCCCCATCGGTCAGGCGCCTGCCCTCCTACCTGCATATCATCCGCCAAGCGGAACGTAACCACGACAGCTATATTTCCGGCACAGTTATAGCTCAGGAGCTCAATCTCGAACCCATTCAGGTGCGCAAGGACCTCGCCATTACCGGTATCGTCGGCAAGCCCAAGAAGGGCTATCCGGTCGAGCCGCTCATCAAGGCTATCGAATGCTACCTCGGCTGGGACCAGCAGCGGGAGGCGGTCCTCGTCGGCGCCGGCAACCTGGGCTCGGCCCTAATAGGCTATCAGGAATTCCAGCGCCACGGCCTCCATATCCTGGCAGCCTTCGACACGGACCCGCAGAAGATCGGCAGCCAGGTCCATGGCGTGCCCATTCGCGACATGAAGGAGCTCGAGCCCGGCATCACCGAGCTTCATGCGGAGATCGCCCTCCTCACCGTGCCCTCGCCCTTCGCCCAGGCCACGACCGAGATCCTAGTCCGCGCCGGCATCACCTCAATCTGGAATTTTACGAACATCAAGCTCAAGGTCCCCGATGGGATAGTCGTCCAGCGCGAGGATCTTTCCTCTGGCTATGCCCTCCTCTCGGTTCAGATGCTGAACCGCAAGGCCCGATCCTAGGCCGATGCCCTCGGAAAAAGATCTACGCCAGGCCGAGTATTTCCGCAATAGGCTCGCCAAGAACGAGAAGGTTCTACGCCGCTGGGCCCGGCGCGAAGGCGTCGAAGCCCTGAGGCTCTATGATCGCGACATACCTGAAGTCCCCCTCGCTCTTGATCGCTACGGCGACAGCCTCCTCATGGCTCTCTACGAGCGCCCCTACGAAAAGGAGGAGGCCCTCGAGGTCGAGTGGCTGGAGCTGATGGCCGCCGCCGCCGCAGAAGCCCTGGGAGTGGAGCCCGGCCGAGTCTTCACGAAAACCCGGAAGAGGCAGAGGGGCGAAGAGCAATACGAGAGGCTCAGGCGGGACAGAGCCGAGATGGTGGTAAAGGAAGGGGGGCTTTCATTCCTCGTCAATCTCTCGGACTACCTCGATACGGGGCTCTTTCTCGACCATAGGCCCACGCGAGCCATGGTCAAGGCCGAGTCGGCCGGCAAGCGCGCGCTGAACCTCTTTTGCTATACGGGCAGTTTTTCGGTTTACGCCGCCTCGGGGGGAGCCAGCTCGGTGACGAGCGTCGACCTTTCCAACACCTACCTGGAATGGGCTGCTCGGAATCTCTCGCTAAACGGCTACTCGGCGAAAGACCATCCCCTGATCAAGGCCGATGTCTCGGTCTTCCTGGACGAAGCCGCCGCCGCCGGCAGATCCTGGGACCTCATAGTCGCGGATCCGCCAACCTTCTCCAACTCCAAAGGAGCCTTGGAGGACTTCGACGTCAACGAGGACTGGCCGCGGCTGCTCCGCGCCTGCGCCAGGGTCCTCTCCCCTGGCGGCAGACTGTATTTCTCCACCAACTCGAGGAGCCTCGCCTGGAAGCCAGAGATAGCGGCCGGGATCGGCCGCAGCGGGACTTGGGAGGATATCAGTCTCGCCACACTGCCTCCGGATTTCCGAAACGCGAGGATACACCGTTGTTGGCGGTTGAGCCTGGGGGGGTCCTGAAAGGAGGCTCCGCCCTCGAGAAGCCTCTTGCGAGCCGTAACATTACAGAGTACTTTACTGATGAATTAATAAGGAGAAAAAATGCGTATTACAACAAAGGGCCGCTACGCTCTCAGGGCGGTAATCTCCCTCGCAAGGTCCAGCAATGAAGGTCGTCCGGTCTCCATCAAGAGCATCGCGGAGCAAGAGGACATCTCGGCAGAATTCCTCGAGCAGATCTTCTTCAAGCTCCGCAAGGCCGACGTGATCCGCTCGGTGCGCGGACCGGGCGGAGGTTTCTTCTTCGCGCGCCCCCTCGACGAGATCACCCTTATGGATATTATCGAGGCTTCGGGCGAGGGCCTGGGTATCACTCCCTGCGCCTGCGGCAAGAAAGAGCCCTGCGACCGCAAGAAGGATTGCGCAGCCTTCCATATCTGGAGGGCGATGGACGGCCATATGCGCGACTTTGCAGAGGGCAAGACCGTAGCCGACATGGTCCGCTAGCGGCCCAACCGCAGCGTTCGCCGGAGGCGCCGCCCCGGGCTTCTATTCCTCGTCTACGTAGGCCTCGAGCTCACGGCGCCTGGCCGAGTCCACGAGGCCTAGCCTCTCGCAGACCCCGAAGAGCTCCCGGACGTGGACGAAGGCCCGCAGCTTGATGCCCGCGGCGTCCATGTCGCGGCGGCCCTGTCGGCCGCGCTCAATCAGCACGACCAGGTCCTCCACGACGAGCCCCTCCCCCCGCAGTATCTCGGCGGCCTCGAGCTTGCTCGCCCCCGTGGTGATGAGGTCGTCGAGGAGGAGGAGCCGCTCGCCGCGAGCGAAGGCGCCTTCGACCCTGTTGCCCGTACCGTGCTCCTTGACGGGCATCCTCGGCCAGACCATGGGCTTGCCGAGGCGCAGGCTCGCCGCGGTAGCGAGCGGGAGCCCGGCCGCGGGGATGCCGGCTATGCGGTCATAGGCGAGGCCTGCGGCCGCGCGGGCATAGGCCTCGGCCGCGAGGGCGAGGACGGCGGGATCCGACACCAGGCGCCTGAGATCGATGTAGAAGGGGCTCTTCTTGCCGCT
>DBTW01000026.1:0-3712 GCA_002307245.1 Spirochaetaceae bacterium UBA1306 | reverse complement strand
TGTAGAAGGGGCTCTTCTTGCCGCTTTTTAGCGTAAAATCACCTAACTTGAAGCAGCCAGTCGAGACGAGGCCGGCGAGGAGCTTCTCCTTGAGGTGATCGGCCTCCCCGGCGGACGGCGCCGCGCCCTGCGGTACTGGGGGCTTAGTCCCCGCGCCGCCATGGCTGCGGAGGGCCGCAGACTGGGTCAAATCGCGGAGCTCCCGGGCCGCGGCGCCGGGATCGGCGGCATTGGCCACCGAACGAGCCGCGACGATGAGGATGCCCAGTCCGTCGGCACGGGCGCCGGCTGCGAAAGCTTCGTCGGCTTGGCCGCCCTGGGCGCCGATGCCCGGCGCGAGGAACCAGGCCTCCGGCGCGGCGGCGCGGACTGTGCGCAGGCCCTCGAGGTCGTTTCCGGCCACGACGAGGCCGATCGAATCGGACCAGGAACAGCACTCCCTCGCGACCCTGGCGTATAAGGGCTCTATCCCCGCCGCCGAGCCGAGCTCCAGGTCTTGAAACTGGGCGGCGCTTTTATTGCTCGTCCGGGCGAGGAGGAAGAGCCCCTTGCCCTCGTACTTCAGGAAGGGATCGGCGGCATCGCGGCCCATATAGGGGCTTAAGGTGACGGCATCGCCTCGCAGCGAGACAAAGAGGGCGCGCGCGTAGGCTTCGGCCGTCGCGTCGATATCGCAGCGCTTGGCGTCGAGGATGACGGGTATACCGTCCGGGATCAGGCTGATGGTTTTTTCGAGGATATCGAAGCCCGCAGGCCCCAAGGCTTCGTAGAAGGCGAGATTGGGTTTATAGGCCGCGGCATAAGGGGCCGTAGCCTCGATGATCCTGCGGTTTTGCGCCAATGCCGCAAAGGCGGCGTCAGTATCGGCCGCGTCGACCCTGGGGTCGAGGCCTACGCAAACGCAGGAATGCTTTTCGCGAACGATGTCTTCCAGGCGCTTGAAGAATTCCATATTAGGGTGAGGTTAGCATGGGGAGGGAAGCTCGTCCAGGCGGGGGAGCGAGGCGCGACCGCGTGCTTTTTCCCATGCGTAGCTGTATACTTAAATCGTACTGTCGTATAGTGAGCCTATCTAAGGAGGCCTTGCACATGAGATTCGCGATCGCGGCGATAATGACGCTATTCCTCGTCGGTTCGATTTTCGCTCAGGATGCGCCACTGCCCGCGGATGCTACGACGCAGGAAGCGCAGCCAGCGGCCGCGGCTGTCCCAGCCGAGCCTGCGGCGCCGTCTGCTTCCGGCGGCCAATTCGCCTTTAAGGGCGGTGTTACCCTCGGGTCGGACGTCCTATTGACCGGCCCTGACGACGCAAGCGGCAATCCAAGCTCCGAGACCTGGACCCTCCTGGGTTTCCAACCTGATCTCTCCTTCGGGAAGATCGGCATAGGTCTCGATTTGTCTTTCCATTTCAAGCTTTACCCCGATCCCGATACTGCGATGAAGTTCTATAAGGGCGATTGGGTGCCCGATAACGGCAAGAATGTCTTCGACGTCTACCTGCCCAAGATCCTCTATGTACGCTACGGCCTGAAAGGGGAGGATCCCCTCTTCGCGAAGGTGGGATCCATCAACGATCTCAGCCTCGGCAACGGCTTCATCATGTCCGATTACTCGAACATGAACTGGCTTCCCGAGACCCGCATCTCCGGCCTCGACCTGGGTCTAGACGGATCCCTCTTCAAATTCCCCTATGTCGGCATAGAGCTCCTCACCGGCAACCTGGCCAGACTGGACGTGGTCGGCGGCCGAGTCTACGTCAGGCCTCTCGTCGGGACCTCGATCCCCATCATCAAGAACATGCAGGTCGGCGCCTCCTTCGTGGCCGATACGGATCCATACCTTTATTCCGACACGGCCGCGAGCGCGGACACCATCGCCGCCTACGGCGCCGACATCGTCGTGCC
Organism: Spirochaetaceae bacterium UBA1306; assembly: GCA_002307245.1. Classification (GTDB taxonomy): domain Bacteria; phylum Spirochaetota; class Spirochaetia; order Treponematales; family Rectinemataceae; genus UBA1306. The sequence continues at coordinate 1,808 of DBTW01000026.1, read as the reverse complement.
CCTGCTAGGCGGGAAGGTCTTCCCCCTCGCCTTCTTCACTGACGTAGCCGTGGACCCGAACCAGTCGGCCGGCTGGATGGTCGGCTTCGGCGGCAAGCTCCTCGGCCTCTTCACCTATGGCGGCCAGCTCCGCCTGCTCGGAGCGGGCTTCATCCCCGCCTACTTCGACGCGAATTACGATATCTATCGAGCCGTGAAGTACGACTACATGCAGGACGATTCCAACACGGAAGGCTCGGGCTTCGCCGGCTGGTACGCGTCGATCGGCACTTCGCTCATCGCAGACAAGCTCGTGTTCAACGCCGCCCTCGACGGCCCCTTCTCGGCGGCCGGCAAGGCGAGCGACCTGAGCACCGCGGATCAGACCGACTACCCGCACCTGCGCGGCGTGCTCAGGCTCGACCAGATCGAGAAGATTCCCTTCTTCTTCGACGCCTCGTACGAGAAGTATCTCATCGGCGCGAAAGACGGTTTCTTCCAGGACCTCGTCGACCCGACCGACGCAGTGATCGGCATGAACATCAACTACCAGACCGGCGCCTCGGTCCTCACGCTCGCCTACAACGCGAAGTGGGACCCCCAGGCTGATTCGGGCAAGGGCAAGTTCCTCGTAACGTCCAGCCTGCGAGCGTCGATGAAGTTCTAGGGCCGGTCTATGAAATCCCAAGGCACACAGGAGGCCTACATGAAACGCATATTGTTCGGACTGCTCATACTTATCCTCGTTCCGGCCCTGGCGGCCGCGCAGGGCAGCAAACCTGCGGCGGCAGGACAGAAGCTCTTCCTTGAATTCGTCGACGGCGGGGAGCTCACCATCACGACTGCCGACAAGAGCCAGCTGAAGCTGGGCGTCGGCATTTTCGAGGGCGACGAAGTCCCCGTCGGAGCCACGATCGCGACGGGAGCCGGCACTTCGGCCGAGCTCAAGCTCAAGCCGAACGGCACCATCATCAAGCTGGCCAAGTCGACCTCCTTCACGGTCAAGGGCCTCGCCAGTAGCCCTAAGGAAAAGAACGCCTTTGCCCTGGCGGCAGGCAAGATCAGGGCGGTGGCCTCAAAGGGCGCCCAATACGAGATCAGCTCCAAGAGCGCCGTCTGCGCCGTGCGAGGCACGGACTTCAGCTTCGCGGTGGACGAAGGCTCCAAGGCCGTCCTCATGGTCGCCAAGGGCCTCGTTCAGTTCGACAAGACCGATGACGCCGGCGCCGTCCTCGGCTCGATACCTGTCGGCGCGGGCCAGGCCGCCGACGCCTTCGCCGCCAGCTTCGCTTCCTTCAAGTACAGCGCGGAACAGTTCGCCGAGCAGTTCAACGACGTAGGCTTCCAGAAGCTCCTAGAGACCGATGTGCCCGAAAGGGCTCCAGAGGCCGCGCCCGAGCCCGCTCCGGCCAAGGCCGCAGAGCCCCAGGCCGCGACCGTCGTCGCGGCCCCTCCCGCGCCGCCCGCCGAGCAGGCTCCCGCCGAGGGCCAGAAAGGCCCAGCGACCGGCTCCGCGACCGCCGAGTCCGGGCTCATGAAGTGGATGCGCGAGGCCCTCGGCTTCGAGATCGGCTCCGTGACCATCAATGAGAATACCTATTCCAAGGCCGTCATCCAGCCCAACCTCCAGCTCGGGAAGGCCAAGATCGGGCTCTACCTGCCGATCATCTACAGCTCCGACCTCTTCGATCCTGAGGACTGGTACAAGCCCTCGGGCAACAATGAGTGGGACTTCGGCTACGCAAAAATCCACGATGGCAGGTACCTCCCCGGCGCCGGTGACCTTCTCACCGACCTCGCCCTCCAGCTCAAGTACCTACAATCAGTCC
>DBTW01000115.1 GCA_002307245.1 Spirochaetaceae bacterium UBA1306 | reverse complement strand
CATTAAAGCCATAGCTGTAGACCAATGCCCCATCGCTAAAGGAGCCAGTGGGGACGCTCCACTCGAAGTAGTATCCCTGGAAGTCATGGCCGAGCTTTACGGCTGAGGGATGGGGCGGGGCGACGGTGAAGGTATAGACGGAAGTGTCCGCCACCTTGTTCCCGAGGGAATCGATCACGCTGACCTGCCAGGCATAGGTTTCGCCTATCGTGAGGGCGGGGTTCGAGGCATTCCCGAAGTATTTCTCTATGATCGTCTCGATCGGAACGCTGACCACGGATGGGGTGGTGGAATCATCTGTGGCTGTCCACTCGTCGGCGCTGAGCTGGTAATTTACGGCCGCGCTTTCGCCGTTCTTCCCGAAGGAGACGCAGAAATACAGCCTTGCCGTCTTCGCTTGGTCAATTACCGTGCTGGAGCTCGTGGAGAGGGTCGGATCATACACGCTGACCGCTCCCGACTGCACGACGTTCCAGCGTAGGGCCGTGATCTGATCCACCGGCACTGTCGCCCCGTTCGAAGGGAAGCCGGAGCGGCTTGTCGTCGTAGTTGTGGTCGTGTCCGTCGAGGTGGGCTTGTTGCTTGTCGCTTGATTGCAGGCTGCAAGCCCGATCGCGAGAGCAAGCGACAACATAATAATAGTTAAATTAGAGATTTTGTTCATTTTCTAAATCCTCCTATAGATTTATTTGTGTTGAAAAGAGTAAACACAGGATTGTTAAGGTAGTGCTCATATGGAGATATTTCCATAATTCTACAGTTTATTCGATGAAATATTACGTATTTTTCCGCCAGCGGCATAAAGAGGCTTCCGCGCCATCCACGATGAGGTAACAGGCTAAGCCGAAGAGGGACAGGGCCAGTATCGCAGCATACATATCGGGATAATCGACTCTAGTCCAGGCATCGACAATGTACCAACCCAGGCCGCTTTCCGAGGCGAAGCTCTCGGCGATGAATAGCACGGCCACGGCGGTCCCGAGGCCCACGCGAAGGGCCGAGAGCAGGGCCGGCAGGGCATAGGGAAACACGACATGGCGCGCGGTATCCAGGCGGCCGGCTCCGAGCGAGACGACGGACTCGATCAGCTCGTCGGGGACCGCCTTGGCCGCGTCGCGGGCCGAGACGAGTATCTGGCCGAAGATGATGAGGCCGATGAGGAAGACCTTGGCGGCGTCGCCCAGGCCCAGGAAGAGCATGATCACGGGGAGGAAGGCTACCTTTGGGATGGGGTGTAGGAGGTAGACGAAGGGCGAGACGAAGGCGTCGAGGCGCCTCGAGCGCCCGGCCGCAAGGCCGAGGAGGACTGCGATCGGGGCCGCGATGGCGAGGGCCAAGGCCACCCTCCGCGCCGAGGCTCCCAGATGCAGGGCCAAGCTGCCGTCCGCGAGGCGCCGCCCGAGCCTGGCGATCGCCGCGCCGGGCGAGGGCAGGAAGGGCCTGCCGACGAGCTTCGCCGTCAGGGCCCAGGCGGCTCCCAGGGCGGCCAGGGCGAGGGCGACGCTGAGTCCGCGGGCGGCCGCGTGGGCGATCCCGCGGCTCGCGCCTCCACGCGTTGCGCGATGCAGCCTGGTCATGACAAGCCCTCGGGGCCGCTATCCGGCTCCAGGGCGCGCCGTATCGAGCTCATGTAGGCCAGGAAGGCGGGCGTCGCGCGGAAGCCCGGCCCCCGGGCCTTCGCCGCCGGGCTGCCTTCGGGCGCCCTGATCTCGGCCGCTATCCGGCCGGGGTTCCTGCCTCGCATCGCGTAGACCCGGTCGGCCAGGTAGGCTGCTTCCTCGATCGAGTGGGTGACGAGGAGAACGGTGGCGCCCCTCCTCCTCTGAAGCTCGAGCAGGGTCTCCTGCATGGACTCGCGGGTAAGGGCGTCGAGGCTCGAGAAGGGTTCGTCCATGAGGAGGAGCTCGGGTTCCTGCACGAGGGCTCGGGCCAGGGCCACGCGTTGCCTCATCCCGCCCGAGAGGCGCCCCGGGTAGAAGCGCGCGAAGTCCGAGAGGCCCAGCTCCTCGAGGACGGGCGCGACCGCCGCGCGCCGCTCGCGCCCGCGCATGCCGGCGATGAGCAGGGGCAGCTCCGCGTTGGCCGAAACGGTCTTCCAGGGCAGGAGGCCGAAGTCCTGGAAGATCACGGCCGTCCTCGGCCGCCTCGCCGTGCCGTCTCCGAAGGAGACGACGCCTCTGGAGGGCTCGCGGAGTCCGGCGACTACGCGCACGAGGCTGGTCTTGCCGCAGCCCGAGGGGCCCACGATTGCCACGATGGAGCCTGGGGGCAGCTCGACCTCGACGTCCTCGAAGGCGCTCACTCCGTCCGTGGACCCGAGCCCGAGCAGGCCCGATGGGGCCGGGTAATCGAGGCCGAGGCCGGAGAGCCTCACCATCCCGAGGCGGCCATCGCCAGGGGCCTCCCGTCGACGAGGGCCGCGGGCGAGGGCTCCTGGGCCAGGAGGCCCTTCTCCATCAACCAGGAGACGACGGAAGCCACATCGTCCTGCGATGGCAGCCTGGGTTGCCGGTAGTTCACGAAGCGGAAGGCGTCGCGGACTTCCGCGGGGAAGCCCGCCTTCTCGACGAGGAAGCCGCGGTAGGCATCGGGCTTCGCGTCGATGGCCCGGGCCGCCCGCCAATAGCCCCGATAGAAGGCCGCTATGTCGGGCAGGCGCGAGTCCAGGGCGGCTTTCGAGAAGGCGATCACCCCCGCGTGGAGCCCCGCGTCGTCGCTGGCGGCGAGGAGCCGGGCGCCCTTCGCCGTCGCGACGGAGAGGAGGGGCTCGGGCAGGCAGGCTGCCTCGAGCTGGCCCGCGAGGAGGAGCTCCATGCGCAGCTGAATTTTTGGCACGGCCAGGGAGCGCAGCTTCTCCTTGCTCACGCCAGCGCCTCGAATCATGGTCTCGGAGGCGTACTGTATGATAGTGTTGCTGGAGATTCCGACCGGCACGCCCGCGAGGCCGGCGAGCGACGCTATGCTCGAATTAGGCGCGGCGACCAGGCCGTAGCGGCCGTCGGTGAGGCTCGTGGCCCTGATATCGAAGCCTCCCTGGGCCGAGAGGGCCACGGCCAGGAGGTCGGAGACCGCGCCGTCTATCGCGCCCGCCTGCAGGGCCGCGTCTCGCTCGACCGCGGTCTTGAAGGATACGGTCGCCACGTCGACGCCTTCGGCGGCGAAGCAGCCTTCCTCCCCCGCGGCGAGGATGGGCAGGGAATCGGCGTCGGGGAGGACGCCGATCCTCAGGGTCGCGCTCGCCGGGGCCGCGAAGGCGGACGGCGAAGCCGCGGCGACGACCGCGGCGACGATGGCCGCTAAGGTCCTTTTCCCCTTGTTCATTCTTCTCCTCCATCCGCCCATCTCTTCGCTCCCGGCATCGCTAGGCCGAGGGAGTCGAGCACCCGGGCGACTATCTGGTCGACGAGCTCCTCGATGCTCGAGGGTCTCGCGTAGAATCCGGGACTGGCCGGCAGTATCGTCGCCCCCGCCTCTTTGAGCGCCGCGAGGGCGCGAAGGGAGACGAGGGAGAGCGGGCTCTCCCTGGGCACCAGGACGAGGGGCCAGCCTTCCTTGAGGGCCACGGCGCCCGCGCGCTGAACCAAGTTGGACGTGACGCCGGCGGCGATCGCGCCGACCGTGCCCATGGAACAGGGGATGACGACGCAGGCGTCCATCCTGAAGGAGCCCGACGAGAGGGGGGAGGCGAGGTCCTCCGGCTCGTGGACTTCGACCCGGCCGGCGCCGAGGGCCTCGATATGGCCCGGGGCCGGGCGGCCGGTCTCCTCGAGGATCACCCGTCGGGCCCATTCCGTGGCGACGAAATGCAGCTCGGCGCCGGGGCAGGGGCCGAAGGGGTCCGCGAGAGCGCGGAGCAGCCTGATGCCGTAGACAGCGCCCGAGGCGCCGGTCATGCAGACGAGGTAGCGGGGCATGCGGGTAGTATACGGCTAAACGAGGTAGAGGTCGACGGCGACTGCCGCGAGCACGACCAGCGGCACGATTTCGTTGATGCCGTAGGCCGCGATGCGGATATGCCGCTCCGTGCCTCCCAGGGCCACGATGTGCTCGGCGGCGAGTAGGGCCGCGGCGATGCCGGCTATCGCGAGGTAGGCCGTCCCGACGCGGGGCCAGAACAGGGGCACGGCCGCGAGGAGGGCTATGGTACCGAGCTGGGAGGCCGCCGCGATGGCGCGGGCCCAAGCCGCCCCGAAGCGCGCGGGCACCGAGCGCAGGCCCTGGGCGCGGTCGATCTCGATGTCCTGGAGGGCGTAGAGGATGTCGAAGCCGGCAACCCAGAGGGCTACGGCGGCGGAGAGGGCGAAGTAGCGGAGCTCGAAAACCCTTCCGGAGAGAGCTATGAACGAGCCCATCGTCGCGATGGCGCAGGTGGCGCCGAGCCAGTAATGGCAGAGCCAGGTGAAGCGCTTGGTGTAGGAGTAGCCGAAGATCGCGATGCCGGCGATCGGCAGGACGGCGACGCATATCCAGCCCAGCATCGCGGCGGCCAAGACGAGGAGGGCCAAGGCCGCGGCCGTGAAGAGCCGGAGCTCGCGGGCGGCGAGCCTGCCCGATGGAAGGTGGCGCGAGGCCGTCCGGGGATTGGCCGCGTCGATGTCCCGGTCGACGAGGCGGTTGATGGCATTGGCCGCGTTGCGCCCGGCCAGGACAGCGACGACGATCCAGGCGAGCTTCCAGGCGCTCGGGGCGCCGCCGGTCTCGAGCAGGACGGCGGCCAGGGCGAAGGGCAGCGAGAAGAGACTGTGGCGGAATATTACGGCCTCGCCGATCAGGCGCGCCTTGTTCGGTCGCGGCGCCGCGGCCGGCGCGGGGACTTCAGTCGAGGCCATACTCGCGCCAGCGACCGTCAACCAGGCGCGTTATGCGATCGTCCATACTCAGGGCCTCGGGCCAGGGGCGGCCATGCCCCTCCTCGGGGAATTTGCGCGTCGCGTCGACTCCCAGGCGCGTCCCGTAGCGCTGTTGCGGCGAGGAGTGGTCCAGGGCGTCGAGCGGCCCCTCGGAAAGGACCAGGTCGCGGGAGGCGTCGATGTTGTTGAAGGCCTTCCAGGCGACGGCCGAGTAGTCGCTCGGCCTCACCTCCTCGTCGACCACGACGATGAGCTTCGCGTACATCATCTGGCCCATGCCCCAGATGAAGTTCATCACCTTGCGGGCTTGGCCCGCGTAACGCTTGCGGATGGAGACGATGACGCAGTCGTGGAAGACGCCCTCCAGGGGCATGGAGAGGTCGACTATCTCCGGGAGAAGCCGCTTGAGGAAGGGCAGGAAGAGCCGCTCCGTGGCCCGGGCCATCCAGCAGTCCTCCTTGGGCGGGATGCCGACGACGGTGGCGGGGTAGATCGGCGACCTGCGGCGCGTTATGCGCTGGAGGTGGAACACTGGATACTCGTCCTCCAGGGAATAGAAGCCAGTATGGTCTCCGAAGGGCCCCTCGACCCTGCGCTCCTCGGGGTCGACGTAGCCCTCGAGGACGAACTCGGCGTCGGCGGGCACGTCGATGTCGCTCAAGGTAGCCTTGCAGACGAGAGCACCCTTGCCGCGCAGGTAGCCGGCGAAGATCATCTCCCAGATCCCCTCGGGCAGGGGGGCCGATGCCGCGTAGGTGACGGCGGGGTCGGAACCAAGGGATACCGCGACGGGCATGCGCTCGCCGCGCGAGGCGTACTTGTCGAAGATGCGCGCGCCGTCCTTGTGGACATGCCAGTGCATTCCCGCGCTGCGGTCGTCGTAGACCTGCATGCGGTACATGCCCAGGTTCTGCTGCCCGGTCTCGGGGTCGCGCGTGCAGACTACCGGAAGGGTGAGGAAGCGGCCTCCGTCCTTGGGCCAGCACTTGAGGACAGGCAGGCTTGAGAAGCCCTCGGCGTCGGAGCTTATCTCCCGACAGGGCGGTCGCGCGACGCGCTTGGGCAGGAGGGAGAGGAAGGCCGGCAGCTTGGGAAGGGCGCTTGGCACCGAGGCGAGGAGCGAGGGGTCGCGGGCCTGCTCGAAGGCCCAGGCTAGGAGGCCCTCGATGCCGGCTGCCTTCTCGTCCAAGGTCTTCGCGCCGAGCGCCAGGGCCATGCGCGACTCGCTGCCCATCGCGTTGATCAGCAGCGGGTAGGCCGAGCCCTTGACGCGCTCGAACAGGAGGGCGGGCCCTCCGGCCCGCATCACGCGGTCGGCTATCTCGGCGATCTCGAGCTCCGGGTCGACCTCGGCCTTGATGCGCCGGAGCTCGCCCCTCGCCTCGATGGCCGCGACGAAGTCGCCCAGGCCCTTGTACGCCACGGCTCGGCCCTCCGCCTACTTGAGCTTGAAGAAGAGGCGCGCCGCCCCGAGGTAGAGGTCCCCGCCCAGGGAATAGGTCGAGCAGAGGACGTAGTCCTTGCGCTGGTAGAGGCCCGATATGGCGCCAACCACAGCGCCGGCCCCCTTCTTGAAGACGCCGGCGAGGCCGCCTGATTCGCCCGAGCCCTGGCCGCTCGCCTGCGTGGCCCGCCAGGCCTGGAAATCCTCCGTGCTGGGGTTGAGGACGTACAGCAAGGCGATCGCCGCGATGATGACTATCAAGGCCGTAAGGCCGCCCTTCGATTTCGCCATGGAATCTCCCCCTATTTCTCCGTATCGGTCATGCCGGCCACGAATTGCCTCTGCATGAGGATGACCACGATGACGGGCGGGAGCATCGCGAGGAGGGTGGTCGCCATCACGATCTGCCACTCCACCACCGAGTCGCCGCCGACGAGCATCCGGTTGATGCCGATAAGGAGGGTATAGTACTTCTCCTTGGTCGTGATGAGAAGGGGCCAGAGGTATTGGTTCCAGCCGTAGATGAACTGGATGACGAACATCGCGGCGATCGGCGTTCGGGTCATGGGGATGAGGATCTTTCCGAAGAAGGCCATGGGGCTCGCGCCGTCGATCTGGGATGCCTCCGCGATCTCCCTCGGGACCGAGAGGTAGAACTGGCGGAAGAGGAACACGGCCGTCGCCGATACGACCATGGGGAGGATCAGCCCGGCGTAGCTGTTCAGCATGCGGAGGTCCGAGATGACCTTGTAGGTGGGCATGATGCGCACCTCGACCGGGAGCATGAGGGTGATGAAGATGCTCCAGAAGCAGAGCTTGCGCAGCCTGAAGTCGAAGAAGACTATGGCGAAGGCGGCCAGCAGGGAGACGGCGATCTTGCCGAGCGAGATGCCGAGGGCCATGATGAGCGAGTTCTCCATCATGGGGAAGGTCGTGTCGCCCATGTTCTTCGTGCTTTCGAAGAGGGCGCGGTGGTAGTTGCGGCCGAACTACTC
>DBTW01000077.1 GCA_002307245.1 Spirochaetaceae bacterium UBA1306 | reverse complement strand
CTCGAGCAGCTGGTCGTCAAGCACTACAAGAAGGACTATCGCCTGCCGGCGGACGTCCTCTCTCGACTGAAGGGCCAACCCAACCCGCGGATCGTGGCCTTGCGGGACTTCGGCACCGAGTCGGGGCGCGACTACGAGGTCATGGCCTACGCCGCCGGGTCCTCGCTCGACCAGTTCGTCGCCGCCAATGGCGGCATCCGCTCCATGCCCGAGCTCAAGCGCCTGGTCGGCCAGATCGACGAGGGACTCGTCTTCCTCCACCGTAGCGCCGGTATCATCTACCAGGACCTCAAGCCGGACAACGTCTTCTTCTCGGACCGGGAGCAGCGGGACCTGGTCCTCGCCGACTTCGGCATCTCCGGCTGCCTGAACGCAGGCTCGACGGAAGCTATCGTGCGGGCCAACGGCACCGAGGAGTACGCGGCGCCGGAGCTCGCCCGGAAGATGCACCAAAGCCAAGTCATGGTCAGCGCGGCCGTCGACTACTTCGCCCTCGGCGTCACCATCTACTACCTGTGGCTGGGCAGGAACCCCTTCGACGGGGTCCCGGCCCAGCAGCGCGACTACATGATCCTCCAGCAGAGCATCGACTTCCCGGCGGAGATGGACAAGGAGCTCGTCCTGCTCCTCAAGGGCCTGCTCCACCCCCTGGCCAAGGACCGCTGGGGCAGCGAGCACCTGCGCAAGTGGGTCAAGGGCGAGCCCCTCGAGGACAGCATCATCCGCGTCCAGAAGCCCTTCAAGCGCCTAACCTTCATCGGCGACGAGGAGTTCGAGAACCGCCAGCAGCTGGCGGCCCTTTTGGAGAAGCACCCCGACCAGGGCATCGACTATCTCTACGAGGGATCCCGGGTCATCGAGAAGTGGATCGAGGAGGCGAACAACATCCAGCTCCTGACCGCCGTCCAGAAGGTGGTCAAGCGCTACGAGACCGACCGGAAGGCCGGGCTCTTCCGCGTGATCCACACCCTCGATCCCAGTCGGCCCTACGTCACCGCCGCCGGGACCGCCTGCGCCAATAACTACGAGCTCGGCAACGCCCTGGAGGCCGAGTCGGGGCATTACGCCAAGGCCCTGACCGATCCCAGGGACCGGCTCTTCGTCTACATCGAGGCCGTCGGGGCCGAGGAACTGGCGGACAAGTTCAGGGCCTACTTCAAGGACTTCACGCCGGAGAGCGCCCTCAATCGGATGATCATCGACCTGCAGGGCGGCATCAAGCGCATCCTGCTCAACGGCGAGCGCTTCGGCTCCCTGGCCGAATTGAGCGCGTCCGCTGACCCGGCGGTCCAAAAGGCGGTGCTCGAGCAGCTCTGCACCCATGACTCCAAATTGCTCTGCTGGCTCGTGGCCCAGGGCCTGCTGGACCAGACCAAGGCACCCATACAGGATGGAGTCGACCTCTTCACCATGCTCCTTCACTTCCCGTGGGTCCGCGGCGAGACCTTGGTCAAGGCCGGCAAGTGGGAAGAGTACGTCGGGGACTACGCCTGCGACCTCGTTAGTTCCGGCCGAACCGACTTGCTGGAGCGGTACCTGGAGCTGGGCTACCCGCTCGACGCTCGGTCGATGTCCGGAAAGAACCAGGGCCGCACTCCGCTGACCCTGGCGGCGGCCATGGGCGACGCCACGATGGCCGCCTACCTGCTTGACCACGGCGCTTCCATCGAGGCCCCGACCGCCGACGGCAAGACCGCCCTGATCGTCGCCGTCGACAACCACGCCGCCGCCATCGCCAAGCTGCTCCTCGATCGCGGGGCCGATCACGAGGCCAGCTGGAACGAGGTACCGGCTCTCTGCCGTTCCTTGCTGCCCGACGGGGACCCGAAGGACGGGGCGATGACCAGCCTCGAGGGCATCGCCGTGGCGGAAGAGCTCCTGGCCGCCGGGGCCGATCCCAACGCGTGCGACCAGGGCGGCGAATCCGCGCTCTGGAACCTGGTCCGCTTCAGCGGCGACACGAAGGAAAGCGTCGACCTGGCCAAGAAGCTCATCGACTCCGGCGCGAAGCTCAAGCAGGTCAACGGCAACGACCTGGACCTCCTCCAGCTTGCGGTGATCGTCTATCGCGACAGGAAGGATAAGGGCGTGCTGCTCGACATCATCGAGCAGCTGGCCAAGGCGGGTGCGAACCCCAACCGCCTCAACAAGAACGGCAACTGGTCGGCCCTGATGGTCGCGGCGCAGGCCGGCGAGGACGAGGTCGTCAAGGTCCTGCTCCGCCACGGCGGCAGGCGATCCCTCTCCGATTCCTCGAACCAGATTCCCTACACCCTGGCCAAGGCGCAGAATCACGCGTCGACAGCCGCCCTGTTGCGCCCGAGCCTCCTCTTCCGGTCCTCGGGCTTCCTGTTACGCGTGGGTTATGCCGTGGTGAGGATCGCCCTTATAGTCCTGGTCTTCTTCTCGGTCGATATCCTGGCCAAGCAGGTCAATCGGGCCTCTCTAGAGCCACTCGCGCTGGGCTTCGCGACCTACGGCCTGTCCCTGCTCCTGGGCAGCTGCGTCCTGACCATCCTGACCGGTTCCTACGCCCGGTTCTGGCTGAAATTCAAGGCGACGGTCATGGCCCCGCGCGGAGCGTTCATCTACTTCGCGCTGATGCCGCTCTTCCTGGCCCCCATAGTGGCGCTCCTGCGTTGGGGCATCAACTGGCTGCCCTTCGCGGATACGGTCTACAAGATCGGCGGCGCCCCCTGGGGCCTGATCGGCGGCCTGCCTTCCGGCGCCGCGCTCATCGCCTACTTCGTCGTCCTCGGCTGCCTGCTGACCGGTACGCACTTCATGACTATAGCCTACGTGAAGGCCTACCAACGCTACGAAGCCTACAAGAGCGCATAACCTTATGCCGCCCGGGCTCGAACGAAGCCCGGGCGGCCTGAGATGCGCCTCGATTATCAGGCCTTTATCTTGAGCGCAGACTCATTGGTCTTGATGACGACCTTGACGGCGTCTTCCAGCGAGTCCTTGAAAGGGCACTTCGAGCGGGCACCGCTGGGGGAAGATTCCACGTTGTCCGGGAAGTTAAGCGTGCCCGCGATACCGGGTCGAAGATTTCCGCATGATAGATTCCATGTCGCGCGTAGACAAAAAAAAGACCGGGCCATAGACTTTCCTCCAGCAGTTTTTCTGCCATGGGCTGGAAAGCTAGGGTCCGGTGTTCGGTTGCCTCAACTAATTCCTTGTCCTATAAAGCCGAGATCGAGAATCGAACTCGACACCTGCGCATTACGAGTGCGCCGC
>DBTW01000137.1 GCA_002307245.1 Spirochaetaceae bacterium UBA1306 | reverse complement strand
GAGGCGCTCGGGTAGATGCGCGGCGCGACGGTGGTCGTGCCCGTATCGAGGCTGCCTGCCGCCTCGAAGCTCCTGCCGCCGTCGCGGGAGAGCCTGAGCTCTATCCTCGTGCCCGAGGCGGCGATGGCCACGGCTATCGTCCCGGACTTCGACTGGGAGGCCGAGTATAGGATGGGCGGGGCTCCCGTGGAATTGTAGGAGTAGCTCGAATCGGAGACCTTGGCCTGAATCCATCGGCCGGCCTCGAGCCGGGCGAAGCGGATCGTCGCCGCCCCCGCGGTCCCCGCGTCGCCGGAGGCCTTCGATTCCTGCCAGATGACGAGGGGGCCGGCCTTGGCCGCGAAGAAGCTCGGGAAGCGGCCATCCGCCAGGGCGTCGGGGGCTTCCCAGAATTCCGCCGCGGCGGGCATGGCCGCGAGCGCGATCACCACGGCCGCTAGGCAGCGCGTCAGTGAGGGGCGCTTTCGCGCAATGGCGCCGCGGGCAAGGCCTGCTTCGTGTTTCCGCCGCTTCATCATCAGTACCCCAGGGTCTTCAGGTCGTTGTCGAGCTTGAGGACTTCCCTGGTCCTCTTGTCCGGGTCGGAGAGCAGCGGCAGCAGGGTGTCGCGCGCTTGGTTGTACTGGCTCGAGGCGAAGGCCCTCGTCGCCTGGTCCAGCACGGCCTTGTCGGCGAGGCCGAGGATCGGGCCGGCCGACTTGCCCTGCAGGGTCTTGAGGTCGCGCAAGAGGGCGAAGGCCCTCTTGTTGGTCGGCTCGTAGGTCAGGGCGGCGTTCAGCGCGGACTCGGCCTTAGCGGCGTCGTCCTTGCGCCCGGTCTTCAGGAGCTTCTCCGCCTGGGCCACGAAGGACGCGGACTGGGCGAGCTCGTCCTTGGTCGGCGGGGCTCGGCGCTTGCCCACCTTGATCTCAGCCTTCTCGAGCGCGGCCTTGAGGCCGGGATAGCTCGGCTCCATCTTATAGAGGTCGGCTATCCGCGAATAGCCGGAGGAGGAGTCCGTCGCGAGGAGTTCGATCGCCTCCTGGATGCGCCGGGGTAGGGACTTCTTGTAGGCCTCGGCGTCGGTCGACTTGAGTATCTGGAGGGTGAGGAGGCCGGCCTCGGCGTTGAGGGGGAAGGCCCTCGTCACGAAGCTGATGCTCTGCCTGGCCGACTCGAAGGCGGCGGCGGCGTCGGCCTTGCGGCCCGACTTCATGAGCCCATCGCCCTTCAGGTAGAGCTTGCGGGCCTCCGAGAGGTAGCTGCCGATCTCGTAGTATAGGGCGTCGCTCTGCCTTACCTCGCGTTTGTTGTTCGTGTCGCTGGCCTGCCGCACGAGGTTCTGCCAGTACTTCACCTGCTCCTGGTCCGCGTCGTTGTCCTCGCGCCACAGTTCCTGGGCCGTCGAGAGCGACTCGCCCGCCAGGTCGAAGAGGGCCTGTTCGTAATAGGTCTGGCCCTCGGCGAGCAGCCGGAAAGTCTCGCCTATCGTGTAGTCCTTCTTGGCCTGGGTCAGGTCGTCGTTCAGCGAGGCGTAGAGCTTTTGGTAATCGTCCCAGGCCTTGGCATCGAAGTCGGCGTTGGCGGACTCGATGATGCCATTCAGGCCTTTCTCGAGCCGGTCCCGGGCATCCGCGAAGCCCTTCTTGATCGCCGCCGCCTTGGCGCCCTTGCCCTTGTCCTGGGTTATCTGGGCGCGGGCGTCGGAGAGCCTGGCCCTCGCGGCGTTCATGTCGGCCTTGGCCCCGGCCAGGGCCGAGGCGGCCGCCTTCTTGCGTTCGAGGGCCTTGGCCAGGGCCGCGGCGCGCCTGGCCTCGAGCTCTTTCGCCTTCGCTCCCTGGTTCTCGACCTTGGCGCGGGCGGACGCGAAGCCGGGGGTCGCGGCGAAGTCCTCGGCCTCGGTCGACATCGAGGCGAGGTCTCCCTCGATCCACGAGGCGAGCTCCGCGACCTTTCGCTCCTCCGATGCCAGGGCGAGCGCGGCGGCGCTGGCCTCGGGATCGCGGTAGCCGGCGCGCGCTCGCTCGGGCAGCTTCGAGGCCTGGCCCTCGATGCGCGCCTCGGCCCCGGCGACGGCGGCGGTCCGCGCGCCGAGCTCGCGCTGGATGTAGCCGGCTTCGAGGCCGGCCCGGGCCGTCGCCAGCGCGCTCTCGGCGGCGCGTATCTCGGAGGCGGCCTTGTCGAGGCGGCCCGAGAAGGCGGCGACCGCCGCGACCGGCCGGTCGTCGCCCAGGGGCAGGGCCGCCTGCGCGGCCGAGGCCTTGAGGGCGGCCAGCCCGGACTTCTCGGTCTCCTCCCTCGCGGCCAGGGCGCGCATGGCGGCGCGGTAGCCGTCGAGGGCCGCCCTGGCCTCGGCGAGGGCGACGCCGCCCGCCCCGTCGCCTACGCGGGCGGCGTAGGCCGAAGAGTCGGCCGCGGCCTTGGCGCCCTCGGCCGCGATGCCGGAGAGCCTCGCCTCGGAAGCCGCGAGCAGGGCCAGCTGGGATAGCCTGCCTGAGGCCGAGGCTCCCTTGGCGATGGCCCCGCGCAGCGAGGCGAGCTCCGGCACGAAGTCTTTCTCGGGCATCTTCGCCCAATTGGCCAGGGCCTCGAGGCTCGGTGCGACGAGGGCGGCCGCCCTCGCGAAGGAGGCCTGGGCGGTCGTGTATGAGCCCGAGGCGAAGTCCCTCTCCGCCTCGGCGATGGCGGAATCGACGGCCGCCTCGGCGGCCTTCTGCCTGGCCGAGAGGAGCAGCTCGGTCTGGGCGAGGAGGACGCCCCCGACGCCCTCGGGCAGGCCTTTCTCGGCCTGGGGCTTCTTGTCCTCGCCGAGGCTGTCCGGCCTGCCCCGCACGAAGAGGTCGAGGTAGGCGAGATACTGGTACTCGATGGGCGACTTGTCGGCTTTCGGTATCGCGTCGTAGGCGCGCGAGAGGCTGGAGCCCACGGCGAAGGCGGCCTCGCGGATGCTGCGGAGCTCCTCGAGGACGGCCTGGGCGGCCGGCAGGGCGGCCTGCACCGCGGCGGGATCGCCCTTGGCGAAGGCCGCGTCGAGCTCGGAGCCCGTCGCCTCGAGGCGCGATTGCAGGGCCTCGTAGGGCTCGGGGATAGCCTCGGCCTGCTTGACCTCGCTCGCGACGGCGCTCATGGTGAGTTCGTCGTAGCCGGCGTTCTCGAACTCGGGCTTGAAGAGCGCGAAGCCCTGCAGGTAGGCGCGCGTCGCCTTGGCGTACTCGCCCTTGTCTATGAGGGCCCGGCCCGAGCTCATCAGCGCTCTCATCTTATCCTGGTTCACGAGGGCCAGGGAGGTCTCCTTCAGGCTCGTGATCGTCTTCTTCGAGTCCGGGTTGTTCCGGTCCAGGTCGTCCAGCTCCTGGAGCCTGGCTATGACGTTTTTGTTGTAGTCGGGATCGGTACGATTCTTGGCGTCGCCCATGTAGGCGAGGAGGGCCTTGGCCTTCTTGTTGTAGTCCTCCCGGACCTGGTTCACCTTGCGGATGCGCTTCTGCGCCTGGTCGGCCTTCTCTGGGTTCTGCGCCCAGAAGAGGCTGAGCTCGGCGAGCGCCTCGTTGTAGCGCTGGGACGTGATGTCCTCGTCGGCCTGGAGGAGCTGGGTCCGGGCGATGCGGTCCTTGATGGCGCCCGTCCGGCTCGGCGCCGTCACGAGCAGGCTGCGGAGCATGTCGATGGCCTCGGAGTAGCGTTTCGACTCGATGAGGATGTCCACCGGAGCGAAGGCGTCCATCTTCTGGCCCATGGGCCAAGCCGCCCCTCCCGCGAGGATGATGAGGAGGAGTATCGCTAGGGCCGGAGGCTTGCGAGGCATGTTTTTCGAGCCGACACCTTTCCCGCTAGATGATACTTCGCCCCTAGGGTAGCGCGCAGGGTGGCGCGACGATCGGATGCGTCTGTCTATTTTCGGTCTCGAAAACCCTTAATTGTAGGAAGATCGAATTCATAATAGGTAAACCAACAGCTTCACGTCCCGGGAACCGCTCTTTTCAGGGATAATCTATGCATATGGTATTCCCTTGCGGACCATAGTATACTTTTGTACGAATATGAAACGCCCTGCCCCGTTCTTGGTCCTTTTTTTACTCTGTATTCTCTCGTCCGGGGCGGGGTCTCGGGCCTGCGCCGAGACGTTTTCCGACCTCTATCAGTACATCTCGAATCTTCTCGAGATCGACGATCACGCGGGCGGGACGACGATGAAGTCGCTGCTCATACCGATGGGGGGCTTGGCCGAGGGCATGGGCAACGCCTATACCGCCGTGGCCAAGGACTCCTCCTACTTCGAGGCCAATCCCGCGGCTTCCTGCGTGCTCGATTACACCGAGCTTTCGGTCTTCCACAACCAATGGATCGCCGATACCAAGATCGAGGGCGCCGTATACACGATCCGCTACAAGAACCTCGGCATCGGCGTGGGCGGCAAATGGCTCTACCTGCCCTTCGCAGCCACGGACGATTACGGGGACCGCGTCGGCTCGGGCTACTACTCCGAGTCCATGGCGGGCGCCAACATCTCGTACAATTTCTTTCCGGGCTTCTACTTCAGCGGCCTTTCGGTCGGGGCTACCGTCAAGGTCGCCTATCGCTCCATGCCGACCGTGGACTCAGGCGCGACCGAGGGCAATTCCTCCGCCGGCGGAATGCTAGACGTCGGGATGCTCTCCCGTTTCAATTTCCTCAAAGGCTATTCCTCTCGCAGCAAGAACTTCTCGGTAGCGCTGGCGGCCCGGAACATCGGGCCCTCCATCCAGGGCGACGCCCTGCCCACGAACGCCACCTTCGGCCTCGCCTACTCGCCCATCAAGCCGGTCACCCTCTCCCTCGACGTCACGCAGCCCATCAACCTCCTCGACTACTCCGCGTCCGAGGCCATGGACATAGCCGGCGGCGCCCTCGTCCAGGTCACCGACTTCTTCAAGCTCCACGGCGGCCTCTACCTCAAGGGCTCCAACCCGAGGCTGACGGTCGGGTCCACCTTCGACCTCGAGCTCGCGCGCATCACCGTCAACTACACCCTCGACCTCACGACCCAGCTGACCCCGCTCAACCGCATCTCGGTCCAGGCCGCATTCTCCCTCGGGGATCTCGGCCGGGCCGATATTGCGAAAAAGGTCGATACCCTATATCTTAACGGCCTTGACGCCTATTCGCGCGGCGAGATCGATTCGGCCATCTCCCTCTGGGAGGAAGCTCTGAAGCTCGATCCGAGCTTCGATCCGGCGCGGGAGAGCCGCGATGCCGCCCTGGCGTCCAAGGGGCTGAAGCAGACGATGACCGAGCTGCAGAAGATCAAGCCCAACCAGTAGTCCATAAGGGGGCTTTCGGTGATCCTCGCCACCATCGCGCGGGTGCTCAACGCCGCGGTCATCGTCTACATCTTTCTCTGCGCCGCGCGCGTCCTGATGTCCTGGGTGCCCAACGTCGACTCAGGCCGGGGCGGGGCCATCCTGGCGCGCGTCGTCGATCCCTACCTCAATTGGTTCCGCCGCTTCAAGGTGCTCCGCTCCGGGGCCTTCGACTTCAGCCCTATCGCGGCCCTCGCCATACTCGCGGTAGTCAACAGGCTCCTCATCACGGTGGCCTACGCCGGCAGCATCACCTTCGGCTTAGTCCTCGGCGTACTCGTGGACGCCTGTTGGTCGGCGGTCGGCTTCTTGATATCGTTCTTCGTCATCTGCTCCGCCGCGCGGATGATCGCCTACGCGGCCCGATGGAATTCCCTCCATCCGCTGTGGATGGCCATAGATACCATACTCAACCCCGTCCTCTTCAAGATCAACCGCCTCATCTACCGGGGGCGGATCGTCAACTACCTGCAGAGCCTTATCACGGGCTTCGCCGTCCTCCTCCTCCTGCGGATGGGCGGCGGCGTCCTCTTCAGCCTCGTAATCCGCAGCCTCGAGCGGCTGCCTTTCTAGGAGGTCGCCAATGCTGAGCGCCAAGCAGAGGAGCCGGCTCTCCGGCCTCGCCCAGTCCCGGGATTGCCTCGCGACCCTGGGGCGGGCCGGGGCCAGCCCCGAGCTCGCCGAGCGGCTTTCCGTCCTCCTCGCCCAGCACGAGCTCGTGAAGCTCCGCTTCGGCGATTTCAAGGAGTCCCGGCGCGAGCTCGCCGCGGAGCTCGCCGAGCGCACGGGCAGCGAGCTCGTGCGCGAGATTGGCAATGTCGCCGTCTTCTGGAGACGGAACCCCGATCCGGAAAAGCGGAAGATAGACCTTGAAGGCTGACGGCGATCCCGATAAGAGAAAGGCGGTTCCAATGTCGAGTGAATTGACCGCGAGCGATTCCCCCGGCCAGGCTTCGGGAGCGCCGGATGCGGCCGCGGCCTTCGGTCGGCTCTACTCGATCGTGGCGCGGCTCCGAGCTCCCGATGGCTGCCCCTGGGACAAGGAGCAGACTCCGAAGAGCCTCCGCGGCGACGTCCTCGAGGAGGCCTACGAGCTGGTCGAGGCGATTGACGAGGGCGATCCCGCCCACGTCGCGGAGGAGGTCGGCGACCTCTACATGCTCGCGACTATGATCCCCTACATCTACGAGCAGTCGGGCTCCTTCACGGTGGCCGAGGCCTTGGCGGGCGTGTGCGAGAAGCTCGTGCGCCGCCATCCGCACGTCTTCGGCGACGCCAGCGCGGACACGCCCGAGGCCGTGGTCAAGCAGTGGGACGAGATCAAGGAGAAGGTCGAGGGCCGGCGCAGGAAAGACTCGCTGCTCGACGGGGTTTCGAGGGCCCTGCCTCCCCTCGAGCGCGCCTACAAGCTGCAGAAGAAGGCCGCCAAGGCGGGCTTCGACTGGGCCGACGCCAAGGGCGTCTGGGCCAAGGCCCGCGAGGAGCTCGCGGAAGCCCACGAGGCCTCCGTCGCGGGCGGGGACCGCGGCGCCCTGGAGGAGGAGCTGGGCGACCTGCTGTTCAGCGCCGTCAATCTGTCGCGCTTCCTCCGCGTCGATCCCGCCATAGCCCTCCACGCGGCGAACGAGAAATTCTCCCGGCGTTTCCGCGCCGTGGAAAAGTCCATGGCCGAGGCCGGCCTGGAGCTCAAGGCCGCGAACATGGAGCGGATGGATGGCTTCTGGAACGCGGCGAAGGCGGCGGAGCGCGCGGCGAAGCCCTAGCGGGGCGCCCTGCTTTCAGGCCCTGCGCTTGGGCTCGAGCTCTTCGACGAGGGCGCGCAAGGCCGCCGCGTCGGCCGCGAGGGCATCGTCCCCGTCGGGGCCTTCGGCCCTCGATGCCCCGAGCAATACGAAGGAACTCATCTTCGGGTCACCTTCCGCCAGCTTGTAGGCCCGTAGCCTGGAACGCCATGCGGCCTCGTCGACGGCTACGGTCTTTTGCGCCCCGTCGCGCCCGACGCAGCGGGCGATGGCGATGCCTACCATCTTTCCTATGTCCTCGAGGGCGGCGGTCGCATCCTCGGAACGCGTAAGCGGGAGGTCCTCCCAGGCGAGGCGCACGAAATCGTGGTCCGCGGAGGCTACGAGCTCGAGGCCCCGCTCGTAGCGGTCGAGGCAGGTGCCTCGACCCATCGAGACGCAGATGGTTATGCCCTTTTTCGCCGCGCGGTCTCCGAGACGCAGAAGACTCTCCGTCAGCGCGGCTGCCTTCTTGACCAAGGTGCCCGACTCGGCCTGCGCGCAGGCGTAGATTCTCATCACGGGAGATTGGAGCACCGAAGCGACCCCGAGCCATTCATCGAAGCGGCCGAGCTCGGCGTCCTCGGAGCCCGCGCGGTAGAGCGAAGCGTACGACGCCGTGGTAAGCCCAGCCGAAAGGGTGGATATCATCGCGCTCTCGGCGGTTTTGAGGTCGTGGAGGGCGACGTGGACATCGGCCGACCATTCAACCGCGTCCAGCCCGGCATTCAGGGCCGTCGCAATGACTCCTTGGATGTCGCGTGTGATGCATGCTCCCGAGCAAAGACCTAGGCGGATCATTCAAGGCTCCCAAGAGATATGTTGAACTTTTCAACTATACTATGCGAGAGGGCCTCTTGCTCAAGTTCATTCGGAAATGAACTGGGTTGTTGCATTTTTATGCAAATATGTTTCCATAGATAGTGGACATTCCACATAACCGGTTTAGTAAAGGGTTTTTTTGACTTGACAGGTAAGAAAACCGGTTTAATAATTTGCTCTATGTTCCGGATATACGATGCTTCAATGCGTAGTCCGGATGTTTAGAGGAGGAACCATGAATCGTTCGCTCGGAAAGTTCTTCGTCGTATGCCTGATGTGCGTGGTAGCGATCGGCGTAGTCGGCGCCCAGCAGCTCACGATGAGTTTCTACAAGCAGGAAATAACCCAGACCCTTCCCAAGCTGCTCGCCGCCTTCAACAAGGCCAACCCTGGGATCACGATCGTGACCGAGATCCACCCGAACGACGGCGGGGCCACCAATGCGGCCGCGGCCGCGGCCGGCAAGCTGCCCGACCTCATCCAGGCCGCTTCCTATTCGTCGGTCATCGAGAGCGCCAAGAACGGCTACTACCTCGACTTGACCAAGCAGCCGATCATGTCCAAGGTCATCGACGGGGCCAAGCCCGCCGTCACCTACAACGGCAAGCTCTACGCCGTCCCGATGGACTTCGCCGGTATCGGCATCATCTACAACAAGGACATCTTCGCCAAGTACAATCTCAAGGCCCCCACCACCTACCTCGAGCTCCAGAAGGCCGCCAAGGCCCTCAAGGACAATGGCGTCACGCCCTTCGCCGGCCTCCTCAAGGAGAACTGGTCCATCGGCCACTTCATGGAGATGCTCCACAGCTCCATGCTCGGCGCCAAGGTCGGCAACGATGGCCTCTTCAAGTTCGTCGCCGCCATGAACAAGGGCGAGACCAGCTTCGACAAGAACGTCGATATGGCCAGCATCTTCAAGATCATGGACTGGTACAAGGCCAATATGGGCGACAACGCCGTCGAGATGAACTGGGACGAGCAGCAGGCCGCCTATATCAAGGGCGAGGCCGCGATGATGGTCCAGGGCCTCTGGGCACTGCCCAACGCCAAGGATCATCCCACGCTCAACTCCGGCTTCATCCCCTTCCCCTGGAGCAACAAGAAGGCCGAGAACCGCTTCTTCGCCGACGTCGACTCCACCTTCGCCGTGAGCGCCCAGTCCAGCCCCGAGAAGCAGGC
>DBTW01000197.1 GCA_002307245.1 Spirochaetaceae bacterium UBA1306 | reverse complement strand
AGCTCGGAGCGGTCGACGTAGCCCATGAAGGCGCAGGAATCCGCGAGGCCCCAGCGCCTCGCGGCGGACTCGACGGAGGCCCGCGCCGGGCCGTCCCCCGCGAGGACGAGGGCGACGTCTCCGCGCGAGGCCAGGACTCGCCTGAGCACCGACAGGAGAAATTTGGCGTTCTTCTCTATGGTCACCCGGCCCGCGAAGAGGATGATGCGCTTCCCCGCGAGGCGCGGGAACCTGGCCTCGAGCGAGGCGCGGTATGCCGCCACGTCGGAAGGCCCCCTGGGGGCGAAGTCGCCGGAAATGCCCGTCGGGATGACGATGTAGCGCTTGCGTATGTTATAGCCCTCGAGCTTGCGCTGCTGCGTGCGCGATGGCGTGATGATCACGTCGGCGGTGCGGTAGAGGGACCGCATGATAAAGCGCGCCGTGGCTTTCATGAAGCGCTCGGGCATGAAGGTGATGTAGTTGGCGATGTAGTCTTCCCAGTCCGTGTGCGAGGTGACGAGGATGGGATAGCCGCGCAGTTTGGCGTAGGCCCGGGCCACGATATTGGCCATGAACTCGGTATTTATATGGATGACGTCGGGATTGAAGCGCTCGAGGGCGCGGAAGAAGGCGGCGAAGGCCGCCGGCCTGATGAGGCGGTCTTCCTTGGAGATTCCGTTGGCCATGGAACGGAAGCGGCGAACGCTCGCCTCGCGGCGGACGGGGCCGAAGGAGCTGGGGTATTCGGGACAGAGGATGATGGCCTCGTGCCCCATGCGAATCAGCTCGTCGCGGTAGATCTGGACGGATACCGTGACGCCGTTGACTCGCGGCCAGTAGCAATCGGTGACAAGGGCGATCCTCACGATGCGCGCTCCTCATAGACAAGCGTCTAATATATCTCGAGGTAATATGCTAGGCAATGACACTCGATCGTTTCCCGCGGCGGCGGCCCTCAGGGCCCTTGCCGTGTTTGCCCTTTTATTGGCCGTTTCGGCGCCGGCCGCGGCGACGGCCGATCCCGGCCCCAGGCAAATCGGCTTCTCGGTCTCGGATTATACCGACGAAAATGGCGGGAGCTGGATACGCCTCAGGGCCGAATTCGAGTGCGTGCTTCGGTCGCCTATGGACCAGGTTATCGCGACCCTCTGGGACTTCGCGGCCTCCCCCAAGATCTTCTCGCGCATCGACGCGATCCGCGTGAGGTACGATACGGGCAGCGAGTCGGAGACCGAGCAGCGCACGGGGGTGCGGATCCTCGGCCTGGCCTTCCTGTCAGATCTGGTGCTCAAGAACGGCCTCCATAGATCGGGGCCTGCGTCGGCAACGGTCGATTTCGAGTCCATCGAGACCGACGGCTCCTGCCTGTTCTCCCGCGGAGCCTGGGGCCTGGAAGAGCGCTCGTCCGCCTCGGGGGTCGAGACCCGCGTTACCTACTCCCTGGATACTTGCGTCGAGCGGCGCTTCCCGGGCCAGGCCGGGATCATGCGGGCCTTCGGCGCCGGGGACATGAAGAAGCTTATGCGCGAATTACGCGCCGCGGTTGACAGTAGGGCCCCGAACCCCCACTATTGAGCCTATGGGATTGCTCCCCGTCGTCGTCATCATAGTCATAATACTCGTGTTCGCCGTCGTGCTCAGCGTCCTCATGTCGGCAAAAAAGGGAGAAGTCCCCTCGGTCGGCGGCAAGAAGAGGCTTCAGGGCAAGGATAGGGCGCAGATGCTCAAGGAGGCCAACCGCCGCCTAGCCTCCAACCCCAAGGACCTCGGGGCACTGACCGCGATGGGAGCCGTGGCCTGGGACGACCAGGATTGGGAACGCGCCTTCAAGGCCTACGAGGTGGTCGTCGAGGCCGGCGCGGGCAACCCCGAGGTCAACGAATTCGAGGCCAACGAGCGTTATGGCATCGCGGCCCTGAAGTTAGGCCGGCCCGAAGACGCCTATCGCGGCCTCATGGTCGCGAGGAGCTTCAAGCAGGACGACTTCGAGGTGGACTACAACCTCGGCGTCCTGGAATATCAAAGGAAGGCCTACGAGAAGGCCGTGGCCCTCCTCAAGCAGGCGGTCAACGCCCAGCCCGAGCACGCCGCGGCCCTGCGCTACCTCGGCAACGCCTATTTCAAGGTAAAGGCCTACAAGGAAGCCCTCGTCTCCCTGCGCAAGGCCATAGACCTCGAGCCCGACGATAAGGAGTCCCTCTTCGCGGCCGCCGAGTGCTATTACGAGCTGGGCAACCTCGACCAGGCCCTCAAGATCTTCAGCCACCTGCGCGCGGACCCCAGCCTGGGTCCCTCGGCCTCCCTCTTCGCGGGCACCGTGCACCTGAATCAGAGGCAGTACGATCGCGCCGTGGCCGATTTCGAGATAGGCCTCAAGCACCAGAACACCAAGCCGGAGACCGTCGCCGAGCTCAAGTACCGGCTGGCGGCCGCCGCCCTCAAGATGCAGGATATCGGCAAGGCAGTCGGCCTCCTCAACGAGATCCAGTCGGTCTACCCCAATTTCAAGGACGTGCCTTCCCTCCTCGTGAAGTACAAGGAACTCAATTCCAATCGAAACCTACAGATCTTCCTCCTGGGCTCCACGAGCGATTTCGTGACCCTTTGCCGGAAGGTGGCCCTCCTCTATTTCCCGAAGGCCAAGGTCAAGATCACGGACATCTCGGTGCAGGGCAACGATTGGGCCGATATCCTGGCCGAGATCGAAACTTCCAAGTGGTCCGACCTCATTCTGTTCCGCTTCATCCGCTCCCAGGGCACCGTGGGCGAGCTGTCAGTGCGCGACTTCCACGCCCGCGTCAAGGACCTCAAGGCTGGCAAGGGCTACTGCATCACGGCGGGCATCTTCAGCGAGGAGGCCAAGCGCTTCGTCGAGGCCCGCCTCATAGACTTGATCGAGAAGCAGGTGCTCATGCAGACCCTCAACTCGATCGACGCGAGGGCAAAGGGCATACTCCCGGATCAATGAGCCGCGATCGACTTGCCAATGCGCCCCTCCGTCAATATGATGTCCGCAAATAAGGCGGGTCCTCATGGGCTTTGTGTTCGAGCATCTCGATATCCCCGATCTGATCTTGATTAGCCCCCGGGTCTTCCCCGACGAGCGCGGCTTCTTCATGGAGACCTATAAGAAGTCCGAATTCGCGGCCCAGGGCATCGCGGGGGAATTCGCGCAAGACAATCACTCCCTCTCATCCAAGGGCATCCTCCGGGGCTTGCACTACCAGCTTCCCCCCTTCGCCCAGGGAAAGCTCGTCCGCGTCGTGGACGGAAGGATCTGGGACGTCGCGGTGGACATCCGCCGCGGCTCGCCGAGCTTCGGGAAGTGGGTCGGCGTAGAGCTCTCCGACGAGAACAAGCGCATGTTCTGGCTCCCTCCCGGCTTCGCCCACGGCTTCGTGGCCTTGAGCGACCGCGTCCACCTGCTGTACAAGTGCACGGCCGAGTACGACAAGGCGAGCGAGCGCGGCATACGATGGGACGACCCCGATATCGCCGTTTCCTGGCCCACGCGCGAGGTGAGCGTCTCTCCGCGCGACGCCGCCCTGCCCGCCTTCAAGGACGCCGCGACTTTCTAAACGGGAGCATCGAATGATTTGGCTGATCGGCAACAAAGGCATGCTCGGCACCGAGCTTGGCCTGATCCTGGCCGCGAAGGGCCTCGAGCACTTCGGCAGCGACCGCGAATGCGATATCACGGACCTCGCGGCCCTGCGCTCCGGCGCGCGGGGCAAGAGGATCGAGTGGATAGTCAACTGCTCGGCCTATACCGCCGTGGACAAGGCCGAGGAAGAGGAAGCCCTGGCGCGGAGGATAAACGCGACGGGCGCGGAGAACATCGCGATAGTCGCCAGCGAGATCGGCGCGCGGCTGATCCATATCTCCACCGATTACGGCTTCGGGGGCGAGGGTACGCGGCCCTACCTCCAGGACGCGCCCGTCGCCCCCGCCCGCGCGCACCGCCGCAACAAGGCAGGAG
>DBTW01000175.1:2561-13440 GCA_002307245.1 Spirochaetaceae bacterium UBA1306 | reverse complement strand
CCCCGCGGCCGATGCCTTCGACCCGCGCGCCATCACTCCCGAGGCCCTCGTCGCGGGCATGCTCAGGCTCCTCGCCTGGAGGCCCGGTCACGAGCACGCCGACTACTACCGCGCCTTCGTGAAGGCGGTGAAGCCGAGCATCCTGGCCGAGCTCTCCGAGGCCGGCATCGCGAAGGCCCGCAACAAGGACTGGGAGATAGCGGAGGAGATCTTCCTCGCCCTCGCGGGGCTCTACCCTGAGGCGCCCGAGCCCCTCCTCGACCTGGCCATCCTCTGCGAGGACCGGGCCGAGCTCTACGCCCAGTCCGAGCGCGAGGCGCTCGCCGAGGAGATGGACGAACGGGCCTTCGACGCCTACAAGCGCCTCCTGGCCCTCGAGCCTCCCTTCCCTCCGGCCTTCTTCAACGCCGCCTTCTTTTTCATGCGCAGGCGCAACTTCGAGCGCGCAGCCTCCCTCCTCGAGACCTACGTGAAGATCGCCGACGACGAGGACAAGAAGGCCCGCGCCAAGGAAGTCCTCGAGAAGTTGGGGGAGCAGGGCTATCTCGATAACGTGTTCAAGGAGTCCTTCGACTTCATCCGCCTGGGCGAGGAGGAGAAGGGCCTCGCGAAGGCCGAGGAATTCATCGAGAGGCATCCCGAGGTCTGGAACGGCTGGTTCCTCGTCGGCTGGGCGAACCGCAGGCTCGGGCGATGGGAGGAGGGGCGCACCGCCTTCGAGAAGGCCCTCGCCCTGGGCGCCGAGGGCGTCGACACCCTCAACGAGCTCTCGATCTGCCTCCTCGAGCTGGGGCGGGTCGGCGAGGCCCGCAAGGCTCTCGAGCGGGCGCTGCGCGCCGAGCCCGAGAACGTGAAGGTCATCGTCAATCTCGGCGCGATCGCCGTGAGGCAGGATAAGGCGAGCGAGGCGGCTGGCTTCTTCCGCGCCGCCCTCGAGATAGACCCCGAGGACCCCGCGGCCAAGGACTGGCTCGAGCGCCTCGAGACGGCGGACTAGGGGGCGGCCGTGCATCGGAGGCCGGCGGATCGGGCCCTTCCCGGAAGGCCCGAGCTCTCCGCCCTCGTCGAGGCGGCGAGGGCCGCGCTCGAGGCCGAGCCGCCCGGGCTCCGTCCCCGCGACTCTAGCGGCAGGCCGGGCGGGCTCCTCATCCTGCCGGAGCTTCCCGCCGCCCTCGTGCCCGACCTTCACGCCCGTCCCGCCTTTTTGGAGCGGGTTCTCGGCTGGAGGCCGCGCGGAAAAGGGGCGAGGCTTGAGGAGCTCCTGGCCGCGGGCGAGGCCAGCCTCGTCTGCCTGGGCGACCTGTTCCATACCGAGTCGGGCGGCGCCCGCGAGCGCTGGATGCGCGCCTACGACGAGTACTCTTCGGGCTGGGCCACGCGCGAATCGATGGACCTGGAGATGTCCCTCGCGCTCAGGACGGCGCGCATCGTCCTCCGATCCAAGGCCGCCTATCCCGGCCTCTTCCATTTCCTCAAGGGCAACCACGACAACGTGACCGACGAGGAAGGCCGCGGCGACCATTCCTTCTACAAGTTTGCGGTCGAAGGTGAGATGACCGCCTCATGGTTCATGGATACCTACGGCGAAGGGCTCCTCTCTTCGTATCGGGCCTTCGAGCTGGCCCTGCCCCTGCTGGCGAAGGGTCCCCGCTTCGTCGCGAGCCACGGCGAGCCCGCCTTCGCCCTCTCGGCCCGTGACCTCGTCGAGTGCCGCTCGCGGCCCGAGGTCGTCGAGGCCCTCATCTGGACGCCCAACGACGGGGCGGAGGAGGGCTCGGTGGAGCGGAGCATAGAGGCCCTTTTCGGCCCGGCCCTCGCGCCGGGAGTCCTCTGGTTCGCCGGCCATAGGCCCGTGAGCGGCCGCTACTCCCTGCGCGCCCATGGCCGATTGGTCCAGTTCCACGACCCGGGCTCGCTTCGCGTCGCCTTCCTCGAGCCCGGCCGGGATCCCGATCCCGAGCGGGACATCCGCGAGATTCCGCTTGCCGCTGACGATTGACCAGGAATCGACCGATTCTTATCATGAAACGATATGGCCGCCAGGAAGCGCAACGATAGAAACTCAGGATCCAACGCTGGAACCGTCTTTTGGCTCTCGGCGATCGTCATCGTCCTCTTCGTCTTCGCGCTCAATTGGGGCAAGATCCAGGCGACCCTCTCGCGCACCAATTTCCATGAGATCGTGAAGACCCAGACCGGCGCGGACAAGGCGCCCTCGGCGACGAGCCCTTCGGCCCCGAGCGTCGCGCCCGCCCTGCCCGCCGCGCCCAAGCCCTCGCCGGACGCCAAGCCGACGGCGCCCAAGGCCGAGCCGAAGGCGCCCGCCGCTACCAAGGCGGCGGATGACGCGGAAGCTCCCCTCGCCTCGAGCCCCAAGGCGGCCGCGCCCATCTCGCCGGCGCCCAAGGCCTCCGCGCCGGCGCCCAAGGCCTCCGCGCCGGCCCAGGCCCAGCCCGCGCGCAGCCGCTCGGCCTCCCTCTATTTCGTCAGGATCGACGACGACGGGGTCATCGTGCGGCAGGAAGTCAAGCGGCAGATCCCCGCCTCGGACTCGCCCCTCCTCGATTCCTTGGGCGCCTTGCTCAAGGGACCCAGCGAGTCCGAGATCCGCAAGAAGCTCATCTCGCTCGTGCCCCAGGGCACGAAGCTCCTTTCCGCCCAGGTCCGAGGCTCCACGGCCGTCCTCAATTTCAGCGAGGCCTTCATGTACAACCATTACGGCATCGAGGGCTACGCCGGGCAGCTCAAGCAGATCGTGTACACGGCCACGGCCTTCCCCACGGTGCAGGACGTGCAGATCCTCATCGAAGGCGAGACGCACGACTACCTGGGCGGCGAGGGCGTCTATATAGGCCGCCCCTTATCGCGAAATTCCTTTTAGGCGATAAGGGGCGGCCTGACTGCGAGGAAATTTATCGTAGGGACCGCGTTCCGCGGTCTGCGTATAGGCCACCTCGAATCGCCCGGCTCCTTTTAGCTATCTCGATCCCACGGTGACTCCCGCCCGCCAGCGGAGGCTCGGATCGAGCTTGGCGCCCTCGAAGGCCTCGCTCGAGAGCCCGCAGCCCAGGCTGATGGCCGGCACGAGGCCCAGGCTTTTTTTCAGGAAGCCCAGCTTCAGCTCGAGGGTCGCCGATCCCTCGAGGGAGGCGTAGTCGGAATAGGTCTCGATCGTGGTGGCGTAGTTCCCGGTGACGACCTTCTGGACCGTGCCGTACTTGCCGAAGAGGCTGGTGAGCTCGACCTTGAGCGAGGCCCCGCCGAGGCCCCCGACCGCCGCCAGCTCCGCCTCCGCTCGCCAGCCCTTGCAGGCGTTATGCAGGGTATAGGGTATGGCCTCGTCGTAGGTCGAGTAGAGCTTCGAGCCGGTCTCGATCATGTAGACGTAGGGTAGGAAGGCCCCGCCGACCGAGCCCGTGAGGGACGGGCCGGCCGCGAAGGCGGCGCCGAGGTCGACCGTGGGCATGATCCTGTGGACGAGGCGGTCCTGGTTGAAGAACACGGTCTCGCCCTGCACGGTCTTGTAGCCGGAGATGCTCTTCGATTCGCCCGAGTAGGAGCAGGCGAGGGCGGCGCCGATGCCCAGGCCCGAGCCCGCCCCGAGCGCGATGGGATGGAGGAAGTCGAGGAGCTTCAGGTGCGCCGAGTAATCGCGGCCGAAGGTCTTGGCCTCGAGGACCGCCTCTCCCGAGCTGTCCTTTTGGGAATCGCTGCGGCCCGAGTAGTCGGCCGAGACCGAGCTCGATAGCGACCGGGACCACCTGACCGTGGCCGCGAAGTTCCCGTCGAGGAGTCCGTCGAGATTGGGCATGACGCCGAGCTTGACCATGGAGGGCCGCAGCAGCTCCGGCAGGCTCGGGGCCTGGGCCCACGAGGCGGCGGCCGAGGCCAGGGCCGCGGCGATGAGGATCGTTCGCTTCATGCTTCGCCTCGCCCTCATTCCGGATACGGCCCGTACATGAGCCCGTTGCCCTCGGCGAAGACGCCGAGCTTGCCGTCGTAGTCGAAGAGCTTGGTGATCCTGAAGCCCCCGAGCATGTCCGCGAGGTAGGGCGTCCAGGAGCCGGTTGAGTAGCTGCGGCTGAGCCGGATGCCGGAGTCGGTCGCGGCCAGGAGGACCCATTCGCGGTCGACGAGGACGAACATCAGGTCGTTGATCCCGAAGCCCGGGTCGGGCAGCGCGGAGATATGCGGGCTGCCCGGCATGGACGCCGCTCCGCCCGAGCCCGTGAGGTTGATCTGGTAAAGCTTGGGCGCAAGGGAAGCCCCTTCCTTGACGGCGGCGATGAAGGAATAGGTGGCGCTCGCCGGCGGCACCTCGGCCAGGGCGGTCACGATCGTCCCGATGCCGCTTAAGTTGCAGGTGTTCCCTGCGTCCATGTTGACTATGTCCTGGAAGCCCGCCTTGACGGCGAAGCCGCCCGCCCCGTCGGTATCCCAGGAATTCAGGTTGAAGTTGTACTTCGCGTAGTAGGCGTTGAGGAGGAATAATCCCTGGCCGCCGATGAGCGCGTATCCGCCGATGGCGCCGTAGCGGTCGCGCATCGGCAGCGTGCGGGTCAATTGCCGGGCGCTCGGGCCGCTCAAGACGGCGCCTGAAGTGTTGTCCGCCCATCCGTTCTGCAGGGCGTCGAGCTTCGGCGATTGCTCGGCGAGCACGGGCGTGCCTGCGCCTCGCGGGCCTTTGTCCGTCGCGAGGAGGAGGAAGCTCTGGTCGGACTGGAAACGCAGCATGCAGGCATCGCGGACCGTGACGCCCGCAGTCAGGCCTGCGTCCGCCATGGCCGAGTCGAGGGCGGTAATTGCGTCGAGGCCGGACGACGCGCCCGTCGCCGTGGAGATCGGGCTGTCCGCGGCGCCGCTGTCCTGGGCGAGGTAGAGGGTTTCGGCGCCGATGCCCCAATAGAACCCGGCCGTATATGCGCGGGGCGAGGACGGCGCGCTCGCCTTGGCCTTCCACGATAGGCCGCCGTTCCAGTCGTAGCTATAGATCCTTCCCGAGGCGCTCGCCAGCACGCGTTCGAAGTAGGGCGCCGGGGAGAGGATGTAATCGCGGTCGTAGTGCGCCTTGTCGAGGAGGACCGTATAGCTCTCGTTCCCCGGTAGGGCCGTCTCCTGGTAGAAGTAGCCCGCGAAGCGGGAGCTGGGCAGGGCGCCGGCGCTGCCGTAGGGCACGACGCGGAAGTAGATGTCGCCCGCGCCCGCCGGGCTCGACGCCGAATAGCCCATCTCGACCTGGAGGACCGGCCAGTAGCGGCGGTTGGACTCGCCCGAGTCGATCGCGAGCTCGGCCACCGAGAAGGTGCCGACGTAGGTCGAGCCCTGGTAGACCTTGACCTTGGCGCCGGAATCGTAGATCGAGCCGGTCGAGGTGGCGCAGATCACGTTAAAGACTCCCATGCCGATCGGATAGTAGGCCTTCAGCGTCCCGTCCTTCACGAAGTCGTAGTTATAGGCGAGCTTGGAGGGGAAGCTCGCGAGGGGATTCTGCTTGTGGACCGTCGTGACCTCGGGTACCGACCCGTCGGCCGAGTTCTTGTCGAGCTCCGCGATCGTCGTCGCGGAAACCGCGTGGCTCAGCTTGTCCTTGTTGACGACGACGCGGTTCGTCGCGTCCGCTGCGCCCCCCATGTTCTCGGGCCAATAGGCGGTACCTTCCGCGAACTTGAAGGCGGGATTGACGCTGATGATCGAGGACTGCAGCTTCACCTGCCTCGTCCCGAGATGGTTGAAATCGAAGCCGGGCACGGGCAGGCTGAAGGAGGAATCGAGGTCGAGGCTCGGGTCGGTCCAGGACAGGACGATGCGGAGGTCGTCTCCCGTCGAGGCCTTCGAGACTCGGAGGTCGCCCAGGGGGTTGGTCAGGCTGTTCGCGAGGACTAGGTCCGAGGCTTCCTTGATATACGGGGTCGCGAGGCCGCTGCCGTCCAGCTCGAGCGAATAGAGGGTCGCGGGGACGTTCGGGATGCTGAAAGTGCCGTCGGCGGCGGATAGGGCGGTGAAGGCGGCGCTCGACTCTCCCTTGCGGTACAGACGCAGCTCGAGGCCGGCGATCGCGCCGCCGTCGAGGAGGTCCTTGATCCGGCCCGACACGACGGTATAGGTGGTGACCGCCTTCGAGACGAGCTTGACTCCCGAGTAGCTGAGGGCGGTGTCGCGCATCGCGTAGACCGAGATGGAGCCGTTGTCGAAATAGGCGCCGCTCGGGTCGCTCAAATAAAGGAAGTATTGATAGCTGTCCACATCGAGGGAAAGCGCCTTCGCGAAGGCGAAGCTCCCGTCCGCGGAGGTCGTGGCCGAGGCGTCGGCCGAGCCCTCCTGGGCGAAATCGTAGGCGGACCCGAGGAGGCGCTGCACTCGGACGAGGGCCCCCGCGACGGGAAGGCCGGACTGCGCGTCCGTCACCTTCCCGGAGATCGTGACCGAGACCGGTTTGAGGAGCTCGCTTTTTACGCTGTTGGCGCCCTCGTCGGGGCAGCCGGCCGCGAGGATCGCGAAGGCGGCCGCAAATGCGCATGCTAGAACTCGTCGCGCTCTCTCCCTTCTCATTTGTGTGCCCTCCGTGTTCGACTGATGTAAATATAATGAAGCATTGTGCCGGCTACGGCCCATGTCAAGGATCCTAAATCGCGGATTCGCCCTCGCCTTGCCCAGAATCGGCCGCTATGCTAGACTTTCTTCGACAGCATTGAGTTACACCGCTCCAAGGAGGCTCAAGTGAATGCAACGGTGCTCCATGATTGGCACCTCTCTCGCGGAGCCAGGATGGCTCCCTTCGCGGGCTACGATATGCCCATCTCCTATCCCTCCGGCGCGGTAGAAGAGCACCTCGTCTGCCGACGGTCGGTGGGGCTTTTCGATATAGACCACATGGGCCAGGTCGAGCTCAGCGGCCCGGGCTCCGACGATTTCATATCGAGCCTGGTGAGCGCCAGGGTCCTCGACATGCTCGAGGGCGAGGCCCGTTATTCCCTCCTCCTCGACGAGCGCGGCTTCGTGCTGGACGACCTTTTCGTCTATAAGCTCACGAACAGCTGGTGGATCGTGATCAACGCCTCCAACAGGGCCTCGGACCTGGCCTGGATGCGCGCGCGGGCGCCCAAGGGCGTCGCGATCGCCGACCGTTCCGACGACACCTACATGATCGCCGTCCAGGGCCCCCGCGCCATCGAGCTCCTCGACGCCGTCGCGGGCCGGGGCAGCGCCTCCGGCCTGCAGCGCTTCACCTCCGGGAGGATCGCGATCGCGGGGATCCCCGTGCTTTTCGGCCGCACCGGCTACACCGGCGAGGACGGCGGCGAGCTTTTCTTCCCCGCAGAGAGGGCCCTCGAGCTCTGGGAGCTTCTCCTCGCGGAAGGCTCGCGCCTGGGCATCGAGGTCGCGCCGGTCGGGCTCGCCGCGCGCGACAGCCTGCGCTTCGAGGCCGGCATGCCCCTCCACGGCCACGAGATCGGCCCCTCCATAAACCCGATAGAGGCCGGCTTCAAATGGGCCTGCGACTTCGCCAAGGACTTCGTCGGCCGCGCCGCCGTGGAGGCCGTCGTCGCCTCGGGCCCCGCGCGACGCCTCGTGGGCCTCGACGTGGCCGGGGGCGTGCCCCGCGAGGGCTTCGAGGTCCTGGACCCCGAGGGGAGGCCGGCCGGGCGCTGCGTCGCCGGCATGTTCTGCCCCACGGTCAAGAAGTACGCCGCGAACGCCTTCGTCCTTCCCGAGTATTCCAAGGTCGGCACGGCCCTGGCCGTCTCGATCCGCGACAAGCCGCGCGACGCAGTCGTCGTGAAGCGGCCGCTCTACCTGCCCGCGTATAGGCGATAAGACCAGCATTGATGAGGAGACGCCCATGAAGATCGATCCAAGCTGCCGCTATCAGAGCTCGCACGAGTACGTCCGCAAGGACGGCGACGAGTACGTCGTGGGGATTTCCGACCATGCCCAGGAAGCCCTGGGCGACATAGTCTTCGTCGAGATGTCCGAGGCCGGCAAGAGCGTCGCCCAGGGCGCGGTCGTCGGGGTGGTCGAGTCGGTCAAGGCCGCCAGCGACATCTATTCGCCCCTCTCGGGGACGATCGCGGCCGTCAACGGGGCCCTGCAGGGCGATCCCTCCCTTGTCAACAAGGACCCCTACGGCGCGGGCTGGCTGTATCGCATCAAGGCCGCCAAGCCCGTCGAGTTCGACGGCCTCCTCGACGCGGTCGCCTACGAGAAGGAATCGGGCAAGGACTAGGCGATGCCGTACCTCGCCGCCACTGGCGCCGATCGCGCCGCTATGCTGGAGCGGATCGGCGCCGGGAGCGTCGAAGAGCTCTTCTCGGACATCCCCGAGCGCGCCCGCTTCCCGGAGATCGAGCTCCCGTCGCCCCTGTCGGAGATGGAGGCGATGCGGGAGATCGAAGCCCTCGCCGCCCGGAACCTCACCGCCTCAGCCTCCGCCTGGTTCCTCGGGGCGGGCGCCTATTACCATTTCATCCCCGCCGTCGTCCCCGCCCTCGCCTCGCGCGGCGAGTTCCTCACGGCCTACACGCCCTACCAGCCCGAGGTTTCCCAGGGCACCCTCCAGGCCATCTTCGAGTACCAGAGCATGGCCGCGGCCCTCCTCGGGGTCGAGGTCGTGAACGCCTCGCACTACGACGGGGCCACCGCGCTCGCCGAGGGCATACTGATGTCGTACAACGCGGCGGCCGCCCCCGGCCCCGGCTTCGCGGCGCGCGACCGCCTCGTCCTCTGCGCGGACCTCCACCCCGAGTACAAGGACGTCGTGCGCTCCTACCTCCGCGCCTACCCCATCCGGGTGGACGAGGTCGACCTGGCGCCCGAGGCCGCGGCCGCCCTCGCCGACGGCTCGACCTTCGCCGTAGCCGCGCCCTATCCGGGCTTCTCGGGCGCGATAGGCGACCTTGCCGCGGCGGCCCGCGCCGCCCACGCGGCGGGCGCCCTCCTCGTCGCCCAGGCCGACCCGATCATGTGCGGCCTGCTCAAGTCGCCGGGCGAGCTCGGCGCCGACATCGTCGCAGCCGAGGGCCAGTCCCTCGGCAACCCCATGAGCTTCGGCGGGCCCTTCCTCGGCATGCTCGGGGCCAAGGCCTCCCTCGTGCGCAAGATGCCCGGCCGCCTCGTAGGCCAGGCCAAGGACGGCCGGGGCCGCCGCGGCTTCGTCCTGACCCTCACCGCCCGCGAGCAGCACATCAGGCGCGAGAAGGCCGTGTCGAACATCTGCTCCAACCAGGGCCTCGCGATGCTCCAGTCCTGCATCTACCTCGCCGCGATGGGCGAGGCCGGCATGCGCAAGGCCGCCCGGCTCTCCTGGGACAAGGCGCACTACGCCGCGGAGCGCATTGCCGCGCGCCCAGGCTACTCCGTGCCTGCCCTGTCCTCCGGGGCTGCCTTCTTCAAGGAATTCATCGTCCGTACGCCATTCCCGGCCCAGGAGCTGGCCTCCCGCCTCTCGCGCCGGGGCATCGTGCCGGGCCTGCCCCTGTCGCGGTACTACCCGGAGCGGACGCACGAGCTCCTCGTTTGCGTCACCGAGATGTGCACCCGCGCCCAGATCGAACTCCTGGCCCAGTCCCTCGAGGAGGCCGCGAAATGAACCTGCGCGAAGAGACCCTCGTCTTCGAGCTTTCCTCCCCCGGGCGCGAGTGCGCCTCCCTGCCCGAGGGCGACGTGCCCTCCGCCCCCGTGCCGTGCGAGCTCCTGCGCGGGTCCCTCGGCCTGCCCGAGCTCGACGAGCTCCGCCTCGTGCGCCACTTCACCAGGCTCTCGCAGAAGAACTACTCGATCGATACGGAGTTCTACCCCCTGGGCTCCTGCACGATGAAGTACAACCCCAAGGTCAACGAGGCCGCGGCCTCCCTGCCCGGCTGGCGCAACGCCCACCCCCTCGTAGGCGACGAATTCAGCCAGGGATCGCTCGAGCTCCTGTGCTCCCTGCAGTCCTGGCTCTGCGCCCTGGGAGGCTTCGCTGCGGGGAGCCTGCAGCCCGCCGCGGGCGCCCAGGGCGAGCTCGCGGGCGCCCTCGTGATCCGCGCCTACCACGAGTCGCGCGGCGACGCCAAGCGCCGCGTCGTCCTCGTGCCCGACTCGGCCCACGGCACCAACCCGGCCACCTGCACGATGGCGGGCTTCCAGGCCAAGACCATCCCCTCCGACGCCGAGGGCGGCGTGGACATGGGCGCGCTCCGGGCCGCGCTGGACGGCACGGTGGCCGCCCTCATGATCACCAACCCGAACACCCTCGGCCTCTTCGACCGCAACATCGAGGCGATCGCCCGCGCCGTGCACGAAGTCGGCGGCCTGGTCTACGGCGACGGCGCGAACATGAACGCCCTGGCCGGCGTGCTCAGGCCCGCCGACCTAGGCATCGACGTCATGCACTACAACCTGCACAAGACCTTCTCCACGCCCCACGGCGGCGGGGGGCCGGGCGCGGGCTTCGTCGGCGTCCGCGCCGATCTCGCGCGATTCCTGCCCGGCCCCATAGTCATGAGGGCCGAGGGCGTCGACGCGGCGCCCCGGTATCGCCTAACGATGCCCGAGTCCTCGATCGGGCGCATGAAGGCCTTCTACGGCAACTTCGGCGTCATCGTGCGGGCCTACATGTACGTGCGCATGCTCGGAGCGGGCGGCCTTCGCGCCATGTCCGAGACGGCCGTCCTCAACGCCAACTACCTGCGGGCCCTCGTCGAGGGCGCTTACAAGGTGAAGTACCCGAGGCGCTGCATGCACGAGTTCGTCGTGCAGGGCGACGTGGCCCCGGGCATCCATACCCTCGACGTGGCCAAGCGCCTCATCGACTGCGGCTTCCACCCGCCCACCATCTACTTCCCGCTCATCGTGCCCGAGGCCCTCATGATCGAGCCGACCGAGACCGAGTCGAAGGAGA
>DBTW01000175.1:1398-2244 GCA_002307245.1 Spirochaetaceae bacterium UBA1306 | reverse complement strand
GAGCCCGAGCTGCTCCACGCCGCACCGACCACGACGCCCGTCGGCCGCCTCGACGAAGTGGCCGCGGCGCGCAATCCGATTCTTTGCTACAAGGGGTAATTCCATGGGCGCTGCAGCGAGAAAGCCTCGGGGCCTCGGGGCGAGGATCGCCGTCATCCTCACCATCTACACCTCGGTCCTGCTCGGCGTAGCCCTCCTCGCCGCGGGCGCCAGGCTCGGCAGCAGGGCCAGGGTCATGGCCGAGGAGAACGGGGCGCAGGCGGCCGAGGCCCGCTCGGGCCAGCTCGGCGAGATGGTCGATAAACTCCGCAGCCAGCTCCGCCTCGTCGCCGGTCGGCGCGAGTTCCTCGCGAAGGACAGGCGGGCCGCCAAGGCGCTCGTCCTGGAGCTCGGCGCCAGCCTTTCCTCGGAGGCCTCGGACTCCTTCGTGGCCTGGCCCGACGGAGAGGCCTTCTCGGCGTCCAATCCCTCCTTCAATATCGCGGACCGCGACTACTTCCAGAAGATCATGGGCAAGTGGAGCGATTGGGAGATTGCCGATCCCGTCGTCTCCAGGACCCTCGGCGTCCCGGTCGTCGTCGCCGCCTACCCGGTAAAGACGGACGACGGCTCCGTGGCCGCCATCGTCGGCCTCCAGCTGCGGCTCGACATCCTCTCCGGCCTCGTCGGGGCGATCAAGGCCGGCTCGACGGGCTACGGCTGGCTCGCGACGAAGAACGGGCTCGTGATCGCCCATCCCGTGGAAGCCAACGTGATGCGGCTCGACATCGCCAGGGCCGACGAGAAGGGCTACCGCGGCCTCTCTTCCCTGGGCGAGGCCATGCTCTCCAGCCAACGCGGCTCGGG
>DBTW01000175.1:0-1061 GCA_002307245.1 Spirochaetaceae bacterium UBA1306 | reverse complement strand
CTCGCCATCGACCAGCGCACCGCCGAGATCGACGCGGCGGTTAGCTCGGTCGCCGCCCTCCTCGCCATCCTCCTCGCCGTGGGCGTGATCGTGACCCTCGGCATCTCCATGGTCATCGCGCGCTCCATCGCGCGGCCGCTCGGCCTCGCCGCGGCCGGCTTCCGCGAGATCGCGGAGGGCGAGGCCGACCTCACCCGGGTGATCGCGATAGAGAGGGACGACGAGATAGGGGCGCTGGTCGGCGACTTCAACACCTTCCTTTCCAAGCTCCGGGACGTGATCGCGAACCTGAAGGGCGCCCAGTCCGACCTCTCGGGCATCGGCGACCGCCTGGGCGAGAGCGTCCGCGGGACCGAATCGGCCGTGGCCCAGCTCAACGCCAACATCGGCGGCCTTCGCGAGCGGGGCGAGCGCCAGTCGTCGAGCGTCGAGGAATCCTCGAGCGCGGTGAGCCAGATCGCCCGCAACATCGCCAGCCTGGACGCCCTCATCGAGGGCCAGGCCGCGAGCATCGCCGAGGCCTCGGCCGCGATCGAGCAGATGGTCGGGAGCATCGGCTCCGTCACCTCCTCGATCTCCAGGATGGCCGGCGAGTTCTCCGAGCTCTCAGGCGCCTCCGAGGCAGGCAAGGACAAGCTGTCCGTGGCGGCCGAGCGGATAGCCCAGGTAGCCGAGCAATCGAGGTCCCTCCTCGAGGCCAACGAGGTGATCGCCTCGATAGCGACGAACACCAACCTCCTAGCGATGAACGCGGCCATCGAGGCCGCGCACGCGGGCGACGCGGGCAAGGGCTTCTCGGTCGTGGCCGACGAGATCCGGCGCCTCTCCGAGACGGCCTCCGAGCAGTCCCGGACCATCGGCCAGGAGCTCGACTCCATCCTCGAGGCGATAGGCGACATTGTCTCGGCATCCAAGGACTCCGAGGAGGCCTTCTCCCTCGTCGCGGGCAAGATAGCCCTCACCGACCTGGTGGTGAGGGAGGTGAACCAGGCGATGGCCGAGCAGAGCGAGGGCTCCAAGCAGGTGCTCGAGGCCCTGCGCGAGATGAACGACGTGACCTC
>DBTW01000098.1 GCA_002307245.1 Spirochaetaceae bacterium UBA1306 | reverse complement strand
GATGAAAGACGCAGTATCGCCATAGGGACAGAAGGCGGCGTGGATCGGCCTGGATGCAGTGCAGACATACTAGCCGTCGTTGGCGAGCGGGTGTCATGCGTTAGGCGACACTTGTTCGAGGCGGCCGAGAGCTGCCGCGGGGGCATCGCGACAGTAGTCGCGCCGCCCCCTTGGCTTGAGCGAAGATCAGAGGCCGACCTAGGTAAGCGCTAAAGGAATCGCCGGTAGTCGCAGCTCAGGGCCTCCGCGAGGCGACGAGCGTTGAGCTTACCAATCGGGCGCTTGTCGTGCTCCATGCCCGAAAGGTGCGGAACGGGGATACCCGTTTTCTCGGAAAGCGCGGCGAGCGTGAGGCCAGCGTTTCCCCGATACACGCGAAGGGCGCGACCTGGAGTCAGTTCGGTTTTCAATTTTTCAAACCAGCCTGAGCCGCGCAGGGGTTCCGACGCGGAATCATTGGTGATCGTGATACCCGGGATGGCCTTTTTGAGCGCGCTCGCGACGGCGCGCGCGCCAACACCCGTGATCTGAACCCTAATATGGGGAGCTTTCGCGACTGCCAGCATAGTAAACCTCCACGATGATAGAACCGGACTCTGAGCTCCAACAAGCAACCCACTTTCTCGCGAGGTGGCAATGGTAAGTTGAAGGTCCGAGCTTGGAATAATTCGGCCAGGCCGGCTGTATCGGCCCTTTGGCTTCAAGATCGAGCATGAGAGCGACGAAGGCATCCTGAACAGGACTCGGCGCCTTGGCGATGCCCTTCTTGGCCGCTTTCTTGATGCGGACCTCATATTTCAAAAACGAATGTTACTAGTAATTGGTAACACGGTCAATAGTGAAAAAAAAGAAACGGCCGCTCCACGCGGAGCCGAAGGCCTAGCGAAGCGTTCGGGCTTTCTGTAGCGCCGGGAGCGAAGCGCCACGGATGGCGCTGAGCGTGAGGCTCGTACAGAAACCGCGCCCCCCTTTTGAGCGTCCCCCTAACGCTTCGCTAGGCCTTTGGCTCACGGACGTTCGATGAGATACCTTAGGGGGGGTAAGCCGAGGGGGAGGGACATGGAGGGATAGGCGCGATCATTCGAGCGCCTTCGGCAAGGGGGGAAGCGGGGAGGCCGGAGCGCGGGGTGTTTGAGGTACGGATGTCTTCTATTGAGCCGCACCCTTCAAGTACATATCTATTGTTTTTTAGAGTCACCTTTTTCTCAGTCAGCGGGAGAAATGCGATCTTTTGCATTCTGCGAACGAGCCTGACACTTGGAACTAATAGAGATTGCCTCATGCTGGTCTGGCTATCTGACTACCAGACTAGTGCGCGATTGAAATGGAAAATGATCATGACTTTAAAGTTACAACGACCTCGGTCTCGTCCTTAGCAAGATGGCTTTTACCCCAGGAACACATTGCGTCGAGTACCGGCTCCAGAGAACGACCAGTCTCGGTAAGCTCGTACTCGACTCGCGGCGGGACCTCTGGAAAGGAGAGCCTCGACACGATGCCGTCATCCTCGAGCTCCCTGAGCTGCTGGGCAAGAACCTTGGCCGTTATGCCACCGAGCAGCCGTTGTAGCTCGTTGAAGCGGAGCTTGCCTTCAAAGAGTCGCCAGATAATGGCGAGCTTCCACTTCCCTCCGAGGACGCCCATCGCCACGCCCATTGGGCATGTCTCATACGCCCTACCTTTCTCCTCCATTAAGCCCTCCGCCGTTTCAACAGTATCTTCGCGGTAACTCAGTATCGGCAAAGTGCGCTCTTCCCGACCGCGGGTAGAAACCAGTATATATACCGAAACAATCTAGCAACAAGGAGACAAGCGGATGACCATTGAAGATGCGATAGCGGCGCGGAGGAGTATCCGCAAGTTCAAGCCTGATCCTATCCCTGAGGAGGCCGTGGAGACTCTCCTCGAGTCTGTGCGGCTCGCGCCCTCAGGTAGCAATTCGCAACCATGGCGGTTAAAGCTGATACAAGATCAGGCCACAAAGGATCGGATTTCCGAGGCAGCCAACCGTCAGGGATTCATCGCCAAAGCGCCACTAGTCATAGTGCTCTGCGTCGATCTGGGCGTCTATATAGAGGGTTCCCTCGCTACCGTCAGGGAGCTTGCTTCGAATAATGAACGTAGCGAGGCAATGACCTCGGCGATGCTATCACGCGTTGAGGCATGGAGGACACAGCCGAAGGATTTTCTCGCAGCTAATGTCGCATTCAACATCGGAATCGCAGGTGAGCATTTAGCGTTAATGGCTGTCGGCCTCGGTCTCGGGACTTGCTGGGTCCGTGCCTTCGACGAAGCGCGGCTTCACTCCATCTTCGGCTTTGATGAAGAGATCGTTGTCACCGCGCTCATGCCGGTCGGTTATCCGGATGAAGCCCCGTCCGCTCGTCGGAGAAAGCCGACCAATGAGATTCTACTCTGAAGATGCTGGCGAGCGTCCTAGTGTGGCGTCCAATACAGAACGCCTAAAGCCCGACGCGCCTTCAGGCCATGCGGGGCGGGCTTTTGCATCTACTACGGTTGAGCGAAGCGAATTGGACGCCACACTAGATGCCGAGAAGCTTATCGGCTGATGCTTTGAGAGCGGCCGCTACCCTGATAGTCGAGTTACTCCTGCTTTCAGCGAGCCGATCTGTATGCGCATCGGCAGGAATATCTATAAACATGGTAATCATGGAATCCAAATTGTCAACGGAGCTCCATCATGAAGGCGTAGGCGCGGTCGTCGTAGCCAGGCAGCGCCTCGTGCCCGAAATCCGGGTATAGTAGTACCTTCTTTTTAGCCGAGATGCGGTTGTACAGTGCAAATTGGGTCGAGGGTGGGCAGACGGAATCCATGAGGCCGGTGGCCATCAGGACCTCACCCCGGATGCGCGAGGAGAGGAATTGCAGGTCTATATAGCCAAGCTTCCTGAAGGTTTCTTCCTCCCTTTCGTGTAAGGGATCGGATTGACGGAAATAGGTACGTAGTTCCTCATACGCGTCTTCGGCGAGCCCCATTTCCCAGACTCGCTTGTAATCGCTCAGGAAAGGATACTGGGGCGCCAGCTTGGCGATACGCGGTTCCAGGGCGGCGCAGGCCACGGTCAGGGCCCCTCCCTGCGAGCCGCCCATGGCCGCGACGCGGCCAGGATCGATATCGGGCATGGACATGACGATGCCCGCGAGCTGGGCCGCATCGAGGAAGATGTGGCGCATGAGCAAATCGTCCGGACCGCTATCGATTCCGCGGATAAAATGGCCGTGAAAGGTGTTTCCCTTAATTCCTCCCCGATCCTCCGACAGACCTCCCTGCCCTCGACAGTCGAGGGCGGCTACCGCGAATCCCGACGATACATAGGCGAGCTTGTCCGCCCAGCTACCGCTACTCTCGGTGTATCCATGGAACTGAACCACCGCTGGGATTCTCCCGGCCGCTTGCTTGGGTCTTAAAAATTTCGCGTGGATTCGCGAGCCGCGGACGCCGGTGAACCAGAGATCGAAACAGTCAGCCGAGGGCGCGGAAAAGGCGGCGGGAATGAGCTCGAGTTTAGCCTCGATACCGGCCAGCTCTTCGAGAGAGCGTCGCCAATAGTCGTCATGGTCGGCGGGCTTGGGATTGCGTCCAGTGTATGCATAAAGTTCATTTAGTGGCATGTCGATGAACGGCATCGCATTTGTCTCCTTCGTTCAACTTGTAAAAAATAATGAATAACAACTGTCATTATATAAATCACAATGATTGAGTCAATCAATAAATATGATCTTTACAGTCGTAAATTCCTTGACAATTCCAAATATGGCGCTATATCATCGATTTTCATTTAGAAGCGGTGAGGGAGGTTTTCTATGATGAGAGTTCGGCTTCATATTCGACGGTGCGTTATCGCGCTTTTCGTGTTATGCCTAGCGCTTGGCCCCACATTCGCGGCCGGCGGCAAGAAGGCGGCGAAGGCTCCCGCCTCCGACGAGTTGTACACGATCCCGTTCCTTTACAATGGGGCTCTGTCCACGGTCAAAAAGAGCGGCGATACTGCCATCGGCAAGGTCATTAAGGACAAGTTCAATATCGAGTTCGAGTTTATCTCGATGACCTCCGACGCCCAGGAGCGCATGAATATGATGCTGGCCGCCGGGGATTACCCCGAGCTCGTCCGTATCGAAGGCCTCGAGATCCTGAACAAGTATATCCAGGCGGGGGCCGCCCTGCCTCTGGACGACTACATCGCCGGGTCCAAGTACTTCAAGAAGCGCTTCAGCGAACAGCTCCCATACTGGAAGATGACGGGCAACGGCAGGACCTATAATTGGGACTGGCTCGAGCCTCAGCAATTCGAGGTCGGGCTGGACATCAACGATATTGGCGTGCGGACGGACGTGCTCGAGCAGCAAGCTTGGCCGAATTTGCTGAGCGAGGACGATTACGTCGCCTTTCTGAAAAAAGGCCTGGCCGCCAATCCCACGACCAATGGCCAGAAGACGATAGGCATGGTGGTTCCTCTCGCCGAGTCCTGGGGCATGACGGGCTTGTTCGTCATGCTCGAGAAGGGCGGCGACTTCATCGATACCGGCGACAATATGGCCACGTGCTGGAACAACGACACCCAGCGCTTCGAGGATTATTTCCTGAACAAGAACACTCAGGAAAATTTCCATTTCTTCAATCGCCTGTACCGCGAGGGCCTTCTGGACAAGGAGTGCTTCACCGACTTCGGCACTCAGGTCCAGGAAAAGCTGAATAGCGGCCGAGCCTTGAGCGTCTGGTATACGCTATGGCTGGCCAACAGCGCCAACAACGAGTTGCAGAAGGCGGGCAAGGCGAACATGCAGTACATCAACATGCCCGTCCGCAGCAATAGCCAAGTCAAGGAAAACAAGAAGCGGTCGATTCGGCTCGAGATCACCCGTCCCTTCGACTCGTATATCATCACCAAGAACGTCAGGGACCCCGCGCGGCTCTTCGCCCTCATCGACTGGGCGTCTTCCGAGGAAGGGCAGGTCCTGCTGCAGAGCGGGATCGAGGGGGTCCATTATACGATCAAGAACGGCAAGCGGGTCCCCACTCCGGCCTTCATCAAGGGAATGAACACCGACCCCGAGTACGCGGAGAAGAACGGCTTCAGTCTCTTCAGCTTCCTCGGCGCGGCGAAGACCTTCGCCGCCGATGGCCAGGCTTACAACCTCCTGATGGATCCGAACCAGAAGGATGCGATCGCCCTCACCGATCGCCAGCGCGAGGCCTACAAGAAGCTCGGTTGGAAGAACTCCCTCGAATATTGGCTCAAGACCGGCAAATCGGCTCCCGTGGGTCTCGCGGCTCGCGTGGCCATCGACCCGACGAGCGATCTCGGCATGCTGAACGAGAAGGTCACCCAGTTCCGCGCCCAGGCCGCCGCCGCCCTGATCACAGCGAAGACCGAGGCCGAGTACGACCGCCTCCTAGCCGGATTCATGGAGGACTACAAGAAGCTGGAGCCGCAGCGGGTCATCGATGAGTATAATCGTATCCTGGGCGAGCTCAAGAACAAGATGAAATAGAGCTTGAAGGGGCGCGCCGCGATTGGGCGGCGCGCCTCGACTCTCGAATCGAAGGATGGTGCGCAAACGTGCGAGCTCTCATGAGAAGAATCATCCGGCAGCGCTATCTCCTTCTGCTGGTGTTGCCGGCCTTCCTGTTGACCTTGGTGTTTTCCTATGTTCCGCTGACGGGTTGGTATATCGCCTTCTCCGACTACAAGATCGGCTTCTCCTTCCTCTCGGGCTCATGGAAGGGACTTCACCATTTCAGCTCCTTCTTTCGGCAAGCCGGAGACGCCCTCGCCATCATCCGCAACACTCTCGCGATGAATATCCTAAGCCTAGTTGGCGGCCTTCTCGCCGCATTCGTCTTCTCCCTGCTCATGAAGGAAGTGCGCAACGACAGGGCGAAGAAGTCCATCCAGATCATCACCTTTTTCCCCTATTTCATGTCCTGGGTCATCCTCTACTCGGTCATCTATTCCCTGTTCTCCACCTCGACGGGGGCGGTTAACGCCTTCCTCGTGGAGCACGGCTTCATCGCGGAAGGGCTTAACATACTCGGGGACAAGCGCTACTCCTGGGGCTTGATCGTGCTGGTGAACATCTGGAATATCCTAGGATACAACAGCGTGATCTTCCTGGCCTCCATCAGCAATATCCCGGAGGAGCTCTACGAGGCCGCGTCCATCGACGGCGCGGGGCGCCTTCAGAAAGCGATCTACATAACCATACCCTACATGATGTCCACGGTGCTGGTCCTGCTCATAATGAACAGCGGCTGGATACTCAATTCCGGACTCGATCAGTACTTCGTCTTCACCAATCCGACTAACCGGCCCACCATGGAAGTCTTCGACATGTATATCTACCGTTACGGGATCAAGCTGATGAACTATTCCTACGCGACCGCCGTGGGCATCATCAAGACGATTGTCAGCCTGGCGATCCTTTTCCTGGTGAATCGGCTCTCGAAGCGGCTCACCTCGAGGTCGATACTATGAGGCGCGCGAGTCCTCTCGAGGCGACGTTCGACCTCTTCAACTCCGTGCTGATGCTGTTGATCGTGATAGTCATGGCTTATCCCTTTTTGTTCGTGCTCTTCTATTCGGTCAGCGATCCCTCCCAAGT
This sequence comes from Spirochaetaceae bacterium UBA1306, assembly GCA_002307245.1. Taxonomy (GTDB): domain Bacteria; phylum Spirochaetota; class Spirochaetia; order Treponematales; family Rectinemataceae; genus UBA1306. The sequence goes on along the minus strand of DBTW01000098.1, from coordinate 48,955 downwards.
CAAGCCCGGCCTTCTACTGTGGCCCCAGGGCCTCAACTTCAGCTCGTACCGGGTGCTCCTGCGAAACCCCGTCATACTCAACGCGGCCTTCATCTCCGTCGCCAGATCGGTGATAGGCACGGTCGCCATGCTCGCCGTCACGGCGGCGGCGGCCTACGGCATCTCCAAGCGGAACCTGATCGGCGTGCGCTTCTTCAGGGTCTTCTTCACCCTCACGATGTATTTTTCCGGCGGGATCATTCCGACCTACCTACTCATCAAGACCTTGGGGCTCACGAACAGCTTCGCGGTGTACATCGTCCCCAATATGGTAAACGTCTTCAATATGATCCTGATCCGGACCTACATCGAGGGCATCCCGCCCAGCCTCGAGGAGTCGGCGATCATGGTCGGGGCCAACGAATTGCAGGTCTTCCGGTACATAATCATACCGATGAGCACCCCGGTGCTCGCGGCGGTGGGACTCTTCACCTTCGTGAATCAATGGAACGCCTTCATCGACGTGCAGCTCTACAACTACATGAGTCCCGATCTCTATCCCTTGCAGTACGTCCTCTATAATTTCCTAATGGCCCAGTCCCAGTCTGTGGAACAGGCCAAGCGGAGCCTTAATCTCTCCGCCATCACGCCGCAGTCGCTGAAGACCGCCATTACGGTCATCACGATAATCCCCGTTTTCCTGATTTATCCCGTCCTGCAAAAATACTTCGTAAGCGGCCTCATGATAGGGTCCGTGAAGGAATAGGAACACCATGGAACGAAAGATTCGCATAGGCGTCATCGGCGCATTTCGGGGCATGGCCATGATCAAGGTGCTCGCCCGGCACCCCGAGGCCGAACTCGTGGCCATCTGCGACAAATACCGGCCTCTGCTCGATTCCTGCACCAAGGAATCCTCCCTCTATGGCCGGGATATCGCGCTTTACGAGAACTTCGATGATTTTTTGAACCACGACATGGACGCCGTGGTGCTCGCGAACTACGCCAACGAGCACGCGCCTTTCGCTGTCCGAGTCCTCGACTCCGGCCGTCACGTATTGAGCGAAGTCCTGCCCGTGGAAACTCTATCGCAGGCTTATGACTTGACCGAGGCGGTGGAGCGGAGCGGCAAGGTTTACGCATATGCCGAGAATTATTGCTACTTTCCCGCGACGCAGGAGATGCGCAAGTTGTATCGGCAAGGGCTCATTGGGGAATTCCTCCATGGTGAAGGGGAGTATGTCCACGACTGCGAGTCCATCTGGCCCGATATAACCTATGGAGAACGGGATCACTGGCGGAATCGGCTCTACTCCTCCTACTACTGCACGCATAGCATCGGACCGCTTGTCCACATCACGGGCGCTCGGCCCGTCCGCGTGACCGGCTACGAGACGCCCAACGCCGCGAATATGTCCGCTCAGGGATTTCCCGGGGGCACCTCGGCCTTGATCGTCATGCAGATGGACAATAAGGCCGTGGTGAAGAGCCTTCACGGCTATCTGAAACGCGAGCCGTCCTCGATCTGGTACGCCCTGTATGGGGCCAAGGGCATGCTCGAGACGGACCGTTGGGACGGGGGCATCGAGCGCCTCCATGTCTTCGAGGAGGGAAACCCCCGAACGGAGGCCTCCGAAAGCTATCGTCCGCGGCGAGCCTCCGATACGGCTCTTTCGCGGGAGACCCAAGGCCACGGCGGGAGCGATTTTTATCCCGTGCACTATTTCATCAAGAAGATTCTGGGCGACCCTGAAGGCGCGGAGTCCATCGATGTCTATGAAGCGCTCGACATGGCCCTACCCGGCATCTTGGCTTACAAATCCATCCTGGATGGCAACAAGCCTTACGACATGCCCGACTTTCGGAATAAGGCCGATCGCGAACGATATCGGAACGACCGCTTTTGCACCAATCCGGCCGTCGCCGGACAGCAGCTCGCCCCGCAGTGCTCCTTCGGCGTCCCGGCGATAGGCGATGAGGTCTACGAGCGGGTGCGGAAGCGCTACCTGGAGCGAGGCTAGGGGATTGGGGGCGGCGCCTCAAGCCCCGATCTGCGCGATCAGGAGCCGGGTAAGCCTGGTCGCCAGGATATCCCGATAGTTCGATGCCAGGCTTTCGTCTGTAATGAGAGTGTGCACCTGTTCGATGCTACCGTAGGATACGAAGGATGTCTCTCCGATTTTCCTGGCGTCCGCCAAGATGAATATCTGAGTCACGTTCTTCATGACGATCTCGTTAATGTGGGCTGTCCGCTCGTCGGTCGTCATGAGTCCGTTGTCGAGGTCGAAGGCGTCGCAGCCCAAGAAAGCCTTTTTCATGTGAAGCCGTTTCAGGAACTCCTCAGCCAGATAGCCGCAGGCGTCCCTCCGTTCGGTCCGGATCTCCCCGCCGACGAGGATGACCTTGCAGCGCTCGGCGAGGAGATCGGTGACGATGAGGGAGTTCGTCACGATCCTGAGGCCCTCCAGCTCTCCAGTATCTATGCGTGAGGCGAGGGCTCGGGCCATGGCCATCACCGTCGTGCCGGAATCGAGGAAAACCTGATCACCCGATTCGACTTCCTGGGCGGCCCTTAGGCCGATAGCCGCCTTTTCCTGTGTCTTCTGTCGGTCCGAATCGTTGTAGGAATAGGCAGCCCGGTCCGTTTCGACGCGCTGAATGCCCCCGAAGGTCCGGATGACGCGGCCTTCCTCTTCGAGTCGCGAGAACAGGCGGCGGGTGGTAACCTCGGATATATTCAGGAGCTCCGTTACCTGTCGCACCGTGAGCTTTCCCTGTGCATTCAGGGTCTCGATAACCTGCTGCTTCACTTCTTCGTTTACTTTCATATCCTTCCTTGTCTCTATGCCTACTATAGAGGCCCAAGTCGTATTTGTCTATCTGAATAGATTGTTGCGATCATAAATGCCAGGGAATGACCAATAAAAGGATTGACATAGTCAATATATTGATGGAAAATATCAATATGAATTATAGACCGATTGTTTCGAACGGATCCTCAAATAGTTTTTCATTTCACTCTCCACGGCTGTCATTGGAAGATCTTGGGGGCTCGGACTATACAAACTCCCTCGTGGAGTCGGCTTCCTTCTTGCTCGGTCTTCCCATCGAAGAGGCGCGCTCCCTGGCTTGCCGCAAGCTCGATTTTTATCCTCAGGCTTTGCAGGAACGCTTGGACTCCCTGTTGAACCGAGTCGGGACGACGGTGATTCCTCGTCTCGAGCGGTTCCAGCCTGGGGCGCCCACCGACTCTTTCGCTGGATCCTTCATGCGTAACAGGGCGCCCCTCGCGGCCCTTGGCTACCTTAGGATCGGCGAGGATGGGCGTCTCTACCTCATTTCCAAGAGCGAGCACTACCACGCCTCCCTTGGGCATAACATGCCTGGCTACGGCCTCCTCGATACCGCGCGGGCCCTGGGGGTGACCAACGCGACGCACAACAACACTCGAGGCCATTTCGTGCGCATATTGGAGCGGGAATTAGTGCGGATCGCCAACGGCATCGATCAAGGCGACGAGGACAGCGTAACTCAAGTCATTCAGGCCAAGGATGGGCGAGTCCTCAATCGGATCATCAACCTCCAGTCGGGAAGCCTTGCCGTCGAAGCCGCCGTCAAGATGATGCTCGCCCGCTTCTACCGGCTCGAGGCGCATTTCCCGGCGCCGAAATACGAGGGGCTCGCTCCGACCTTCCTGGTTATGGCGGATTGGCAGGGCGGTCGGCAGGCCAATTACCACGGGACCAATATAACGACTCAGACCTTCCGTGGGCTTTGGCCCGAGCTCGGCGCGAAGATCGAAGCGAGCGGAGCCTATCGCGTCCGGCCGGTCCGGCTCAACGACATCGAGGATTTCAAGCGGGCCCTTTCGGAGGAAAACCGCGGAGAGCGCAGAGTGGCCGGGTTTATCCATGAGATCATCATGATGAACTATGGCGGGGTCAGGCTCGAGAGCGCCTACCTGCGCGAAGCCTACGCGCTAGCCCACGAGGCCGATGTGCCGGTTTGCGTCGACGAGATCCAGTCCTGCCTCTGGTATGACGGCCTTTTCCTGTTTAAGGAATACGGCCTGGAGCCGGATTTCGTTTCCGTTGGCAAAGGCTTCTCCGGGGGACTCTATGCCGCGTCGCATATCATCACGACCCCTGCCATGGATTCGTTGAACCAATTCGGGGCCTTGGTCACGAACGGGCAGGAGGAGCTGGCTGCGCTCGCCTATCTCGTGACGATGAGGTTCGCCGAGGCGAATGGGGACATAATCAAGGGGATCGGCTTATACTACGAGAAGGAGCTACGGGGTTTGGCGGGGGAGTACGGCGATATTATCCTCCGAATCGAGGGTTCTCGCCATCTATCATCGGTATTCTTCCGAAGTCCGGAGGCGGCGATCCGATTCTGCGCCATCATGACCGAAGGGGGCATCGACATTTCCGCCCAGAATTACAAGGCTGATTGCCCGCCTTCGGCCCTGACGAAGCTGCCGCTCACGTCCAGTCCCTCGGTGGTGGACCTGGTGATCGCGCGCATGGCGGAGGCGTTGAAGGCGATGCGAAGAGAAGGCGGAGAGCCTTGAGCATGAAAGACGCGCCTCGAATCCGCTTCGGGGTGATTGGACTAGGGCTGATGGGCAAGGCCTTCGTCGATGTCGTGGGGCGGTGGGGCCAGCTGCTCGATCCCGCCGCGGTTCCCGTGATCGCGGGCATCTGCTCTAGATCGGAAGCCTCCCATGATTGGTTCCTCGATCGCGTCCCGTCCATAAAGGTCGCGGCCACCGACTATCGGGCGCTCTTGGAGGATCCCGATATCGACGCGATTTACTGCGCCGTTCCCCATGATATGCACGAACGGATCTACATCGACATCCTCGAGTCCGGTAAGCATCTCATGGGCGAAAAGCCCTTCGGCATCGATAGGGCGGCGAATGCGCGCATCCTCGCCGTAGCCGCGGAACATCCCGAATCCTTCGTCCGCTGCTCGTCGGAATTCCCCTATTTCCCGGGCGCCCAGCGGGCTTATTCGTGGATCGCCGAGGGGCGCCTCGGCAGGATCATCGAGGCCAGGTTTGGGTTCAATCATTCGAGCGATCTGGACATCTCGAAGCCGATCAACTGGAAGCGCACTGTGGCGCGCAATGGTCCCTATGGCTGCCTCGGCGACTTGGGCATTCATACCCAACACCTGCCGTTCCGCGCGGGCTGGGTGCCGAGCCGAGTCTACGGCCGATTTTCCAAGCTCGTGCGCGAGCGTCCCGACGGCAAGGGCGGCATGGCGGCCTGCGATACCTGGGACAACGCTACGCTCGTGTGCGACGCGGAAGACTCCTCGGGCGAGGCTTTTCCGCTCTACCTCGAGACTAAGCGCATCGAGCCCGGGTCCACGAACCGCTGGTTCCTCGAGGCCTACGGTATGGACGGCTCGATCAAATATAGCACTGACGACCCTAACGCCTTCCGCTTCTTAGACGGGACTCCGGGCGAGCAATCATGGAACAGGGTCGACCTGGGCTACCGCTCCATGCTCCCGACCGCGACGGGCTCCATTTTCCAATTCGGTTTCTCAGATGCGCTGCTTCAAATGTGGGGCGCCTACATCGACGAGCTTTGCGGCCGTCCCCTGCGCTTCGGGTGCTTTACGCCTGAAGAAACCCGCCTTTCGCATGCTCTCTGCGCCGCCGCCCTGCGCTCCGCCGCGTCGGGCGCAGTGGAAAGTGTCGCTTGAGGGGGGGGAGACGATCGTGTACGTGCTCGGCATCGACATAGGAACGAGCGGAGCCAAGGCTCTCGCCGTAGACGAAGGCGGCCGCATCTCCGGCCGCGGTTACGCGCCATACCCCGTGATCCAGGCGGGGCCGGGCCGGGTGGAGCAGGAGCCTTCCGCCTGGTGGTCGGCCCTGGCCCAGGCCGTGCGAGGCGCCTGCACGGGCATCGATACGCGCCTCGTTGCCGCTCTTTCCCTTTCCACCCAAGGCGCGAGTTCTTTCCTGGTCGACGCATCAGGAAAGCCCCTCCACAATGCCATTACCTGGATGGACACTCGCGCAGGCAGGGAATCGGCCGAATTAGCGGAGGCCTTCGGCGACGAGATCGTCTACCGCAGCACAGGCTGGGCCGCGAGCGCCTGTCTGGACGCTGCCAAGCTTCGGTGGCTCGCTTTAAATGAGCCGAGCTTGCTCGAGCGGGCGTCACGCTTCGTTTCCACCCTTGAATACGTGAATTACCGCTTGGTCGGGCGCTATGCTATCGACCCGACCAACGCGGCGGCGCGCCAGCTCCTAGACTTGGGAAGCGGGACCTGGGACCCGCGCCTCGTCGCGTGGACGGGAGCCGACCCTTCGCTACTCCCCGAACTGATGCCGACGGGCGATTTTTTAGGCAGGCTCGAGCCCGAGGCTGCCGAGGCCCTGGGGCTCTCGCCTCAGGTGAAGGTGTATAACGGAGCCCATGACCAATACTGCGCCTGCCTGGGTTCCGATACCCTCCACCCCGGCGAGATCATGCTGTCCACGGGAACCGCCTGGGTCCTCATGGCCGTGCACGATGCGCCGCTCTTCACGGCATCGAGGCTATCGCCCGGTCCGCACATAGTCGCCGGCCTCTGGGGCATACTCGCTTCGCTGCCGTCGGCGGGATCGGCCCTCGAGTGGCTTCGGAGGGAGATATCCGACTTCGGCTACGATGAATTGAATGCGAGGCTCCTTGGGCGGCGGAACGCCGCGGAGGATTTGCTATTCCTCCCGCTGCTCAACGGCGGCCAGTTCCCCGCCGAGGACGACAGGCCTCGCGGCGCGTTCCTCGGCCTTTCCTTGGGCCACGACCGCTGGACCTTGGCGGCCGCCGTCATGGAGGGCGTCGCCTTCCAGATGAGGCTCGCCCTGGAGGAATTCAGTTCGGCCGGCATCGAGTCGTCCCGGATAAATGTCACCGGCGGCGCCCTCCGCAGTCCCTATTGGAAAGGCCTCGTCGCCTCCGTCGTGGACCAGGAGGCCTTGGCCCTGGCTGACCCGGATTCCGCGGCCCTGGGGGCCGCCGCGATAGCCGGCGTCGGGGCCGGGCTCTGGGCGGACCTGGGCGCCGCGGTGCGCGGCATGAACCCCGGATCGATTATCGAGCCCTGGCCTCGGGAAGAGCGCGATCGCCTGATGGCGAAATTCGGGCGGTACCGCGCGGGGCTCGAGATGATAGACAGACAATACGGCCTAGAAGCCGGAGCGCCGCGACAGGGAGCGAAGTCATGAAAAGCATCAAGGCAGGCTTACTGCCGCTCTATCTAGAGATCTACGACCAGAAAGAAGCCTATGCGCGGGAAGGCATGGAGCGCTTCCTCGCCCTCATCGGCGGGGAGCTTGAGCGGCGAGGGCTCCGATTGGCGAAGTTGCCTATCTGCAGGCTGCACGGCGAATTCGCCGCCGCCGTCCGGAGCTGCGAGGACGAGGGCGTCGACGCGATCGTCACGCTCCACCTCGCGTATTCGCCCTCGCTCGAATCCGCCGCGGTCTTGTCGGGCACGAGGCTGCCCCTCGTGCTGCTGGACACGACCCCGGACCGCGATTTCGGGGAGAAGGTCGCCTCGGACAGGATCATGTACAACCACGGCATTCACGGCGTGCAGGACCTCTGCAACCTGCTCATGCGGGCGGGCAAGGCCTACGACGTGGAAGCGGGGCATTGGGAGGATTCGGACGTGCTGGACCGCGTGGTCTCGCGCGTGAGGGGCGCGGCTATGGCGGCGTCCCTGCGGCGGTCGCGGGTGGGTAGCGTCGGCGGTCCCTTCAATGGCATGGGGGACTTCCAGGTGCCGCCCGCGGAGCTCGAGTCCGACCTCGGCATCAAGACGCTTTTCTTCGATTTCGAGCGGGGCGCGAAGCGCTTGGCCGGAGTCGGGGAAGCCGAGGTCGACGATGAGGTCGAGCGGATGGAGGGGCTGCTCGATAGGGGGACTGTTTCGAATGGGGCCTACCGCGAGTCGATCCGGACGGGGCTGGCCCTGAGGCGCTGGATGGAAGAGGAGAAACTGGACGCCTTTACCCTCAATTTTATGGTCGCCGACGATCAGCCCGCTCTGCCGCGCCTTCCGTTCATCGAAGCCTGCCTCGCCATGCGGCGGGGCATCGGGTACGCGGGCGAGGGCGATATCCTGACCGCCGCCCTAGTCGGCTCCTTGCTTTCGGTCGTTTCCGAGACGACTTTCGCCGAGATGTTCTGCCCGGACTGGGCGCATGACCGAGTCCTCTTGAGCCACATGGGGGAAATGAACCCGGGACTCATGGAGGGCAAGCCGTCCATCGTCGAGCAAGGCCCCGCCTATACGCATACGGGGAATCCCGTCGCGTTGACGGGGCGCCTTCGCCCCGGCCGGAGCTGGATGGTGAATCTTGCGCCTGCCGGCCGCGGGCGGTACAAGTTGATCCTATCTCCAGGCGACATCGAGTTGCCGCCCCATGATGCCCTGGGCGATACCGTGCACGGCTGGTTCAAGCCGGCCTTGCCCCTGGCCAGGTTCCTGGAGCGCTACAGTCGCGCCGGAGGAACCCACCACTGCGCCCTGTGTTACGGAGAGCTGGAACGTGAGCTGGAAAGCTTCGCCTCAGCCATGGGTTGGGACATCATAGTCCTGCGCGGAGAGGCCTCCGCGTGAGCGCGCTCTTCGAATACGGCCCTCGCGACGCGGAGGTCTATAGCTCCATGATTCGGGATTTCCTCCCCGACGCGATCGTGGATATCCACGCTCATGTTTGGCTGGACGCATATAAGAGGCACGGGGCAGCCGAATTCGACCGAGTTGTTTCCTGGCCCGCCCTTGTCGCGCGGGATGACTCGATGGAGGATCTCGTCGAAACCTATCGCATCCTCTTCCCGGACAAGGCTGTGACTCCCCTCGTGTTCGGCGAGGCGGGGCCGGACGACGACCTGGAGGGCATGAACGCCTACGTCGCGGAGGCCGCACGGTCGAGGGGCTTCCCCGCCTTGCTCTTCTCCAGGCCGGAATGGGACGATGCGGAGCTGGAAGCTCGGCTCGAAGCCGGTTCCTTTGCGGGGATCAAGGTCTACCTGAGCTTCGCGCCGAGCTACCTTCCCGGCGATGAGATTCGCATCTTCGATTTCCTCCCCCGCCGGCAGCTCGAAGCCATCGACCGCAGGGGCGGCATAGTCATGCTGCATATCCCTCGGTCCGGACGATTGCGCGACCCGGTAAATCTCGCGCAACTGCTCGAAATCGAGAGGGATTATCCTCGCCTGCGTCTCGTGGTCGCGCACGCTGGACGAGCCTATTGCGAGGAAGACCTCGGCGCGGCGCTTGGCGCGCTGCGGACGACCAAACGAATGCTATTCGATTTCTCCGCCAACACCAACGCGGCGGTCTTCTCGAAGTTCCTCGACGCCTTCGGGCCGGAACGCTGCCTTTTCGGCAGCGATCTTCCGATCACGCGGATGCGCATGCGTCGGATATGCCGCGGCGGAACCTACGTGAACCTCGTACCGAAGGGGCTGTATGGCGATGTTTCCGGCGACGCGCATATGGCCGAGCTCGAAGGCCAGGATGCCCTGAATCTCGGCTTCTTCCTTTACGAAGAGATCCTTGCAATAAAAAAAGCCTGCGAGACTGTCGGCGTCGGCAGGGCCGGGGCGGAGTCCATTTTTCACGGGAACGCCATGGCGCTGCTGTCCCCGCCTGTGGATAGCGCTGCTACGGGGCTACGGAAATGAGCGGTACCAAGCCCTGGCTGGACGCGAGCCTGCCGGTAGAGAGAAGGGTCGAGCTCCTCATCTCGCGCATGACCCTGTCGGAAAAGGCGGGGCAGCTCCTCATGCTCGATGGCCAGGAGGTCTACGCCGACCTCATCCGCGAATATGATGTTGGGGCCCTCCTGCATATCAATGGCCGCGACGCCGACGCCGCCATCGAAGCGGCCCTGGCGACCCGCCTGGGCATCCCGATACTCCTGGCCGACGATGCCATCCACGGCCATTCCTTCTGGGCAGGCGCCGCCATCTTTCCGACCCAACTCGCCTTGGCCTGCTCCTGGGATACCGAGCTGCTCCGCGAAGTCGCGCGCGTGACCGCCCGGGAGATGCGGGCGACCGGTCTCAAGTGGAATTTTTCACCAGTGCTCTGCCTGGCTCGCGATCTCCGCTGGGGGCGGGTAGGGGAAACCTTCGGCGAGGATCCATTCCTGATCGGGGAACTAGGCTTGGCCATGATCAAGGGCTATCAGGGCGAGTCGATGGAGGATCCCCGCGCCGTGATGGCCACCGCCAAGCACTATGCCGGTTATTCTGAGACCTTGGGCGGCCGCGACGCCTCTGAAGCCGATCTCTCGAGACGAAAACTGGCCTCCTGGTTCCTCCCGCCTTTCGAGCGGGCGGCCAGGGAAGGATGCCGCGCCTTCATGACAGGCTACCAGTCCATCGACGGCCTGCCTTCGACGGCGAACCGCTGGCTGCTGCGGGAAGTTCTCAAGGATGAGTGGGGCTTCGACGGCATCCTCGTGACCGATTGGAACAATGTAGGCACCCTGGTCACCGACCAGAAGGTCTGCGCCGATTACGCCGATGCGGCGGCCTTGGCGCTCAAGTCCGGCAACGATCTTATCATGGCCACTCCGGAGTTCTTCCAGGGTTGCCAGGAGGCTGTCCGGCGAGGGCTGTTAGCCGAGGCCGAGCTCGACGAGGCGGTCGCTCGCGTGCTGAGGGCGAAATTTCGTCTCGGGCTCTTCGAGGACCCAGGTCGATGCGACAGCGCCGAAATGGCCCGCATAAATTGCGAAGAGCATCGGGAGGTCAATCTGCGGGCCGCTCGCGAGTCCCTGGTACTGCTCCGCAACGAGGCCGTGGACGGCAAGGCGCTGCTGCCCCTCGATCCGTCGCTTGGGCGGACGATCGCCCTCCTGGGCCCCAATGCCGACAATCCGCTCGCGCAGCTCGGCGACTGGAGCCTGGGCGCCGGCCAGATGGTCGGTTCGAACGGCTCCTCCCATCCCCGCTCGACCATTACTACGGTGTCCGATGGCCTGCGCGAGCTGCTTCCGGTGGGCTGGCGGCTGGTGGGAGGGGACGAAGCGGAACGGGCCGACTTGATCGCGCTAGCGTTGGGCGACGACATAGGCCTGATCGGCGAGACCAAGAGCACCGCTACCCTGGAATTGCAGAATGGCCAAGTGGAATTGGCCTTGCGCGCCATGTCCTGGGGCAAGCCCGTGATCGTGATCCTGATCAACTCCAAGCCCCTCGTGCTGCCGGCCTGCCTGGCGACGGCGCCCGCGGTTGTCGAAGCCTTCAATCCTGGTATGGAAGGCGGGCGGGCTATCGCCGAGCTCCTCTTCGGGTTGATCAACCCTTCCGGTAAGTTGACGGTGTCCTTCCCCGCCCATGTCGGTCAGCAGCCGGTCTACTATAACCAGGTGCGGGGGCAGCACGGCGCCCGCTACGCGGACTTGACGCAGGAGCCTACGTTCGCCTTCGGCTTTGGCTTGAGCTACACCCGTTTCAGCCTCGGCGTACCCAGGCTGCTCTCCGCTCGGCTTGGAAAAGGCGAAAGACTCGAGCTAAGGATCGAGATCGTCAATGTCGGGGGCAGGGACGGCGTCGAGGTGTTACAGTTGTATATCGAGGACTTGGTGACCTCGGCCACCTGGGCGGTTCGCGAGCTTAAGGCCTTTCGACGGATAGCCTTAGCCGCCGGAGCGCGGGCCGATGTCTGTCTAGAGCTGCCCATTTCTGACTTAAGCATCGTCGACGCGGCGGGGAGGCGGGTGGTGGAGTCGGGCCGCTTCCGGGCCTGGGTCGGCACGAGCTCCCGCCAGGAGGATTTGCGGCCGATCGAGTTCGAAGTCACGTGAGCGACCCTAGCTCGGCGCTACGGCTTCGAGCTATTGCAGCTTCTCCATGTACTTCTTCAGGTTCAGGGATATCTGCTCGATTATCGCCGGAAGGATCGGGATCAGGTCGTTCAGGGAGAAGTCAGGCGGGAATTCGGGGCTATGATAGGCTTGGACGTAGTTGAGGAGCTTCGTCCTGTCGGCTTCGCCCATGCTTTTGATGGGATCCTTGGATCCGTAGTTGAAGTTATTGGATAGCTTACTGAAGGCGAAGCCGAATTCGTAGATGCTCTTGTCCCAGCCGGTCAAGGTATCCGCGTATTTCAGCAGGATCTCGTCGGTGATGTATTCCTTCTTGCCTTCGCGGCTGAGGATGAACAGCTTATGGCTGTTATTCGACGATTCCATGAATTGCTTCCTTTGGATCGCGCTGCTATTGAGTATGAACAATAGGCTGATCATCTGGTCCAATTCCTGGCACATGATCGATATGCAGTTGCCGTAATGCTGTATCGCGTAGAGCAGCTTGAAGGATTTGACGTTCTCCTCGAGCCTATGACTGATCATCTTCTTGTACTCTTCAGTCTGGGTTATCATGGTTTCCCTCTTTTTAGCGCGATTAGCTCAATTTAAAGTACTCTTTTTATAAGCGCAATACAATGAAGGATTCCGAGCCTCGACGAAGATCCGCAGCTATGAGGCCTAGGCGCGCGATGGCATGGGGCGGATAGGGCACCTAACCTGTATAAGCGTTCAAGCAGCCTTGACCAGGAAGCGCCTCGCCGCTATAGGATGGGAGCCTAACAGAGGAGCTGCACCATGCGAATCGAAGCCGCCGCTTCCGTAAAGACGCCTGGACTGGAGGGACTACTCTCCGCGTGCCGGGCCCACGATGGCTATGCCTTCCTGGAGTTGGCTAGTTCGCTCAACGCGCATAAGGATATGGGGAGCCTTTTCCTGGCCGGCGAAGGGGATCGCCTGCTGGGCGCCCTCTATGTCTTCGCCCCGAGGAAGGACGAGGCCGAGATCGGCGGTCTCGTCCTTCCTGAATCGAGGCGCCAGGGCGTCTTCGCGGCCATGCTCCGTGCGGCCGAGGAAGAGCTCTGTCGTTACGGTTACCGGGATGAGCTCCTTGTCGTCGACAGTCGCTCGGCCGGAGGCAAGAGCCTGGCCTCGCGTCTAGGGGCGGGCCACGAGTACACGGAGTATGCGATGCGCTACGCGGGCCTTGCGCCCGTTCGCGCGCCCGGAGGCCCCGAGCTCGCGTTGGAGCGCCTCGGCATCGACCGGCTCGAGGCGCTCGTGGAGCTGCGCTCCTGCGAGTTCGGCGATTCGCGCGAGGAGACGGAAGATTTCGAGCGGGCGACCTTCGCCTCGTGCGACCGCAGGAGCTATGGAGCCTTCCTGGGCGGGCGCCTCGTAGGCGCCTGTTCCCTCGGATATGATGGCCGCAAGGTCTCGATCAACGGCCTCGTCGTGGATAAGGCTTCGCGGGGACGGGGCATAGGCCAAGCCCTGCTCGGGATGGTCCTCGCGATGCTCCATGCCGAGGGCCTGGAGATCGAGCTCGACGTGAATAGCCTCAACGCGAACGCCTATCATATTTACAGGAAGGCCGGCTTCGAGACGATCAGCGCCAGGGAGTATTATCGCCGGCGTCTATGATCGGCCTACCTAAACGTCGCTACGCTCGCTCTCTTCCCACGGCGATGTTGTAAATTAGTTAAAATCAATATTGTCCCAAGAGGCCTGTTCGTGTATAAATATGCACCAGTTCATGGCTGTTTATTTATAGTGTGCGATTATCATGCACTTTTCTGCAGCTAGGACATGATTATCGTTTTTCTCGAACGATCGCAAATCCATGGCATGGGGTTTGCAGTATGACAATAGACATCGTTTTCCCGGATTTTCTCGTGCGTATTTCTTTTCCAACGGAGGCATAGGAATGATGAAGATTCAAGGTCGCGTCGCCAGGGGCGCAAGCTTGACAGTCCTCGCTTTGGCTGCCCTCGCCATGCTCTCGGCCTGCGGGAGCTCGAAGACGGTCAAGATCGGCTTCTGCGCCCAGCTTACGGGTGCGGATTCCTACGTCGGCCAAGCTGCCAAGCTGGCTCTCGAGGATCGAATCAAGGAGCTGAATGCCGCGGGCGGAATCGCCGGCAACCAGGTCCAGCTCATCTCCTACGACACCCGCTCCGAGCCCGCCGAGGCGATCGTCGCCACGAAGCGCCTCATCGAGCAGGACAAGGTCGTGGCCGTGATCGGCCCCGAGTGGTCTGCCGCGGCGATTCCCCTCGGGCCGATTTCCGAGGCAGCGAAGACCCCCATCGTCACGACGACCGCCTCCAATATCAACGTAACCGTCGACGAGAACGGCAAGCTGCAGCCCTATATGTTCCGCACCTGCTTCATCGATCCCTACCAGGGCTACGCCCTCGCCGATTTCGCCTACAAGGAGCTCGGCAAGCGGAAGGCCGCCTTTATCACGGACGTCACGGCCGCCTATTCCAAGGGCATAGAGCAGTACTTCACCGCCCAGTTCGAGAAGCTCGGCGGCAAGGTCGTCGATACGGAAGGCTACCAGTCGAACGATACCGAGTTCCGAGCCCAGGTGTCCAAGGTGGCAAAGTCGGGCCTCGACCTCCTCGTCGTGCCGACGGCGACTTACCGCGACATCGGCCTCATCGCGAAGCAGGCCGCTGCCCTGGGCCTCAAGGTGCAGTTCCTGGGCGGCGACGGCTGGGTGGCCGACGAGCTGCTCGGCATCGCGGGCAAGGAGCTCGAGGGCGCCTACCTCTCCTCGGGCGTCTCGACCGAGTCGCCCGAGTTCCAGGACTACAACGCCAAGTTCGAGAAGGCGCACAACGCCAAGATGACCGTCTACGGCTACTACGCGCTCGACGCGCTCTACGCGCTCGAGTACGCGATCAAGACCTCGGTCGAGAAGACGAAGAAGGTCGACCGCGTGGCCGTACGGGATGCCCTCGAGACCATGAAGGACGCGCCCGGCTTCACGAGCAAGCTGACCATGGAGCCCACGACCCATAATCCCCACAACAAGCCCGTCGTCATCATGACGATCAAGGACAGCAAGTGGCAGATCGTTAAGACCTATACTCCCCAGGACTAGCGGCGATCGCGCGGGAGGGGCGCTTCGAGCCCTTCCCGCGCCCGCCTCGTCCATATTGCCGCGCCCAGCGGGGAGGAGCCCAAGGTGATCCTGTTCATGCAGCAGCTCGTAAACGGCCTTTCGATCGGCGCCGTGTACGCGCTCCTCGCCGTAGGCTACGCGCTCGTCTACAGCGTCTATAACTTCACGAATTGGGCCTTCGACGCCTTCATGGTCGTCGGGGCCTTCGCGGCCTATTACTGCATCACGCTCTTCGGGCTGCCCCTTCCCGTCGCGATCGGCCTCGCGATGCTCGTAACGGCCGGGGTGGCCGTCTCCGTGGAGGTCGGCGCCTACCGTCCGCTCCGCGTGCGCCAGGCGCCCAGGCTCTTCATGATGATATCCGCGATGGGCGCGAGCATGGCCATAGTGAATATCGTCAACCTGGCCTTCGGCGGATCCTTCCGCAAATTCCCGGAGATCAGCAGCGCCTCGGTCGAGCTGGGCGGCGTGTACATCGGCCGCATGGACCTCTTCGCGATAGTCTTCTCCTTCGTCTCCTTGAGCGCGCTCTGGCTGCTCCTGGGGAAGACGCGGATAGGCCTCGGCATCCGCGCGAGCGCCATCGACACGGTGACCGCCGGCCTCATGGGCATCAACAACAATAGCGTCGCCATCATCGTCTTCGGCGTGTCGGGGGTGCTGTCGGCCATCGCGGGCGTGTTCTTCGGCGCCAAGTACGCGGTCTATCCCTACCTGGGCCTGGTCACGACGAAGGCGATGATCGCGAGCATCATCGGCGGCATCGGCAGCCTGCCCGGGGCCGTGGTCGGCAGCCTACTCTTGGGCGTGATCGAGACCTTCGTGTCCGCCTACATATCCTCCGTGTACCGCGACCTCATATCCTTCACCATCCTGGTCCTCGTCCTGCTCTTCTTCCCCAACGGGATCATGGGCGCCAAGACCGTGGATAAGCTGTAGCCGGAGGGAGCGCATGGGTTACCTGACCAGCATCTTGATCCTTGGCTGCATCAACATCGTCGTCGTCCTGGGCCTGTCGGTGCTCACCGGCTACACGGGGCTCTTCTCCATAGGGCACGCGGGCTTCATGGCCGTGGGGGGCTACGCCGCGGCGATCATCTACATACGGCTCCATGTCCCCTTCGCCCTGGCGCTGCCCCTCGGTGGGGTGGCCGCTGGGCTGTCGAGCTACATCATCGGCTACCCGGCCTTCAGGGGGAAGCTGAGGGGAGACTATTTCGCGATAGCCACCCTGGGCTTCGCCGAGGCCGTGCGCCTGTTGCTCAATACGACCTATCCCGTCATCGGCGGAGCCTACGGGCTCATGGGCATCCCCCAGAAGACCAACCTGCCCATCGCGCTCGCCGTCGCGCTCCTGGCCTTCGCCGGCGCGCAGTCCTTCGTGCGTTCGCAGCACGGCAAGAACTGCGTCGCGGTCTACGACGACGAGACCGCCGCGCAGATGATGGGCGTCGACCTCCTGCGCACCAAGCTGATGGCGCTCTTCATCAGCGCCTTCTACGCGGGAGTGGCCGGCGCCCTCTACGCCTTCTACATGGCCTACCTGTCCCCCTCGATGTTCGGCATCTCGAAGTCATCGGACCTCCTGGCCGCGGTCGTGTTCGGCGGGATGCAATCGATAATCGGGCCCGTGATCATCGCCTTCGTCACGGTCGCCCTGCCGGAGCTCCTGCGATTCCTGCTGGCCTGGCGCCTCGTGATCTACGGCCTGCTCTTCGTCGTCATG
Organism: Spirochaetaceae bacterium UBA1306; assembly: GCA_002307245.1. GTDB lineage: Bacteria > Spirochaetota > Spirochaetia > Treponematales > Rectinemataceae > UBA1306. The sequence continues at coordinate 32,281 of DBTW01000098.1, read as the reverse complement.
ATGGTCTTCAGGCCGCAGGGGCTCCTGGGATATAGGGAGCTGGACTTCGGACCCGGCTGGAGGCGAGCTACCGCCGCAGTCGCCTCCCGCCTCGGTAAGCCGCGGCCCCCGCGCGGGCCCCAAGGGCCGGTCGAGGGGACGCCATGAGCGACGCGCCGCTCCTGTCCCTGCGGAACGTATCCATCAGCTTCGGCGGCGTGCGCGCCGTCCACGGGGTGAGCCTCGAGCTGCGCAAGGGCGAGCTCGTCGGGCTCATAGGCCCCAACGGCGCGGGCAAGAGCACGGTGCTCAACCTGATCTCGGGATCGGTGAGGCCCACCGAGGGGGACATCCTCTTCAAGGGGAAGTCCATCGTGGGGCTCAGGCCCGACGTCCTTTCGCGCATCGGGATCAGCAGGACCTTCCAGAACATCAGGCTGTTCCCGCAGATGACCGCCTTCGAGAACGTGGCGCTGGGGATCCACGGCAAGCCCCTCTACTCCTTCGCCGAGTCCTTCGTGCGGACCCGCCGGGCGTGGCGGGCCGAGGCCGAGGTGCGCGAACGGGCCTTAAGCCTCCTCGAGCTGGTGGACCTGACGCGTTACGCCAAGGAGCGCGCTGGCAGCCTGCCCTACGGCCTCCAGCGGAGGCTCGAGCTCGCCCGCGCCATGGCGACGGGCCCGGAGCTCCTGCTCCTCGACGAGCCTGCCGCCGGCATGAACGAGGACGAATGCGGCTCCCTCGTCGAGTTGATCCGCCGGATCCACGAGGAGTCGAGCTACGGCATGATCCTCATCGAGCACCATATGAACGTGGTCATGGAGCTCTGCGCCGATTCGCTCATCTACGTGCTCAACCTAGGCGAGATACTGGCTTCGGGGTCGCCCCGCGAAGTCCAGGCCGATCAGCGCGTCATCGGCGCGTACCTTGGGGCGAAGAGGTCGGCGAATGAGCGAAGGCGAAGGCGAATTTCTTAAGGTCTCGGGGCTGGACGTCGCCTATGGCGGAATCCGCGCCCTGCACTCCGTGAGCCTCCGCGTGGACCGGCGCGAGATCGTCGCGGTGATCGGCGCCAACGGGGCGGGCAAGTCGACCCTGCTCAAGGCCATCGCCGGGGTGCTGCGTCCAGAGTCGGGGGAACTGTCCTTCGAGGGTTCGAGCCTGCCGCGGCAGTCTTACCAAGCGGTGCGCCGGGGCGTCACGCTCGTACCCGAGGGGCGCAGGATCTTCGCCTCGCTCAGCGTCCAGGAGAACCTCGCCCTCGGCGCCTACGCCTGCCCCGACCGCTCGGCCGTGCGGGCCGCGCTGGAGCGGGTCTACGGGCTGTTCCCCGTCCTCGCGGCCCGCAAGGGCCAGCAAGGCGGCACGCTTTCGGGCGGGGAGCAGCAGATGCTCGCCATCGGCCGGGCCCTGATGTCGGGCCCGAGGATACTCCTCCTCGACGAGCCTTCGCTCGGGCTCGCGCCCCTCATCGTCGACCTGCTCTTCGATACGATAGCCGCGCTCAACGACGAGTCGGGCTTGGCGATACTCCTGGTGGAGCAGAACGCCACGATGGCCCTCGAGCTCTGCGACCGCGCCTACGTCCTCGAGTCGGGCGCGATGCGCCTCGAGGGCAAGGGCGAGGAACTGCTCGCCGACCCGAGGGTCCGCGAGAGCTATCTCGGCGTCGGAGCCTGAAAAAGCTCTTTGAAAGCAATCGAGTCTTAGGCAGCGGAGAACATGCACCATGCGCAAGGTAGACACGATACTCGGGAACGCGAAGCTTTACGCGGTCGACGACTCATTCAAGCTCGCCGAGGCCATGGCGATCGAATCGGGGCGTGTCGTCGCCGTCGGCGCGGAGGCGGAGATCTCGGCCTCCTTCGAGGCGAGGGAATACATCGACGCCGGGGGACGGCCCGTCTATCCGGGCTTTATCGATCCCCATAGCCATTTCCTCAGCCGCGGCCTCCTCGGGATAAAGGCCGACCTCTTCAATTGCTCCTGCTGGAGCGAGGCAGTCGGGCGCCTTGGCGCCCACGACGAGCGCTTGAGGCGGCCTTGGGTGGAGGGCCGGGGTTGGGACCAGAACCTCTGGGCATGCAAGGGGTTCCCTTCGAAGCTCGCCCTCGACGCGCTCTTCCCGGGCAAGCCTGTCATAGCGACCAGGGTCGACGGCCACGCTGCGGTAGTCAATTCGGCCGCTCTCGCCCTCGCGGGAATCGACGCGTCCACCCGCATCGAGGGCGGGGAGATCGAGCTCGCGGAAGGCGAGCCGACCGGCCTCCTCCTCGACGCGGCCGCCGATAGGGTCCTGTCCTTCATGCCTCCGCGCACGCGGGAGGAGCGCGTCGCCGCCCTCAAGCGCGCCCAGGCCGACTGCTTCGCCGTCGGCCTGACGAGCGTCTCGGAGGCGGGCATCGCCCGGGAGGAGGCGGACCTGATCTGCGGGCTCCAGGCCTCCGGCGAGCTCTCGATCCGGGTCTACGCCATGCTCATGCCCACCGATACCGACATGCGGAGCCTCGTCGCCGGTGGGCCGCGCGTTACCGACCGCTTTAGCATGCGCTCGCTGAAGCTCATCGCCGACGGGGCCCTGGGCTCCCGCGGCGCCCTCCTCCTCGAGCCCTATTCCGACGAGCCCGGGAACAAGGGCATCCGCGTCGACTCGCCGCGCAAAATGGCCGATTCCTGCGAGGCCGCCTACGAGGCGGGCTTCCAGGTGAACACGCACTGCATCGGCGACGCGAGCGCCAGGGAGACCCTCGAGCTCTATTCGCGATTCCTCGCCCCGGGGAACGACCTGCGATGGAGGATCGAGCACGCGCAGACCGTCCATCCCTCGGATATTCCGCGCTTCGGCGAGCTCTCCGTGATTCCCTCGATCCAGACGACACACGCCACCTCCGACATGCGCTGGGCGAAGGAACGGCTCGGGCCCCGGCTTTCCTACGCCTTCTCCTATCGGAAGCTGATGCTGCAGAACGGCTGGATCGCCAACGGCAGCGATTTCCCGATCGAGGGAGTCGATCCCCTTCGGGGCTTTTACGCGGCGGTCTTCCGCAAGGACGACGCGGGCGAGCCCGAGGGCGGCTTCCAGGTCGACGAGGCCCTCACCCGAGACGAGGCCCTCCGCGCCATGACCTCTTGGGCGGCCAAGGCCAACTTCGAGGAAGGGATCAAGGGGAGTCTCGAGGCCGGCAAGCTGGCCGACTTCGTGATCCTGGACCGCGATATCATGGCCGCGCCGGAGGACGAGCTCCGCGCGGCGCGCGTTATTCGCACTTACGTCTCGGGGAGGCTTGTCTATGAGCGCAAATGAAATGAGGCGCGGACCTTCGTTCGAGCGGGCGAGGGAGCTTTGCCTGAGGATCGTGGCCATGCCGAGCGTCGACGGCAGCGAGGGGGAGCGCAGCTTCCCCGAGTCCCTGCGCGAGCTGCTACTCGAGTGGCCTTACTTCCGCGAGCGCCCCGATCAGCTGCGCCTCGAGCCCCTGCCCGGCGACGCGGCGGGCCGCTCCTGCCTAGTCGCCCTCGCTCGGGGCTCGGGCGACCGGGCGGTCGTATTGTCAGGCCATTACGACGTCGTCGAGATCTCGGCCTACGGTCCCTTGGCGGGCAGCGCCTTCGATCCCGAGGCCCTGACTCCCCTGCTCGTCGAGGAGCTGCGCGCCGCGAAGACGGACGAACTCGCCCTGAGCGACCTGGAGTCCGGCGACTTCCTGGCCGGACGCGGTGTCCTGGACATGAAGTCCGGCCTTGCCGCTGGCCTCGCCGCCCTGGAAGACTTCATCGCCGACGAGGGGCGCGTCGGCAACCTCGTCTTCCTTACCGAGCCCGACGAGGAAGTCTACTCGGCGGGCATGAGGGCCGCCGCGCGCTTCCTCCCCCGCCTTTTCGCGGAATGGGGACTGCGGCCCGCGGGTGCCCTGAACCTTGACTCGCACGGGGACACGGGCGACGGCGCCGAAGGGCGGTCGGTCTTCATGGGCTCCGTCGGCAAGGTCCTGCCCTTCGCGCTCTTCCTCGGGAGGCTGACCCACGCGAGCGAAGCCTTCGAAGGCTTTCCCGCGACCCTCGCCGCGGCGCGCTTCGCGCTGCTGGCCGAATGCGCGGCGACGGAAGCGGGCGTCCCGCCCCTCGCCATGCTCTACTACCGGGACTTGCGCAAGGGCTACGACGTGTCGACCCCGGCCTCGATCCTCTGCGCGCTCAACGCCCTCTCGACCTCGCGCGGCTCCCGGGAGACCCTAGACTCCGTCGCGCGGTTCGCCGACGAGGCCCTGCGCGAGGGGATCGCCGACTTCGCGAGGAAGGCCGCCGAGGCCGGGCTGCCTGCGGCGGTACCGCAAGCCGGGCGCGTCCTGCTGTTCGACGAACTGCTATCCCTCGCGCGCGCGGCCGGCGCCGAGGCCGCTGATCGCGCGGTAGACGCAGCCCGGGCCTCGGGAGAGGACCCCGCCGTCGCTTGCGGCGAGGCCGCCGCGGCCCTGGCCGCGATAGCCGGCGTCGAGGGCCCGGCCGCCGTGGTCGGCATAGCCCCGCCCTTCTATCCCGTCGCCGAGCTGGATGGCTCGCCAGAGCATGCCCTCTTCGCCGAGCGGATCTCCGAGACCGCCGCCCTGGTCGCGCGGCGCCTCGGCCAGTCCTTAACCCTGAGGCCCTTCTTCATGGGAATCTCCGACATGAGCTTCCTCAACCCCGCCTGCGGGGCGGCGGACGAAGCCTACGCGGCGAGCCAATCTCCCTTGGCCCCGGTTCCCGGCGCCGATGGGGAAGGGGAGGGCCAGGCCCTGCGCCTGCCCATCGCCAATGTCGGGCCTTGGGGGAGGGATGCCCACAAGAGGCTCGAGAGGGTCTACGCGCCCTACGCCTTCGGCGAACTCCCGGGCATCATCTCGGAATTCGCCCGGGCGCTGCTGCGGTAAATCCGTATTACACTATCGGCCGGGCGCATCCGATAATCCTGTATGCGCCCGATACCGCACAACCATCCCCTTAGAATTCTCTGGAACGTCCTCATCCTCTGCTCGATCCTGGCCTTCCTCTTCATCATCACCTATCGGGTCATCTTCCGGACCTTCACGGGCGACGTGTTCTATTACGCCCTGAATTTCCTGTTCCTAGCGGATATCGGGATCAACTTCCTCACGAAGGTCAAGCTCGGGCACATCCGGCTTAATACCTTCCGCGAAATCGCGGCGAATTACCTGGGAAGCTGGTTCGTCGTCGACTTCATCGCGGCCTTCCCCTTCGAGCTCATCCTCATCGCGGCCTTCGGCGGTATCCCGACCGATCCCCACGCTTTCATGGGCTATCTGCTCCTGCAGTCCCTCACCTTGGTGAAGCTCTTCAAGGCGGGGCGCATCTTCAAGGAGCTGCAGGAGACCATCGACATACTGCCGGCAATCCGGCGCCTCATCATCTTCGGTTATTGGCTCGTCGCGGCCTTGCACATCATGGCCCTGGGCTGGGTCCTTATCGGGGCCTCCGAGGCGGCGAGGCCACATTTCGACCAATACCTGCGCAGCCTCTATTGGGTCACCACGACGATAGCCACGATAGGCTACGGCGATTACTGCCCGAACCACGACAGTAACGTACAGATTATCTACACGATCATCGTCCAGGTCTTCGGCGTCGGCATGTACTCGTACATGATAGCCAACGTCGCCAGCCTCGTGTCCAACCTCGACGTGGCCCGGAGCGCCTACCAGCGCCGCCTCGAAGAGGTGAACGCCTACCTTCGCGCCCAGCGCATTCCTCCCGAGATGCAGGAGCGCGTCAGGGATTACTATTCCTACCTCTGGGCCAAGCAGCGCGGCGTCGATACGGCGAGCATCCTCGACGACATACCTCACGGCCTCAGCCAGGAAATCCTCATGTTCCTGAACCGCGACGTGCTCGACCGGGTGGACATCTTCCGCGGCGCCGACGAGATCTTCATCCGCGAGTCGGTGCAGCTCCTCCGGCCGAGGGTCTTCCTCCCCGAAGAGTACATCATCAGGCAGGGCGAGTACGCGGATTGCATGTACTTCCTCACGAGCGGGGAGGTCCGAGTGCTCATCGGCGGCAACGAGGTCGCGAGGCTCGGCGCAGGCTCGCCCTTCGGGGAGACGGCCCTCATCGACAATCAGCACAGGAACGCGAGCATAGTCTCGACCTCGTACAGCACAGGCTACCGCCTGGCCAAGGGGGACTTCGAGGTACTCCGCTCCAAGTACCCCGAGTTCGATCGCAAGGTACGCGAGGTGGCCGAGAGGCGGAAGAAGCTGGACGAGAATCGGTTCAAGGGATAAAAAACCGGCCGGATGATAAGTCCGGCCGGAGATCGAGTTTTCCTCGGCCTTTTTAGGGCTCGCGGCCCATAGTTACAGGGTCCGAGCCCCCCTGGTGTAATCGTTCATCCCGCACCTCCTTATCCGCGCAGAGCCGCGCGGCAGCTTAGTATCGCCGGCTTGCGCTAAAAATAGACGCTGTCGACGCGGCGGTAAAGCGAGAGATTGTTTACTATCGTTCTGTCCATTTACATAAGCCTTGTCCTATGGCATCATGCCGCATCTTACGCTTTCAAGGAGGCGCCAAATGATGATTCTTCAAGTTGTCGATAGCCTTTGCTCTCTCGGCGCCGCCCGATAGATCCGAAAGCGAAGATCCCCTAAGTCGGATAATTCATCGCTTTAGGCCTCTGGCGGATGCAGCCCACGATCCGAAGCATATTCGGATCGACGGAAAGCCCCATGAGGATCTATATGCCCTATCTCAATGCAGACGAACTTCTGCCTCCCGAGCTCCTTCGGGAAGTGCAGTCATATATCCAAGGTTCCCTCGTCTATATCCCGCGTCAGGGCGCGGGGCGCCTAGGTTGGGGTGCCCGATCGGGAGCTCGCGAGAGTTTCGATAAGCGCAATGCAGCCATACGCGAGGCCAAGGCCCAAGGCCGACGCATAGATGATCTGGCCGATGATTTCGGCCTTTCTCCCGGTGGAATCCGGAAAATACTCTACGGTGTAAAAAAAGAGGCCTAATTATTGACACCGGTTGCAGAGAGAGCTATATTGGGACCGGTTGCAAGGAAAACATGAACCAAAAGCTCAAGTCCATCGATGATATCGCCCGTCTCGCAGGCGTATCCAAGTCCACCGTCTCCAGGGCGCTGAACGACAGTCCTCTCGTGGGCGAGTCGACCAAGGAGCGGATACTCGCGATCGCGAAGGCCCACGAATTCAAGCCCTCGGCGATAGCCCGCAATCTTTCCATGCGCACGAGCCGGACGATAGCCTTCATTACCCACGCCTATTGCGCCGGCTCGGACTGCATCTCCGACCCCTTCAGCCTCGAGATAATGGGTGGCCTGACAATAGGCCTGCATGCCCTCGGCTATGACATGCTGATAGTCCATGTCAGCCCGGACAGCGATGATTGGGCTTCCAGCTACTTGAACTCTGGCAAGGTCGACGGCTTCATCCTCATGACCTCGGAGCATAAGAAGAGCCACGTAGAGGCGCTTAAGGGTATCGGAGCCCCCTTCATCGCCTGGGGCCTCGGCTCGGGCAGCTATTGCACGGTCTGCGGCGACGACCGAAAAGGCGGACGCCTCGCGGCTGAGCGGCTTATATCGATCGGCAGGAAACGCATCGCCTACCTGGGCGGCCCGCGGATCGAGCTCGAGGTCAAAGAGCGCCTAAGAGGCTACTCCGACGCCATGGGCGACGCCGGGCTCGAGCCCGCGGCGATCGGCTACGGGGACTATTCCGAGCGCTCCGCCGAGCGCGAAATGGCGACTATGCTGGCCAAGGCTCCCGATCTCGACGCGGTATTCATCAATAGCGACTACATGGCCCTAGCCGCCATGCGCGTCCTCAAGTCCGCGGGCAGGCGCATCCCCGACGACGTGGCGGTCATCGGCTACGACGATCTGGCAATTGCGGCCTATGTCACGCCAGCGCTCACGACCGTCAGCCAGCACGTGTCCACGGCGGGCCGCATTCTCGCGAGAGATCTGGTCGCATATATCGAAAAGGGTATTATCACGTCAACCTCCATGCCTGTGGAGCTCATAGTCCGAGATTCCGCATAAGTTTTTTTGTCAACAAATGGAACCGGTTCCAAAGGGGGGGGCTATGAAAAAAAATAATTCAATCCAAGGTATGCCCTGTTACGAAGTCTACGAAGTGCTCTGGCGCGCCGCGGATGCGCGGCGCGATGCCGACCGGGCATTCGTCCTCGCTCGTCGCAAGTCGATGATCCGGCGAGTCTCGCACGCCGTCGCCGCCTCGTTCGGCGATGGCCGAGCGAAGCGCAGGCAGGCAGATCACATCGGGAACTTCGACATTCGCATCGATGATATCGAAGGCTTACCGTCGCTTACGCGCGGCCTGGCCGAAGCTTGGCGACGGGAGTACTACCGCTATGCCGAGTCAGGTTGTGACGAGCCCTGCGAGCTGCTGTGGAAGGACGGATCCTGGTTACTCAAAGGAGGCGTGAAGGAGCACTTGCGCGTCGAGATCGCCCGTGCCCTGGGCGCAGAGACGATTCTGGCGCGTTCGGTCGATTTTACGCGCTCGGCCCTGGCGGCGCTGCCCGGGATCGTGGAGCGATCGGGAGAACTGCCCTGCCCCGATCGCCCGAGCTGCGTCGCCGGATGATTGAGCTTTCCCCAGCCTGGGCGATGGAGTATCGTTAAGGGAGAGTCGAGATACTCGCCGTATCTTGACGACGATCCCTCTCCCTAGGAGATGCAGCGATGTCGAAGCTCGATCGCATATTCGCCACCAAGGCCGTCACCCGTCTCGTGCCCGAAGCGAGGCCCTTCAGGCTGGATGTCGAGGGAGCCAAAGAGGCTGTCCTCCTCCTCCACGGCTTTACGGGAATCCCGAAGGAACTTTCGATCATGGGCGAGGCCCTGTCCGAATCGGGTTATACGGTCATGGCTCCCCGCTATCCGGGCCACGGCACCGATCGCGCCGACTTCATGGCCACTGGAGCCGAGGATTGGGTCAGGCGGGCCTTCGATTCCTACCTCGACCTACGCTCGGAATACGAGACAGTCCATGTCCTGGGACATTCGATGGGCGGCCTCATCGCGACGATCGTCTCGGCGACCTTCAACGCGCCTCGGCTCATCCTGCTCGCCCCTGCCTTCAAATTCACCAACGCGGGCGTGGCCTTGTCGCCGCTCATATCGATGTTCAAGCCGGTCATCCGCAAGGGACGGCCGCTGTCCGACAGCGAGACCGATCCCGCGCGGAGGCAGCTCTTCGCGGATTATTGGGCGGACGATCTCGTGTCGGGCGCGGCGCAGTTGCGGCTCATCCTCAAGGAGGCGAAGCGCGACCTCGCCAAAGTCCACTCCCAGGTCCTGCTCATCACGGGCGAGGCGGACGAGGTCGTGCCTCCCGCCGTCGCCGCCTACGCGGAGAGGGAGGCGCGGGGAGCGGCCTCCTTCGAAGCGAGGATCATGAAGGGAGCCGGCCATCTCTTCCCCTTCGACGAAAGGGCGGCTGAAGCCGCGATCATAGTCAAGGAATGGATGGCCAAGGTCTAGAATGGCAATTCCTGCGTCAGCCCCAGCCTGGCCTTCACCGCCTTGAACGAGGCCTTTAGGGGTTCATTGAAGGGCACGCCCTTGTCCTTGCGGTAGAGCCAGGTCTCGTATTCCTTCTCGCCGGGCGTATAGATGCGCTCGGCTCCCGGGGCCTTCCTCGAGGCGCGCAGTTGCCGGCAGATCTCCCCGACCTGGCTCTTGAAGGCGCTCAACTCGCAGAAACTCTCTATCTTGATGGCCATGAAGCTGTGGCCCAGTTCTATGGGGCAGGGCTTGCCCTCGGGGCTGACGCCGATCAAGGCCTTCATGAAGTTGGCCTGCGAAAGGCAGGAAGAGAGCAGCTCCACGGTGAGGGTGTTACAGTAGCCCTTATAGCCCCCGAAGTCCTCGCCGAGGCCCCCTAGCGGAGTCAGGGCGGCCAAGTCCTTCGTCAGGTCGACGAGCACCTGCTTCGTATCGTGGCGGTATCGGCCGTCCTGGCCTATGACCCAACCGTCGGGCAGCTCCTTGCCCAGGCGCTCGTAGAGCTCGAGCTTGCCACGCTGCGTGACCGAAGTGGCGTAATCGGGCAGGTAGGGAAAGGCCTCGTCGGAGGGCATGCCCCAGGTCATCGGGTTGGTGCCGAGCATGGGCTCCACTCCCCAGGTAGGGGCGATCGAGGGCCTGGCGCTCGTCGTGGTCATGCCGATCATGCCGCGCCCGACGGCCATCATGGGATAGTAGAAAGCCGCCCCGTAGTGTGTCGAGTTGCGGACGACGGCCATGCCCATGCCGCATTTATCGGCCTTGTCGATGGCCATCTGCATGGCCCGCTTGGCGATATAATGCCCCATGCCGTTATGGCCGTCGATGACGGCCGTGGTCGGCGTCTCGCGGACGACCTCGAATTCCGTCCTTGGGCTCTGGGTGCCCGCCCATATCCGGTCGAGGTAGATGGGCTTGAATCGGCCGACGCCGTGGGAGTCCACGCCGCGCTTGTCCGCCGCGATGAGGACTTCGGCGCAGACCGAAGCCTCCTCGCTCGGCACGCCCGCGGCCTCGAAGCCCGCTCGCATGAATGCTTCCACCTCGTCGAAGGCCCACCAGGTAACCTTGTCGTCCATGCTTCCCTCCTCAGGGCAGGTATTCCCCGTTCACGTTGGACATCGAATCGAAGAGATTGCGCTTGAGGCGGCTCGACCCGCCGGTCAGGGAGGCGAGGCGCTCCCGAACCTCCCTGCGCTTGGAGTCGCGGCCATAGGGGCAGGTGCATGCGGCCGAGCGAAAGCCCTTCTCCTCGGCGAAGGCTATCACCTGCCGCTCCTCGCAGAGGGCGAGGGGCCGGATCACGGAGACCGGGTACTTCCCGTACTTGAGGACCGGGAGCATTCCCGAGACCTGTCCCTTGTAGAGCATGTTCATCATGAGGGTCTCGACGATGTCGTCGAGGTGATGGCCGAGGGCGATCTTGTTAAAGCCCTCGGCCATCGCATAGAGGATGAGCTCGGTGCGGCGCTGGGTGGAGCACCAATAGCAGTTCATGCTCCGGCCGGGCTTCAGGCGCCCTATCACCGGCACGTCGATGGATAGGGCCTCGATGCCCCAGGAGGCGAGGAGATCGAAGAGGGCGGTCTTCTTGCAGCAGGAACAGAAGTCCGTGGCGATGTGCAGGGCGCGAATCTCGTAGCGCGCGGGCCACCATCGGCGCTTGGCGGCGAGGTCATAGGCGAGGCTCGTGGAGTCCTTGCCGCCCGAGACCGCGACGAGGATGCGGTCTCCCTCCTCGATCATCGAATAGCGGCGCAGGGCCGATTCCGTGAGTTTCGCGAGCTGGTTTTCCGCTTCCTTCACCGATGGATGGTAGCCGCCGCGGGGGCCGCGCATCAAGAGGCGGGAGGATTGAAAAAAAAGCGCCCCGATCGCGTTCGCGCGACCGGGGCGGATGCGTGAGAGGGGCTTATGCCTTATTTGGAGGCGCCGAGGATGGCGTCCTTGCAGGCCTTGGAAACGGTGAGCTTGACCGCGGTCTTCGCGGGGATCTTGATCTGCTCCCCGGTGGCGGGGTTGCGGCCGAGCCGCGCCTTGCGCTTATTAAGCTTGAGGATCCCGAGGCCCGGGATCGCGAATTTCTTGTTCTTCTTGGTCTCGCGATAGGCGAGCTCGACATAGGACTCGAGGAAGGCAGCGACCTGCTTCTTGGTAAGGCCGTTCTTCTCGGCGAGCTGGGCGATGATCTGTGCCTTAGTAAGGGCCTTGGGGGCGGTTTCTTTCGCTGTTGCCATCGACATCTCCTTGGGAAGTTTTGTCTACTATAATCCCGCTAAGGCCTGCGGCGCAAGCGAATTTCGCGTCGAACGGCCGAAAAGACCTATAATTCAAGGGTATAATCGAAGGCGACGCGATTGAAGTACCAGTAGCGGCCTGTGAAGACCCTATCCCGAAAATCCTTGGACATGGTCGTACCGTCCGTCCAGTCGATCTTGCTCTTCACCTGGGGCACGATCGCGATGCTCGACCTGCCGTCTAGGGAGAAGTTAAGCACGAGGCTCAAATCCATCCAGGTAAAATCGGACCCCCAGCCTCCGTCCATCGTGGAGGAGTCGCGCACAGAGCCCAGCCACTCATGGGTCTCGAGGAGGACGCCGGCCATGTTGAGGGCCAGGGGCATCTGGTAGCCGAGGAAGTAGCTGCCGTGCAGCTTCCAGCCGTTGAAGTTCATGGCGTCGTCGGCTTCCCATATCCAGGCCTCGTCGGTCGCGGCATTGGTATAGGCTTTGTACTCGAGCTTGGGCGAGGCGAGCAGCACGACATGATGCCAATCCCCGGGTGCCAGGGCGGCGGCGTCGAACTGGAAGGTGCCGCTGGCCCAGCCGCGATATACGATGCCGCCGAAGTCCTCGGCGACTATGTCGCCGCCGACGTTCTTTCCAAGCCCGGTGAAGCCGATATCCCAGCCCGTGCCGGCGGCAGTACCTACCGAGAAACTGAGGAAGGCGATGGGCGTGAAGCTGGCCTCGATGGTCGCGTTCAAGGAGACCGGCGAGAGCTCGCCGCCAAGGTTTAGGGTCAGGTTGTTGCCCTTCGTGAGCTCTCCCGAGCCCGCCAGGGCCGGTATGACGAGCTTGGCCGCGACGATGGCCTTAGCCTCTGCGCCGCCCCAGGACGAGCCGACCTGACGCTCGGATTTCGAGCCCCGGACGCCGTACGCTATGGGTACTAAGCCATCGCGATCGACCGCCTCGAGATTGGGGAAGAGGTAATCGCCTTGGAACTCGAAGCTTGATGAAAGGGACGCAGCCTGGGCGCAGAGAGGCGCGGCGAGCCGGAATAGGGCGCAGAGCGCGGCCGCCATGACGAATGAGCGCTTCATTTTTTCGAGTCCTCCCCTGAACTGGAACGATGGTGGAATTCTATGGCCGGTCCCGGAAAGCGTCAAGCGACGCGACCGCGTTATTCGACCTGCGACTCTTCTTCGGGGAGGTCGGCGCCCTCGGCCTCGGCCTTCATCTCGGCATTCACCTTAGCCTTGTCCGCCTTGACGCTCCGGTAGATCAGGAAGGCGCCCCCGACGATGGCGATGGGGCCGAGGATGGCGAAGAACTTGCTGAGCAGGCCGACGTCCTTGTCGAATTGGGCGCCGAGGGCGAAGCCCACAAAGAGCCAGGCCGGGGTCATGATGATCGCGGCGAGGAAGTCGTAAAGGACGAAGCGCGACCAGCGCATCCTGAGGAAGCCCGCTCCCATGATGACCGGGGCCCTGAGCCCCACGACGAAGCGCGAGGAGAAAACGATGAAGGGGCCGCGGCGGAGAAAATAGCGCTCGCCGTCCGCGATGCTCGTGGGTTTGAGGAGCTTGGCCAGTAATTTATGCCGGATGATCTTGGGGCCGAATACACGGGCCACCAGGAAATAGCCCGTGTCCTGGATGAGTATCGCCGCCAGGGCCACTGCGGCGGAGACGACGAAGGAGGTGCCGGTCGCCCGCATAGTCACGCCGACCAAGGCGACCGCGATCTCCTCGCATATCGGGAGCGTGAAGCCGAATAATAGGAGGAAGAAAAACGCGTAGGGGATGGGATTTTGTGTAACCGAGGCAGGGAGGAAAGATAAAATGAAATCCAAGTACGACCCTCCCGTGCAAGTGCCCGCGCGAGTACGCGATCGAAATCGACTGAATCTAAACCAGGCAACAATGCATGTCAAGTTCCGCGGCAGGGGGCGAGGATCGATGATGCGCCTATGCTTTCATGGGGAATATCAGTACTATTCACCCGGACTCGGGTCCGCGAGGATGACCATGAACATTTGTAAGGAAGGCTCCTTCTTTTCCGCCTACGAGCGATCGATGAAGCCCCGAGGAATGGACGGCCCGGTGGATCTCTTCATCTTCCGGCCGGTAGGCTTCGTTATCGCCTGGGCACTGTCCTTCACGCGGGCGAGCCCCAATTCCGTCACCCTCATCAGCGTGCTCCTCGGCCTGGCGGCGGGCCTCTCGGCCCTTCCCGGGACCAAGGCGGCCTTCCTCGCCTGCGCCGTCCTGTTCCAGGCCTCCAATTGCTTCGATTGCGCGGACGGCCAGCTCGCGAGGCTCTCGGGCCGCCATTCCCCCGAGGGGCGCCTCGTCGACGGCGTAGCCGACTACGCGGTCAACCTGCTCGTGCTCGCGGGCGTCCTGGCCGGGCTCGTCCACTCCGGCGCCGCCCTCGGGCCTACGCTTGGTATGGTCGCTGGCGGCGGCCTAGCCGCGGCCTTCAGCTGCCTGTACTACGATCGGGCGATCACGCGCTTCGCGGCCGCCGTAGCCGGAAAGCCGGACGACGGCCTCGAAGAGCTCGAATCGGCGAGGGATTTCATGGCCTCCACGAAGGGGAGCAAGCGGGCCCTCTGGACAGTCTATTACTGGTACCTCCGCCTCCAGTGCGACGCCGCGGACCGCGCGCGGCGAACGCGCGAAACGCCCGGGCGCCAGCCACGCCTGCGCGCCCTGTCTCCCTGCGAGGAGCCGCTGCCCGAGCGTTCGAGGTCAGTCTATACCGAGGCCATGCTGCCAATCCTGTCGCTATGGAGCTTCACGGGCCCGAGCGCGCACGTCCTCTATTTCCTCGCGTTCGCGATAGCGGGAAAGATCGAGCTCTATTTCCTCGCCTGCTTCGCGCTGGCAATAGCCACGGCCTTCCTGCTCCTTGCGCAGCAGCTCGTGGATCTCAAGTACCGCTCCGGGAGATATGCCGAGGATTGACGCGGGTCCCGATCGCGCGGGTATAATACGGCGATCCGGAGGAATGCATGAATAGCGCGCTTCAGACGCTCCAGGAACGAGGCTTCATACAGCAGTGCACCGACCTCGAGGGCCTCTCCAAGGCCATGGACTCAGGCCCGGTCACGTTCTACGAGGGTTGCGATCCCACCGGCCCCAGCCTTCATATCGGGCACATGGTCCCCTATTTTGCGATGCGGCACCTCCACGAGGCCGGCCATAATGCCATAGTGCTCATGGGCGGCGGGACGGCCCGAATCGGCGACCCCTCCGGCAAGTCCTCGATGCGCCAGATCATCAGCTACGAGGAGATCGACGCCAACGCCAAGCGCTTCCTCGGCCAGATCGACCGCTTCCTCAAGCTCGACGACCGGACGATGTATTCCGAGAACAACAAGAACTGGCTCGCCGACCTCAACTACATCGACTTCCTCCGCGACATCGGCCGCCACTTCTCGGTCAACCATATGCTTTCCTTCGAGGCTTACAAGATGCGGATGGAGACCGGCCTCACCTTCATCGAGTTCAACTACCAGCTCCTCCAGAGCTACGACTTCCTCCAGCTCTACAAGCGCCACGGCTGCCGCCTCCAGATCGGGGGCAACGACCAGTGGGGCAATATCGTCGCGGGCATCGAGCTCATCCGCCGCGTCGAGGGGGCCGAGTGCTTCGGCCTCACCTTTCCCCTGGTGATGACCTCCGACGGCAAGAAGATGGGCAAGACCGAGAAGGGCGCCCTGTTCCTCGACCCGGCCATGACCAGCCCCTACGATTTCTTCCAATACTGGCGCAACGTGGCCGACGCCGACCTCGAGCGTTTCCTGCTCCTCTTCACCTTCCTGCCGACGGCCCTCTGCAAGGAGCTGGCCGCGAAGAAGGACGCCGAGCTGAACGAGTCCAAGGCGAGGCTGGCCTGGGAGGTCACCTCCCTCATCCACGGCGCGGAGGAGGCCGACAGGGCCCTGGCCGCGGCCAAGGCGGCTTTCGGGGGCCCCGGCGGCTCGGGCGCCGACATGAGCCAGGTCCCGTCGAGGGAGTTGCCGCGCTCCGAACTCGCCGCGGGCATCGGCGTGCTCGAGCTCTTCGTGCTGGCCGGCCTGTCCTCGTCGAAGAGCGAGGCCCGGCGCCTCGTCCAGCAGGGAGGGGCGACGATCAACGACCGTAAAGTAGATGACGAGAAGGCCTCGATCGACGCCACCTGGCTGGACTCAGAGGGAGCCCTCTTCCTCCGGGCGGGCAAGAAAAGGGTCTTTAGGGTCGTCGCCAAATAGCGCCCGAGGCTTTTTAGCCTATACTAGGGTGTATGAATAGGGCTGAATTCTGCGCCGAGCTGATGGGCATACAGATGCTCCTGCGGGAGCATCAATACCTGCAATACAGTCCCTCGGGTAGGAAGGAATACGAGCAGAAGGTGCGGACATGCGCCTCTCAGTTCGCCTACCTCGTGTTCCGCAAGACGGGCCTGCCCGTGAAGGCCTTGCCGGGGACGGTCCCCATCGAGTCCGTGCGCGATCCGAGTTACCAGGCCGGCAGGAACCTCGCCGAGCGGGCGGCCAAGCGATGCCGCGCCCTCTCCAAGACGGCCTACGAGTCCCAGCGGGAGGATTACCTCACGAGCGCCCTGCTTTGGGAGAGAGCCTGCGAGAAGCTGGCCGAGCCGGATCCGCGCTAGAGTCCCCCGGGCCCAGGCTATATTTCCGCTATGACGTGGCCCTGGTAGTACTGGTCGCGCAGCTCCGAGACCTGCTTATCGGCTAGGTAGTCGTCGAAGCTCGAGAATCGGTCTATGACCCCGCCCGGGCAGATCTCGACGATGCGGTTGGCGATCGAGTTGACGAACTCGTGATCGTGGCTCGCGAAGAGCAGGACCCCGCCGAATTCGATCAGCCCGTCGTTGAGGGCGGTGATGGCCTCGAGGTCCAGGTGGTTGGTGGGCTCGTCGAGGATAAGGCAGTTGGCCCCCGAGAGCATGAGCTTCGAGAGTATGCAGCGCACCTTCTCGCCGCCCGAGAGGACGCGCACGGGCTTCAGGGCCTCGTCGCCCGAGAACAGCATTCGTCCCAGGAAGGATCGGACATAGGTCTCGTCGTCCGAGCTCGTGTACTGCTGCAGCCATTCCGTGATGGAGCTGTCGGAGTCGAAGAGCCTCGTGTTGTCCTTGGGAAAGTAGGATTTCGTGATCGTCTGGCCCCAGGCGAGGGAGCCGGCGAAGTCCTCGTCCTCGCCCGCGAGGATCTGGAAGAGGGCCGTCTTGGACAGGTGCTCCTTGCCGACGAAGGCGATCTTGTCGCCGCGGTTGACCGTGAGGTCGAAGCCCGAGAGGACGCTCGCCCCCTCGATGCTCTTGGAAAGCCCCTCGGCCCGGACCACGTTGTTCCCCACGTCCCGGTCGGGCTTGAAGCCCACGAAGGGGAAGCGGCGCGACGATGGCGCGATGCCGTCGAGCTCGAGCTTCTCGAGGATCTTCTTGCGGGAGGTGGCCTGCTTGCTCTTCGAGGCGTTCGCCGAGAAGCGCTGGATGAATTCCTTGAGGTCCTTGGCCTTCTCCTCGTTCTTCTTCTTGAGATCCTTCTGCTGCTGGACGAGGATGCGGTTCATCTTGTACCAGAAGTCGTAGTTGCCCGAGTACATCCGCATCTTGCCGTAGTCGATGTCGACGGTATGGGTGCAGACGGCGTTGAGGAAGTGCCGGTCGTGGGACACGACTATGACTATGTTCGGGAACTCGATGAGATAGTCCTCGAGCCAGGTGATCGAGTCGAGGTCGAGGCCGTTCGTGGGCTCGTCGAGGAGGAGCATGTCGGGGGCGCCGAAGAGGGTCTGGGCGAGGAGGACGCGGACCTTGATGCCCTCGTCGACTTCCTTCATCAGCTTGTCGTGCGAGGCCTCTGGGACGCCCAGGCCGGAGAGGAGGACGGAGGCCTGGGCCTCGGCCTCCCAGCCGCCCAGCTCGGCGAACTCGGCTTCGAGCTCGGCAGCGCGGATGCCGTCCGCCTCGCTGAAGTCGGACTTTCCGTACAGGGCCACCCGCTCGGACCGCACCGCATGCAGCTTGGACCAGCCCATGATGACCGTGTCGATGACGCCCGACTCCTCGAAGGCGAAGTGGTCCTGGGCGAGGACTGCCATGCGCTTGCCCGAGCCTATGGATATCTCGCCCTTGTCCGGCTTGAGCTCCCCCGAGAGGAGCTTCAGGAAGGTGGACTTCCCCGCGCCATTGGCCCCGATGATGCCATAGCAGTTGCCGGGCGTGAACTTGAGGTTCACGTCCTTGAAAAGGTAGCGTTCGCCGAAGGCTAGCGCGAGTTCTGTTACGCTTATCACGATATTACATTATTTGCATGGAAACGGGAGTGTATTCAAGAGGATAATACTGCCCTTATCGAATATACTTGTGTTATGGCAACAAGTATCGACCTGTCGGGAAGCAAGAGCGCGATCATGGTCGGCCTCGGGCGCGTCCTCCTTCAGCGGCCGCTAACGCGAGATGAGGGCATCGCGGTCTCGGGAGCCCTGGCCGGGACGGAAGGACGGGACGTCATCGACGCAGTCCATGGTCTGGTCGAGGAGGGGACCGAGCTCGAGCTCCTCAAGCCGATTGTCTCAAAGTTGATCAAGCTCGCCTCGCGGTCCCTGGACGCCATCCGCTTCGAGCCCGACGACCCTTTTTTCCGCTCCCTCGTCCTTGAGAACGCCGCGTTGCTGCAGCGGCTCGATCGCATGCGGCCCCTCATCTCGGCCCTGGCCGCCGAATCGGAGGGCGCCAGCTCGGAGATGCTGGCCCGATTGCGCCTCGAGGTGATCGAGATGCGCGCCGTCGCCCTCCATTATGCGAAGATGGAGAATATCCTCTTCCCCTGCATCGAGGCCCGATATCCCCGACACCGCTGCCTTGCCTTGATGTGGGCTCTCCACGACGATGTGCGCGAGGCCCTGGAGAACCTGGTCGAGCTCCTGGCGCCACCCGCGCCCGCCGCCGGCGAGCATGCCCGGGCCCTGGTGCGGGCCCTCGCGGGCAGGCTCTTCTTCGACGCCAACGCCCTCGTCTTCCGCGAGGAGAAATTGCTGTTCCCGCTCGCCGCCGGGCTCCTATCCGCAGCCGAGCGCCTCGCTCTGTACGAAGAAGCCAAGGCCCTGGGCTTCTGCTTCCTGGACGACGCCGCGAGGGCCGGGATCGAGGCGGAGGCGGCCTCGGCCTCGAGGCCCGCCGGCCAGCCCGCGGAGAGCTGGGCCGCCGGGCCGGGCAGGTCAGCCGGCCGGATATCCCTCGATCGCGGCTCTCTCTCGCCCGAGGCCCTGGACGCCATTCTCAAGCTCCTTCCCGTCGACCTGACCTTCGTCGACGCCGAGGACCGGGTGGCCTACTTCTCGAACGGGGAGTCCCGGGCCTTCGTCCGGTCCCCGTCCGTCATCGGGCGGGATGTGCGGAACTGCCACCCCGCGAAAAGCGTCGGCCGGGTGCTCGCGATCATCGAGGCCTTCAGGCGGGGCGAGAGCGACCGGGAGGAATTCTGGCTCGAGCTGGGCGGTCGCTTCCTGCGCATCGAGTACCGCGCCGTCCGAGGGGCGGACGGGCGCTACCTCGGTACCCTCGAGTCGAGCCAGGACCTGACCGAGGCCCGCGCCCTGAAGGGCGAGAAGCGCCTCTAGGCGCTAGACCTTCGCCGCGCTACGTGGTATCGCATCATCCGTGATGAATAGACTTCCCGAGCTCCTCATGCCCGCCGGCGGCTTCGAGTCGGCCCTCGCCTCGATCGAGGGGGGCGCCGACGCCCTCTACCTCGGCTTTTCGGACTTCTCGGCGCGCAGGCAGGCCAAGAACTTCGATAGGCTCGAATACCGGCGCCTACACCGCCTCGCCCGCGAACGCGGAGTCAAACTCTACGCGGCCCTTAATACGGTGCTGCTCCAGGGCGAGCTCGGGGGCGCGGCGAGGCTCCTCGCCTTCCTGGGCCGCTTCCCGCCCGACGCCATCATCGTCCAGGACTGGGGCCTGGCCGCCCTCATCCGCGAACGGCACCCGGGCATCGCCATACACGCCTCCACCCAGGCGGCCGTCCAAGGGGCCGAGGCCGCGCGGATAGCCCGCGAGCTCGGAGCCTCGCGTATAGTCCTACCGCGCGAGACGAGCCTGGAAGAGATGCGTAAGCTGAGCGCCGAGGAGGGCGGCCTCGAGCTCGAGGCCTTCGTCCATGGGGCGCTCTGCTACTCCTTTTCCGGGCTCTGCCTGGCCTCGGGCCTAGTCCTCGGCCGCTCGGGGAACCGAGGCGAATGCGCCCAGCTCTGCCGTTCCTATTACCGCGCCGAGGCAGGGGAGCTAAAAGACAGGACAGGCTACTGGTTCTCCTGCCGCGACCTCGATCTGTCGGAGTCCTTGCGCGAGCTGGCGGAGGCGGGGATATGCAGCCTCAAGGTCGAGGGCCGGATGAAGTCGCCCGAGTACTGCTACGCCGTCGCCCGCCTCTATAGGGGAGCCCTCGACGGCCTCGAGGGCCGCGGCCCGGGCATAGAGGAGATGGAGGCGCGGCGAGACGCCGCGCGGATCGCTTTCTCGAGGTCGCCGAGCGAAGGCTGGCTCCGCGGGCGGGGGGGCGAGAGGCTCATCGACTCGAGCTATCCCGGGCATCGCGGCCTCAGGCTCGGCCGAGTCGCGAAGGTCGATGGACCGACCCTCGAGCTGGAGCTCGAGAGGCCCCTGGGCCTGCGAGACGGCCTCCTCGGCTTCGAACGCTCGCGGAAGGAGGGGCAGGGTACCGCGCAGGGCCTCGATGAGTCGCGCCCCCTGCGCTTCCCCGCCCTCGAACTGCGCGACGCCCACGGCGGGCGGGAGCTCGTGCGCGCAAGGGCGGGGAGTCGAGTCTCCATCAGCGTTCCCACCGAGGGCGGCCGCGGTCCCGGAACCGGGCCCGAGCTGCGCCCGGGCGACGAGATCCGCATCATTTCCTCGCGCGAGCAAGATAAGCGCGTCCCGAGCCCCGAGGAATACGAACCGGATCGCGAAGACTTGATCCTTAGCCTGGAGCTAGGCGAGGGGTGCCTGGCCGCGAGCCTCGAGCTGCCGGGCTGCGGCGGGGGCCGGGGCGCGGCTCGCGCCCGGATCGAGGCCGCCGAAAGCCTGCCTATGGACCGCGCCCGCGCCCCGGGTGGCTTCGAGCGCGCCATCGGCGTCTTCTCGGAATCGGGCGAGGCCGATTTCCGCCTCGCGCCGGAATTCGACGCCGAGGCGGCCGCCTGGCTCTTCGTCCCGCCCTCGGCCCTGAAGCGCGAGAAGAACAGGATCTACGCCCTGGCCGCGGGGCTCGTCGCCGACGCCGAAGCCGCCTATGCCGAGGGCACGGCCCGGCTCGCCGAGGAGGCGCTTAAGGCCTTGGGCGATGGCATCGCGCAACGCGCCTTCGTCGGCCCGGCCGGGCACGGCCGGCTCGCGCCGCCGCGATCGGCCCTGAGCTTCCGCCGCGAGGGCCTGCCCGCGGGCATGCCCTTCGCGCTGCCTCGTGACCTCTCGGGCCGCGAAGCCCTGCCATCGTGGGAAGGCCGCTCCTACCTGCCCTTGGCGCCCCTGGTCGCCGATCGCGAGCTCTACGCCGGCCTCGTAAAGGAGCGGGTCTCCTCCTTCCTGTCGCCGGGGGGCGAGGGGGGCGGGGGCGGAAGCGGAAACGCGCCGCGGACGATCGTCGTCGGCCTCGGGGCCCTCCACCATATCGCCCTGGCCCGCGAGCTTCTGAGCGGTCTCGCCGCCGACAGTCCGGAGGCTGTGACGAGGATGTCCTTCTTCCTCGACTTCAACCTCTACGTGGCCAATGCCCCGGCTTTCGCGAGCCTTTCCTCGCTCCTGCCGCGAGTCGAATTCGCCTACCGCTATGTCGAGGAGGAGTCCCTGGACCGGAAGGCGACGGGGGCGGGGCCTGACGAGGCAGCTGGCGGGCCGCTAGCATGGGCGCCTCTTTTCCAAAGCCTCGGCTGCCTCAAGAAGCACCACCTGCATAAGGGTTCCTGCCCGGACGCTTGCGGAAGGAGCTGGTCGGCCGATATCTCCGACCGCGATAGGCGGTATCGCATAATCGTCGAGGATTGCGTAAGCTATGTCTTCGGGGATCCTCGAGCGCCGGTGCTGCGCGACGAGCCCGATTCGCAAGGGTAATCGAGATTAACCGAAAGGAAAGCAGAGACGTGAGCGACGGCAAGGTTATTAGGCTTCCCTATCTGCACGATCATCATTCGCACGTTAGCCTCTATGCGGCCCTGGAGGGCTGCCCGAGCCTCGAGTCCCTCGACGGGGCCGGGGCCTTCTCTCTCCTAAAGTCCCTGCCCCGAGACCGCTTGAGCCTCGTGACGGGCTGGCATACGGATCGCCTGTGCCTGGGTGCGGGGGATCTTAAGGATCTCCCGCCGGCCATCGTCATCAATTCGAGCCTTCACGGCTTCGCCATCACGCCGAGCGGTAAGCCTCTGGCGGCCGCGCTCTGGCCCGAGCTCGGTGAGCGGGCCGACGACCCTGTCTGGGCCGAGAGCAACATCGGCAAGACCTTCGCCTTCTACGTCAGGGTCGCGGGCCTCGACGCCCCGAAGCTCGAGGCCTTCATGTCCAAGATGGCGGCCCTGGGCATATGCTCCCTCGACGACATGACCATAGCCGGGGAAGAAGCCGCGAAGCTCGTGTCGACCCCGCCTTTCTCGGACCGCATCGTCCCCTGGGCGACGCCAGAGATCTACAAGGAGCTATCGCCCGAATCGAAGAGCCGTTGCGTAGGCATCAAGATCTACCTCGACGGCTCCCTCGGGTCGAGGAGCGCATCAATAGACGCGCCCTTCCTGGACGGCTCAGCGGGCTCCTTGCTCTATTCCGACGATGGCCTCAAGCGCCTGATCGCCGAAATAGCCGGCTTCGGCCTGGGGATGTCGGCCCATGCCCTGGGGCATCGCTGCACCGAGCAGGTCCTGCGCTGCCTCGAAGAACTGGCCCGCGACGGCCTGCGCCTACCTTCGGTCAGGCTCGAGCATCTGCAGTTCATCGACCTGGGCCAGGCGAGGCGCTGCAAGGCGGCAGGCTTCGTCCTCTCCATGCAGCCCAATTTCAATGCCGACTCCGCGGCTTTCGCGGATAGGCTGATCCCGCGGCATCTCGCCGAGAACGATCCCTTCAGGATGCTGATCGACCAGGCGGGCTTCGTGCCGGGCGAGGACCTGGTCTTCGGTTCCGACGGCATGCCTCACGATCCAGGCTTCGCCCTCCGCTGGAGCCTCTTCCCCGCCTACGAGGGCCAGCGCCTGTCGCTCGAGGAATTCGCGGCGGGTTACGAGCCCAGGACGGGTAGGGCTAAGGCCCTGGAAGGGGAGGGCAGCGCCTTCGCCCTAGACCTCGCGGGCCGGGACTTGCGCCGCGTCGATCGTCAAGGGAAGCGCTAGCCTTCCTCGAAGAATGCGTTGGTCGATCCCGGGAAGGCCAGCTTACGCCTGGCGATATGGGGCGGCAAGGTGAAGTAGACGGCGAGGGACTCGGAGCCGAGCTTGCCCTTGCCGTCGAGCAGCCTCGTGCGGATGAAGGCCTTGTTGCCCTCGGTCCTCTCGAGCCTCGAGCGAAGGACAATGGCTCCTGCGTCGACGCGGACGGGATTGCGGTAATCCATCTCGAGCCGCTCGGTGAAGCCGGCCGTCGAGAGCTTCACGAAGACCACCCAGGACGCGATCTCGTCGTGGAGGGTCGCCTGGATGCCGCCGTGCAAGATGCTGCCATAGCCCGCGAAATGGGCCTCGGGCGACCACTCGCTGACAATCTCCTCGCCGTCCTCGGCGAAGCTCATCCTGAGGCCCGCCGCATTGGCGGGAGAGCAGCCGAAACAGACGTAGCCGGGAACATCGACGAAGGGATTGCGGATCTCGCGCACAGCTAGCCTCCGCCGTCGATAGTAGCGAGCGAGGCGCCGGAGGGTCAACGCGGAAGCAGGCCGGCGCCTAGGCTTTCCGGCGGGCCCCGCGTCCTTGTATACTCATGCCTATGCTCATCCTGGCCCTCGCGGACGCCCACGGCTCGAGCTTGGGGTTAAAGGAGCTCGCGCCGACGATCGAGCGAGCCGACCTCGTCCTCCTCGCCGGGGACCTAACCGATTTCGGCGGCGCCCGAGAGGCCCGGGCCCTGCTCGCGGAGATCGAGGCCTCGAATCGGGCGATAGCCGCCGTCGCCGGCAATTGCGATAAGGCGGGAGTACGCGAGCTACTGATCGCCGAGGGCCTCTCGGCGGACGGCCGCCTCGTCGAGGCGGGCGGCGCCCGCGTCATCGGCGCGGGCGGCAGTCCCCTACGCTCGGGCTTGACGCCCTACGAGAGGCGCGAAAGCGAGCTCGCGGAGGCTTTGTTCAGCGCGGCCTCTGACGCGGCCGAGCGCGGGAAGACAGGCATGCCCCTCGTCGCCTTGAGCCATGTGCCGCCCAAGGGCAGCGGGGCGGATCAGCGCAAGGGCCAATGCGTCGGCTCCCAGGCCTTGAGGGATGCGCTTGACCGGATCGAGCTCGTGCTCGGATCCGGACTGCGTCCCATTCTCTGGGTCTGTGGACATATCCATGAATCGCCATGTGCCTCTTCCTTGGGATCGACGCTCGTGCTGAATCCCGGTTCCCTTCGTGATGGTCGTTATGCCCTCGTGAGTTTGGAGTGTGATTCACGGGGAATTTGGAAGGCTGAAGCCCAACTTTACAAATTAAAGTAAGTATTTACTATATATGAATATGTTTGATAATATACGCTATTCTCCTTTTATGACCGATAATATATAGATATTGCTTACAAGGGAGCTTTAGGCGACAAGCGATGAAGGAATCCGGACTCAATCGAAGGGCAAGCGAGATACGCGATAGGCTCGGCTCCCATCCCACTTCGCGCGCGAAGGCGAGAACCCATGAATCCGGCTCCGGACTCAAGAAAGCCGCTGACCTGCGCCGTAGGCTGGGCGGCGACGCGAGGCCCGACGCTTACCAAGCCAAGGCCGAGATCGGCATCGATGCCGACGATCGGCGGGAGATCGAGCGAGAGATCGACGAGGTCTCGAAGCGCAACAGGATGGCTTTCGGCTCCGAGGCCTTCGTCGTCAACCCGCGGCGCAAGGGTTTCGTCTTTCCCCTGATCGTCAATCTGGCCGCCCTCGCGATTACCGTCGCCTCGGTCTTCCTCCTCGCCCGCGCCTTCGGGCAGAAGCAGCTCGAGGGAGGCTCGTCGGAGTCCTCGGTCTCCAGCGCCGAGGGCATCCTCCTCCAGGAGCTCAAGCGGGACTCGGAGTCGCGCATCCAGGAGAAGGACAAATCCATCGCGGACATACGAGCGAGGATCTCCTCCCTCGATCGGGAGCGGAGCGAGCTCGCGGGCAGCATCGACGCGCGGGTGAAGGCCAAGGAAGCCGAGTTGAAATCCTCCCTGAAGGCCGAGCTCGAGGCCGAGCGCAAGCGCCTCGGGACGACGGGCTTGTCCGAGGAGTCCCTCGCGGCCAAGCTGAAGGCATTCGAGGCGAAGAAGTCCCTCGAGTCGGACAAGAGCCTGGCCGAGGAGCGGGCCCGCGCCGCCTCGGAGAAGAAAGCCTCCGAGGAGAGCTACGGCAAGCTCAAGGACGACTACCAGAAGAGCCTCGCCAGCCTCGGCGAGGAACGCCAAGGCATCCAGGCCGCGGCCAAGAAGCGCGAGGACGAGCTCCGATCATCCATGGATGCGAAGAACAAGGAGCTGGAATCCCGCGGCGCAGCTGCCCAGGCGAGCCTGGACAAGGCCCGATCCGAGCTCGCGCGGCTTTCCGACCAGAAGGCCAAGGCCCAAGGGATCGAGGACCGGATCCTCGGCCTCTACGACAGGCTCCGCGCGGCCCTTCGCGATGGGCGTTACGCCGACGCGGTCTCGGGCTCGGCCGCCTTGGCCGGGTATCTCGAGGACACAAGCCTCGACGGCGAAGCCTCGATCAAGGAAAGGCGTTCCGCCGACCTCTTCGTCGCCCAGACGATCGGGACTTACGCGCGATCCGAGCTCGAGCGGAGCAAGGCCGACACGGAGTCCCTCCTACGGCAGGCCGAGCTCCTCGCCGCCGCCCGCGACGCGTCGACGGCTGCCGACAAGGCCCTGAGGGCGGGCGACCCTAAGCTCGCCGCCGCGAAATACGGCGAGGCCCTCGCGAAGGTCCCGGAGATACTGGCCGCGCATCAGTATTTCATGGGCCTGGAGAAAGCCTCGGAAGCCTCCAGACGCGCCCGCCTCGACGAATCCCTCGCGGCCGCGGATAAAGCCTATAGGGCCAAGGACGCGGCGACCGCCTCGGCGCGATACGCCGAAGCTCTTTCCTACCTGCCTATCGACGCGGCCTCGCGCGAAGCCATTGCGTCTCACCTCGCCGAACAGGGGACTGTCAAGGCCGCGTCCGCCGCGGGAGACGCGGACAAGTCGGCTGAGGCCGAGAAGGCGGCCGCGGATACGAAGGCGGCGCGGGGCCCGCTCGCCGCTGCCGCCAAGGAAGCCTCCGCCAAGAACTGGGCGCGGGCTATCGGCGCCTATATCTCCATGCTTTCAGCGTATCCCCGGGCCGCGCAGGCGCCCGAGGCCCTCGCGGGCATTGAGGGCGCGAGGGCGGGAATGGAGCGCGAGGCCGCCGAGTCGGCGAGCGCCCAAAAGGCAGTCTTCGACGCCAAAGCCGCAGCATTGGTCCTGGAGCTGGCGGAGGCGCGGAAAGCCCTCTCCGATGCCAAGGGGGAGCTGGCCTCGGCTCGCGCTACGGCGGCCCCAGCCCCAGCCCCTGCCGCGCGTGCGTCGGAGTCCCCGGCCGCGCCGCCCTCGATCGACGAGGCTGAGCTCAAGGCGCGCATAGCCGATCTCGAACGACGCCTGGCGGCCGAGGCATCGGAGACGAGCCGCGCCGCGGCCCAGGCGAAGGCCGTAGCCGAGGCGGCTGCCAACGCGGCCAAGGACGGCCAGATCGAGGCGCTCAAGGCCGAGCTGATCAAGCTGAACGGGGAAATCGACAGGCTCAACGAGGCGGCGGCCTCCAACGCGGGTTATCGGGCCGACGCCGCGAGATACCGGGCCTTGGCCGAGAGCTACTCGAGCTTCCTCGCGAGCGAGGCCTCGAGCCCGAAGGGAGCGCTCGTCTCGAGCATAGCCTCGCAGGCCGCCTTCTATTCCTTCCTCGGCGGCGAGGGCGTCGAGGAAGCCTTTCCGGGCCTAAGGGAAAAGGTTAGCCGATACCAGTCCGAGTCCCGCGAGGAGTCTCAGAACTCCTTCCCGAGCGACGCTGCGGAGATCGTGCGGCAGGCCGCCGGCTACAGGGACAAGGCCGCCCGCGAAGCCTATTTCGCGTCGCGCCGCGAGGTCTACACGGCGAGCGGCAACGCCCTCATGGCCCATTTCATCGACGCCCTGGAAAAATCCGCCTACTGACCGACTAGATTACAGGAAACTCCTCCAGCCGAGCCGCGCCAGGGGCAACTCCGATTCCCCCAGGGCTAGGGGGCGCACGAGCGCGCCGATCTCGAGATAGATCTTGCCCTTTCGCGAGAGGCCCCATTCGGCTCCGAGCGAGGGGCTGATCCCCATGGCGGTGGCATCGCCGAGGCCGAGGCCGCTCGCCTCGAAATCCATCCGCAGGGATGCCGCGAGCTCGGCGTAGGCCCTGAGCCTCGATTCCGGGGGCATGAAGTACCAGCCGCCGCCCAAGCCCAGCTGGATCGAGGAGCCGATCGCCGCGAGCGGGGGCTTCGGGGGAGGCCCGCTGTAGTCACGCAGGCTTACGCCCGCGAAGAGCTCGGCTATCGATAGGCTCGCGTAGGATCGCCTTCCCCTGAACAATCCCGCCCGGAGCTCGAGATATGACAGGCCGTAGAGCCCCAGGTCCAGTCGCCAGCGCGGTAGGGGTTCGTAAGGCAGCTCGAGACGGTCGCCGGGGCGGAATAAGTTTTGTCCTTCCTGATCCACGGCAGCGACTGCGCTCGACCGCCAGCGAAGGGAGGCGGGCAGGGCGAGGCGTATTTCCGCGAGGCCCTCGGGAGGCAGAACGAAGGGATCTCCCAGGCCTTCGACGCGAGTCCCCGGCCTTCCAGCGACCGTGATGAGCCGCTCGGGAAGGGCCGCTGCGATTTTCGGCAATGCTTCCGCTATCTCGGTCCAGAAGGAGGCTGCGAGGTCGCTCGCGCCTGGACGGGGCTTTTCGAAGGCGCCCGAGGCGAGCAGGGCTTCCTCCGTGAGGTTCGAAGTATAGCTCCACGATACGCTCTGAAGGTCCCCTGCCTCCGCGACGTTGACCGAGAGGGCGAGGCCGCAGTCCCTGCGCGCCGACTCGGCGGCGAGGGGCTCGGAGCCGGCCTCCCGCCTGAGCGCCACGAGGCCAGGGTAGGCGGCGCAGAGGGCCGCCTCGAGGCTCTCGCGGTACTCGGCCGAGTCGTCCGCGCCCTTGGCCTCGAGTTCGACCAGGGTGCGTAGGGGCGCCGCGCATAGGGCGGGGACGGGGAGGGCTAGGACAGCGAGGACGGCGGCGGCGCGGAGGCTCATGCTCACGAATCAGCCTCCCCACCAGGTCCGGAGGCGGTACAGCCGTCCCGAGGCCCGGTCATATAGGTACCAAAATGACCCGGAAGGCTCGAAGTAGAATCGCGCATCGTGCCGCGCTGAGACGCGGTAGTCGTCGAGCGCGGATCGGCCGTCGTAGCCGTAGCGCTCGAAGCGATAGTAGCCTCCAGAGTCGGAGACGAGGACGACGAGTCCCTGTTCCGTTGCCCAAGCCGCGACGCCGTCCTGGGCGGCGATCCCGCCGACGCTCGAGTCAACATCGACAGAGGCGCTGGAACTGGCTGATGTGCCCCCGATAGCCGCGTCCGTGGAGCTCGCGAAGGCGCCTACGCTGGGATAGCGCGCGGCCTTGATCGAGCCCGTGCCGCCCTCGCCGGAGAAGGCTAGGATGACCGCGCTGCCGTCGCCGAGGCGAACGGCCCTCGCGACTCTCCACTGCCCTCCGCCGGAGTCGAAGGGGCGCTGCGTGACCGCCGGGTTTTCCCAACGGCCGTCGTAGGAGCGGCATTCCAGGGTCGCCGAGGCGGCCAGGGCGGCGGGAAAGAGGTAGTTCCTGCCCAAGGCGATATCGGCGAGGATCCAGCCCTCGGGCGGGGCTGCGCCTGAGTCCTCGCTCAAGGTCGAGGGATAATACGAATGGGCCCCGACCACGAGCTCGGAGTTGGAATCCGAGCAGGCGCGGAAGGGATTCCCCGACGCGGCGGCCGAAAAGCCCGCCTGCTCGAGGCTCGAGGGATCCAGGCTTCGGAAGACGGCCGAGCCGGAGGTATCGACGAGGCGCGCGAAGAGGAAGGTCCTGTCGCCCGCCTTGGCGATCGTCATGCCCTCGACCATATCCAACTCGAAGCCCGGTGCGAGGGCTCCCCGTAGATCGGTGAAGGCGGCGGCTTCCTGAAGGTAGCCGCCGTAGGGATCTTCGAGGAGGTAGTCGCAGCCGGAGAGTCCCAAAGCGACGATCAGCGAAAGGATGGAGAGGCGGAGCCCTCGTCTCGGTTTCATGCTAGAGCTTCCATTTCCAACCGCAGGAGACGAGGATGGGCGGATTCCCGCCCACCCAGCCGCGCGCAAGCAGGCCGGAATCGAGGCCGAGGGAGAATGCCGCTCGGGCCGAAGCCCAGATCGAGGAGCTTCGGCCGATACCGCATTCCACGAAAGCGCCGATGGGCATGATAGCTATATCGGCGAAGACGCGATCCTCCTCGGCGGCGGCGGTCGAGGAGCTGAAGAGCTCTCCAATTCCGACACAGAGCCCCGCGCGGACGGGGCAGGAGGGCGGCACTACCAGGTAGGAGCCCAAGCCCTGCCAGAGCTCGGTGTGGAATACCGGATCGGCTCCTGCGCTGAAATCGTAGCCAGCGAAGGCCCTGGCCTCGACGAAGGCGAAGGCCCAGTCGGGTTTCACGAAATAGCGGTACCCGAGGCCGAGCCCGAGGAGCCTGCCCGGCCCGGTATCGAGGTAGATGGCATGGCGCTCGATCTTGACGAGGGGCGGCGCGTTTAGGACGAGCTCCTCGTCCCCGGCGCGGCCCTCGACGCGGGCCGGTCTCATCCCGGGCGCCGACAGGGTTAAGGCTATGGGCGAGCCGACGCGCAGGGGCAGGTAAGGGAGCACGCATCTCCCGCCCTCGATCCTCCCCAGCTCGCGGGGCGCCGAGCCGGCAGTGTCCGCGCTCACGATGGCGCCTTCGTCCCTCGAGCTGAGCGTTATGCGATATCGGATGACGGTCTCGCCCTCGCCCCCGCCGATGCCGCCGCGATGGGCGGAGGCCCTCTCCGCGGCCGCGCGAGCGCTTTCGCCCATGATGGGGAGGGCCCCGAGGCCGGCGTAGGTCGAGAAGGACTCGGCCGAGACGAGAGCCCCCTCGATCGCGTCGTATACGGCCAGACGGTAGGATAAGCGCGAGCCCTCCATGCGGAGGCTGGCGGCGGCCGCCCAAGCCGCGCCGGCGGCGCGCGCAGCGACGGCCAGCTCCGAAGGGCCGCCGCCCGGGGCCTCGGGGGATCCTTCGAGCGGACGGAAGCCCTGTCTCTCGAGAGCCTGCAAAAAGGCCTGGCCCAAGGCCTTGCCGAAGGCCTCGGCGTCGGCAGCTTCCGCCTGCGAAAAGGAGACGCTGGGCTTGAAGAGCAACAGTGTCGAACCCTCCGCGATCGCGTCGGGGACCGGGGACTCAGGCGCCGCGAGGCAGAGCGCCGACGAGGAGGCCAGGAGGAGAGCTAAGGCGAGGCGGAGGGGCTGGCGTGCCAGGCTGGTCATCATTTTTCTGTCAGGATCTCCACGCCGTCCCATCCGGGTCCGGGAGCGGCGCGCGAGAATCCTAGGGAACGATCGAGGAACAAGGCCGCGGGCCTGTCCTCGGGCAGGAGGTCAAGGACCTCGCGGAAGCCATCTGCCGCCCTCGTGAAATCGCGGGAGTAATAAGCCGCCAGGGCCTCGGCGTGGATGGGCCAGGCGCGCGTCTCGTCGGGACCGAGGCGAGTCCGCGCCGTGTAGATGCGGACGCCCTCGGTCTTGCCCTTGACGGCGACGGTGTCCACCTGCCTGCAGGTCACGGTCCCCGCGACGCGGTCGCGGACGGACTGGGACATGAGGATGGGCTGGAGGTACTTCTTCGTGGCCCCCTCGAGCCTCGAGGCCAGGTTGACCGCGTCGCCGATGACCGTATAGTTCATCTTCTTCTCGCAGCCGATGTTGCCGACCGTGACTATGCCGTAGTTGATGCCGACGCCAATGCGGAATTCGGGCTTGCCGCGTTCCCGCTGCCCGCGGTTGAAGGCCTCGAGGGCCGAGCTCATCTCGAGCCCGGCCAGGACCGACCGCAGGGCGTCGTCGTCGTGCTTGGTGGGAGCGCCGAAGATGGCCATGATCGCGTCGCCTATGTATTTGTCCACGACCCCGCCTTGGTCCATGATCGTGTCCACCATGAGGGAGAAGTAGCGGTTGAGCGAGGTGACGAGGTCGTCGGGTTCCATCTTTTCCGAGATCGTGGTGAAGCTGCGGATGTCGGAGAAGAGGACGGAGACGAGGCGGTTGTCGCCCACGAGCATCGAGTCTGGATTCTGGAAATACTCGTCGATCACGTCCTTGGGAACGTAGAGCTGGAAGATGTTGCGGATCTTCATCTCTTTCTTCTGGGCCACGGCGGCGTCGAAGGCGAAGCGCTTGATGGATTCGTAGGCCTTGCCGAGCTCGCCCAGCATCATGTTGAAGGTATGCGAAAGCTGGCCTATCTCGTCCTTGTATTCCACGGGCACCCGCTCGGAGAAGTCGTTGGAGCCGATGATGCGCCGCATCGCCGACGAGACTTCCTCCAGCGGCCGCGTGAGGTAGCGGGCCGTGAGCAGGAGCAGCAGGACCGACAGCGCGACGGAGGCCGCGAGCACGAGCATCGTGAAACGAAAGATGGCCTCGACGTCGCCGTAGAAGGCGGCCCTGTCCTCGGTGACGAGGACGGTCCAGCCGAAAGGCTCGAAGCGGAAGCGCGAGGCGACGCGCTCGCTGCCGCCCATCTTGATCGTGGAGAAGCCCGAGGCGCCGGAGCCGTCGAAGGCGATGAGGGCGGGCAGCTCGGAGGCCGAGGGCAGGGCGGCGCCGGCGCTCATCGCGAGGGAGCCGTCGTCCCCCAGTGCGACTATCGCCTCTGTGGGGCTGCGCAGGATGGAGCGGGCGAAGGACCCCACGGCCGACTTGGCGGCCGCTTCCATGTCCGGCCTGCCCGCCAGGCCGTTCTCGGCGAGGAGCTTGTATTGGCCGTCGGCGTATTTCTGGAGCTCGGAGGCCTTGAACGAGAGGAACTGAGTGGCGATGCGCGTGACGGAGGCGGCGGCCGAGAAATAGCTGGACATCCCGGCCAGCACGACCGAGGCGACGATGAGCGGAAGGACGACGAGGATGATCTTGAGCCTTATGCTCATGGTGCAGGCACTATAACCCGCAGGAGGAACACGCGCAAGGTTTTACTAGTGTTACGAAGATTTATTGCTTTTCAATCGCCGAGGCCGCTCGCGCGCGT
>DBTW01000012.1:23813-24373 GCA_002307245.1 Spirochaetaceae bacterium UBA1306 | reverse complement strand
CCCCAGGGAGGATTCGAACCCCCACAAACAGATCCAGAGTCTGCTGTGCTACCATTACACAACCGGGGAATGTCTAAGTAACGCTTCGCTATGCCTTTGGCTAACGCGGCTACCATACAGAAAAATCTCCGTTTTCGTCAAGTAGCTCGAGATGCCGCCTCGGTTTTACGGGCATCGAAGACCTCGAGTTGGGGCGTTTCCATGCCGTTGAATCGGTTGACGGTGACTTTGAACACCAAGTCGATACGGTCGCCTTTCTTGGAGTCGTAATCGAAGGAGAAATCCCGCTGGAGCCTGCTCGCCCCGTCCCAGAGCAGGGCCGGCCACTTGTGCTTGCCGAAGTCCAGGGTGAGCTTGAGGTGGTTCTGCTCTTTCTTGCCCACGAGCTGGGCGTCGGTGATGGGCACGCCGCGGGCGAGGAAGACGAGGGGCTCGTTGGCCTCTCCGAAGGGCTCGAAGCGCTCCGAAACCGATGCGATCTCTGGCTTGAGGTAGTCGTGCGGGAGCTCGGCATCTATGTCGATGCTCTCTTCCTCGTCCTCGAGCTCCAAAGCCTCGAC
>DBTW01000012.1:18078-23418 GCA_002307245.1 Spirochaetaceae bacterium UBA1306 | reverse complement strand
CCTCGGGCCGAGCGGATCGAGCCTACGGCCGTGCCGTCCTCCTGGAATGAGGCGACGATGGCGGGAACCTTGAGGACGCCGGTCACCTTGGAGGCGATGAGGCCGGTGACGCCGCGGAAGACCTCGGGCGAGCCGACGAGGACCAGTTTGTCGCCGTGCTTGGTCAGGCTCGCCCTGGCGAGGGGATAGACTATGTCCCAGGTCTCGCCCCCGAGGCGGCGGCGCTCGACGTTCATCTGCAGGACTTCCTCGGCCGAGGCTTCCCGCGAGGGTCGGTCCTTCCCGAGGAAGAGGGCTACGGCCTTGTCCGCGGCCCCCATTCGGCCGGCGGCGTTGACGACCGGCGTCACCTGCCAGGCGATGTCTCCCGCCCCGAGCTTCTTGCCCAGCAAGGCCGCCTTTTGGAGGAGCTCGGAGAGGCCCGCCCGCGGCCTCTGATTGAGGGCGGCGAGCCCGCGGCGCACGAGGATGCGGTTCTCGTCGCGTAGCGGCATGAGGTCGGCTATGGTGCCGAGGGCGACGAGCTGGAGGCGCAGGAGGTCGTCCTCGCCGAACCAATCGGCCTTCTTGAGGGCGAAGCTTACGAAGAGGTTCTCGAGGACGTCGATCTCCTCGAGGCCCTCGCTCGAGTAGCGGCCGATCCGCGAGAGCTCCTTGAGCCGGAGTAGGCTCATGCCCTTGGTCGCCGGTATGTACTCGGCCGCGTCGGGCGCCAGGTCGTAGAACAGGACTTCTGCCCCCTTGCCCAGGGCTTTTTCGAGGAGCTTCTTCTGGAGCGGGCCGTCCCAGACGAAGATCTGCCTGCCTTGCAGGAAGGGCACGAGGCGGGTGCGGCCAAGGTCGACCATGCCGGGGACGATGGTCTCCCGGATGCGGCCCGTCTCGACCAGGTTGGAGAGCCTGACCGCCTCGACGGCGTAGGCCTCGTTTACGGGGCGGACGTTGAGGAGTGCCACGTCCTGCTTGTAGATGCCGGTGCGGGCGAGCTTCAGGGCCGAGGCGAGCTTGTAGACGACGCCGCAGCCGGCGAGGTCGCGAAAAGGGTAGCCCGAATCGGGCAGCTTGGGGTCGATGACGGCGAGGGCCGCCGGGGGATCCCCGGCCTGGAGGCGGTGATGGTCGGCGATTATCACGTCGATGCCGAGCGCCGCGGCGCGCTCCACCTCGGCGTGGTTGGAGATCCCGCAGTCGACGGTGATAATGAGAGTGCCGCCCTCGGCCGCGAAGGCCTCCACCGCGGCTATCGAGAGGCCGTAGGCTTCCTTGGCGACCGGTACGCGCCAGGAGGCCTCGATGCCGAGCTCGGCCAGGGCCTCGACCATGAGGACGGTCGCCGTGACTCCGTCGGTGTCGCGGTCGCCGAAGACGAGGACCTTCTCGCTCTCGTCGGCCGCGAGGAGCATGCGGTCGACCGCGTCCTCCATCTGCGCGAAGAGGAAGGGGTTGCGGAGGTAGCGGGGATCGTCCTCGAGGAAGAAAAGGAGCTCCGCAGGGTCCGTGATGCCTCGGCGCGCGAGTATCGAGGCCGTGAGGAGGTCGAGGCCGTAGC
Source organism: Spirochaetaceae bacterium UBA1306 (assembly GCA_002307245.1). Lineage (GTDB taxonomy): Bacteria > Spirochaetota > Spirochaetia > Treponematales > Rectinemataceae > UBA1306. Next base: position 21,869 of record DBTW01000012.1, on the reverse strand, counting down.
GGCTCGACAGCTCCTTCACCGACTGGGGAGATACGTCTTTCTTGTTCCAATTCATTCTGCTGCCTTCATATTGCGCTGATTTCCTTGAGTATGAGGGGCCTTCGGGCCGGGGCCCCGGGGCCGATGGCGTAAGCCGAGGCGACGAGAGCCTTGACGGCCTCGAGGGAGGCCGCGTCCTTGCCGTAGACCGTCGCGAGCCTCTCGCCGGCGAGGACCGCCGCGCCGGTCTTCTTGTCCAGGACGAAGCCGACGTCGGGGTAGACGGGATCCAGCGCCGTGTCCCGGCCGACGCCGAGGTAGACGCCGGCGAGGCCGATCTTGTAGGCGTCGATGGCCTGGATGAAGCCGCCGGTCGGCGCCAGCACTTCGTAGCTGTCCTTGGCCCGGTAATTGCCGCGCAGCTCGAGGAGCCGCTCGGGCTGGCCGCCCTGGCGCCTCACGTTGGCCATGAAGAGCTCGCGGGCGATGCCCGTCCTGATCGACTTGCGGCAGAGCCGCTCGCCCTCCTCCACGGTCTTGGCGACCCCGCCCGCCACCAGCATCCAGGCGCCGAGGCGGTAGGTCACTTCCATGAGGTCCTCGGGCCCGGCGTTCTCGAGGCAATCGAGGGTCTCCTCGACCTCGAGGAAGTTGCCCACCTTGAGGCCGAGGGGCTCGGTCATGTCGGTGATCACCGAGACGATGCGCTTGCCCATGGCCGTGCCCGTGGAGACGAGGCTTCTCGCGAGGGCTTCGGCGCGCTCTGGCGTCTTCATGAAGGCGCCGGGACCCGATTTGACGTCGAATACGAGGGCCTCGGCGCCCTCGGCCACCTTCTTGGAAAGAATGGAGGCCGTGATGAGGGGTATGGACTCTACGGTGGCGGTGACGTCCCTGAGGGCGTAGAGCTTCTTGTCGGCGGGGACGATCTCGGCCGTCTGGCCCGTCATCGCGAAGCCGTCCTGCTCGATGAAGGCGCGGAAATCGGCCTCGGAGAGGCCCGTACGATAGCCCGGGATGGACTCGAGCTTGTCCAAGGTGCCGCCCGTATGGCCGAGGGCCCGGCCGGACATCATCGGCACCTTGATCCCGCAGGCCGCGACCATGGGAGCCAGGATGAGGGAGACCTTGTCGCCCACGCCGCCCGTGGAATGCTTGTCGACGAATGGGCCGGTGATGCCCGAAAGGTCCATGACCTTGCCGGAATGGAGCATCACGTCGGTGAGGGCGGCCGCCTCGACGCTGCTCATGCCCTTGAGGAATACGGCCATGAGCCAGGCTGACACCTGGTATTCGGGAATCCTGCCCGCTACGTAGCCGTCGATGAAGAAGGCGAGCTCGGCCCTGTCCAGCTCGCCGCCTTCACGCTTTTTCTGGATGATATCGACTGCCCGCATGGCTACCCCTCTCTTCGACACTCTACGCGCGCGGCCAAGCCGGGCGCTTCAGCGATCGGCACGGCCGCGCGTCTTTTCCCAGGCTCGCGCCTCTCGACTAGAGTATACACCGACCCGCCGCCGCGAAGCTCGGAGTTATATAGTACACGGCGATCATAAGTCCATGCCCCCGCGAGGGCTACCGGAAGGGGCAGGGCGATGAAGCGACTCATGAGTTTAGGGCGCCCGAGCCGAGGGATGCGATGGGGCCTTCCGCGGCCTTGCGCGCGAGCCCGAATAGCAGGTTTTTGAGGGTTTCGATCGTCTCCGGCAGGAGGGGGAGGGCGGCTGCTTGGGCGTAGGGCAGCTCGAGGCTGCGCGTGAGCCAGCGCAGGACCCCCGTACCGAGGGCTAGGGCCCTGTCCGCGGCCGTGGCGCAGGAGGGACAGAGGAAGCTCTCGAGGGAGAAGGAATAATAGCCGCCCAGGGAGGGACGGAGCTCGATGCCGCAGTGCGCGCAGGAGCTCGGGTCTGGCCCGAGCCCGAGAAGGTTCACGAGGCGCCAAAGGAAGAGGAGCAGCGGAGGGTCGCTTTCGCCCGCCCGCCCTTCGTCGAGGGCTTTGAGGCATTCCAGGGCCAGCTCGAGGACGAGGGGGAAGTCGCCGCCTCCGCCCGAGGTCTTGTAGAGCAGCTCCGCGACTAGGCCGGCCGACCATAGCCTGCCTAAGTCCTCGCGGAGGGCCGGGTAGGAATCGCGGACTTCGAAGTCGCTGAGCTTCTGGAAGTCCTTGATCGGGTCGAGGTAGACGAAGGCCCGGCCCGAGGCGTAGGGCGAGGCGAGGGACCGGAGCTTCGACTTCGGCCCCCCGAAGACGAATACGTCGACGAGCCCCGCTTCGGCGGTCATCAGGGTGAGTATGCGCGAGCCTCCCGGGCTTTCCCTCGCGCGGAGCGCGAGGGCTTCGTAGACCAGGTTCCTCTGCCCCACTACACCAACCACCACCTGAAGTCGTCGGAGCGGCCCGCGGCGAGTCGTCTGGCCCGCATCCGCGCGATGCGCTCGGCCTCCCTGCGCCGGTAGCGCCGGGCATAGGCCCAGCCGACGGCGAAGCCGCCGATATGCACGAGGTAGGCCACGCCGCTCGAGCTCCAGCCCGTGAGCCCGCCCGCGATCTGCATGACGAACCAGAACCCGATCACGAACCAGGCCGAGAGCCTGGTCGGGATGAAGTTGAAGAGAAGGACGGTGACGCGGTTGCCCGGGAAGAGCACGAGGTAGGCTCCCAGCACGCCCGAGATCGCTCCCGAGGCGCCGACGAGGGGCGTATACAGGCCCTGCCCCGAGATCGCGCAGCTCGCGACGTGAGCCAGGGCCCCGAGGATCCCCGAACCCAGGTAGAGCAGGAGGTAGCGGAGCCTGCCGACTCGGCACTCGATGTTGTCGCCGAAGATGCCGAGGAAGAGCATGTTGCCCGCCAGGTGCATGAAGCCGCCGTGGAGGAACATCGAGCTGACGAGGGTGAGGAATCCCCCGCCGGCGAGGATGTAGGCCGGCACGAGGGCGAAGGCCCTCATCGCCCGCTCGTCGGTGCCGAAGCCCTGGATGAGCACGAAGACCAGGATATTGGCCGCGATGAGGAGCCAGGTCATCCAGGCCTTGCCTCGACGGGCCCCGTTGTCGTCGCCGATGGGGATCATGCGTATAATATATACGGCCCGAGCCTTGATGGCGAGCGCCCGGGCGTGCTATCAACTCCCATGCTCAGCCTCATCCTCTTCGACCTCGACAATACCCTCTATCCCGAGTCCTGCGGCATGGACCTCGATATTACCCGGCGCATGATCGCCTACGTGGCCGACTATCTCGGCATGGGGATCGAGGAGGCGCGGGCCTTCCGCAAGGAGCGGGCGAAGAAGTACGGCACGACCCTCGAATGGCTACGGGCCGAGCACGGCTTCCAGGATACCGAGTCCTACTTCGCAGCCGTCCACCCGGCCGGCGAGGAGTACTGCATCGCGCCCACGCCCGCCCTCGGCCCCCTTCTCGACTCGATGCCGCAACGCAAGGCCATCCTCACGAACAGCCCTTCCGAGCACGCCGAGCGCGTCCTTGCCAAGCTGTGCGTCGCCGATCGCTTCGAGGCGGTCTACGACATCCGCTACAATGAGCTGCGGGGCAAGCCCCACGCCGAGGCCTATCGCCGCGCCTGCGACGCTCTCGGAGCCGGGATCGGCGAGACGGTCTTCGTCGACGACCTGCCCAAATATGTGCGCGGCTTCCTCGACATAGGCGGCCGCGCCGTCCTAGTCGACGAGGCGGGCCGCCATGCAGCCGAGGGCCTGCCGTCCGTCCGCAGCCTGGTCGAGCTCCTCCCCCTCGTCTCCGCGATGGATTAAGGCGCCCGGGGCGGCACCCGTCCGCCCCGCGCCTTACTT
>DBTW01000012.1:16347-17755 GCA_002307245.1 Spirochaetaceae bacterium UBA1306 | reverse complement strand
TAGGGCGGGTAGAAGCTCGCGGTCATGTTGAGGGCGCCCTGCCGCATGTAGTTGCGCTCGTGGGAGAAGGTCTTGAAGCCGAAGAATCCGTGGTAGTTGCCCGTGCCGCTCATGCCGATCCCGCCGAAGGGAACGTTGAGGTTCTCGATCTGCACGATGAGGTCGTTCACGCAGGCCGAGCCCGAGCTCGTGCGACCCAAGACCTCGTCGATGCCCCGCCTAGCCTCGCCGAAGACGTAGAGCGCGAGGGGCTTGGGCCGGGCCTGGATGAAGGCTATGACTTCCTCGATGGAGTCGTAGGCGAGGATCGGCAGGATGGGGCCGAAGATCTCCTCGTCCATCACGGACATGCCGCCCGTCACCCCCGTGAGTATGGTCGCTGGCGAGTAGCGGGCCTCGATGTCGAAGGCCCCCCCGAGCTCGACCTTGGCGCCCTTGGCCCGCGCGTCCTCGACCAGGGCCTCGTGGCGCGCGCAGGCCGCCTTATCAACGATCCGCGGGAAGTCCTTGGACGAGCGCCGGGCCTCCTCGGATAGGCCGTACATGCGCTCGACCGCGGCCTTGGCGGCGGTGGCGAAGTCCGCGACGGCCGGCCTGGGGCAGAAGAGGTAGTCCGGGGCGATGCAGGTCTGGCCCGCGTTCAGGCACTTGCCCCACATGACCTTCTCGGCAGCGTCCTCGATGTCGGCGTCGGGGAGGATGACCGTCGGCGACTTGCCCCCGAGCTCGAGGGTCAGGCCGGCGTGCATGCGCTCCGCCGCCTCGCCCACGCGGGCCCCCACCTTGGGGCTGCCCGTGAAGAAGACATGGTCGAAGGGCAGCTCGAGGAGCTGCTGGCCCAGGACGCTGCCCGGGCCCTCCAACACGGCCACCTCGCTCCGATCGAAGATCGACTCGAGCAGCGAGGCCAGGAGGGCCGAGGTGGCGGGGGTCTTGTTCGAGGGCTTGGCGATGACCACGTTGCCGGCCGCGATCGCCGAGGCGAGGGGCGCGACGAGGAGCTGGAAGGGGTAGTTCCAGGGCGCCATGATGAGGACCCTGCCCTTGGGCTCGTAGCGCAGGTAGCTCTTGGCCCCGGGGAGGAAGAAGACCCCGCGCGCGCGCTTGTCGCGCATCCAGGAGCGCAAGTGCCGGATAGCGCAATCGATCTCCTCGATCGTGGGGAAGAGCTCGGTGAGCCAGGCCTCGAAGGGCGACTTCCCGTAGTCCTTCCCGATCGCCTCGTAGAGCTCGTCCTGGCGCGCGATGACCGCGGCCCGCAGCTTCCGCAGCTTTCCTATGCGTTCCGCCGCGCTTGTCGCCGCTATCGCCCAACGCGCCTCTCCCTGCTCGCGGAACAGCGCCTCGAGCCCGTCCCTTCCCTCGATCCTCATCTCGATCCTCCTTCGCCGCGCTCCCGTGCCCGCGC
>DBTW01000012.1:14901-15962 GCA_002307245.1 Spirochaetaceae bacterium UBA1306 | reverse complement strand
GTCGGTGAGGCTCGCGAGCCCCACGACCAGCGCGTAGATGTACAGGATGAAGCGCAGGCCCTCGGCCGGCGACAAGGGAGGCAGGGCCCGCGCTATGGCCTCCCCGGACTTCCCGAGGAGGAGGGCGAGCTCGCGCTTGAACGCGATCGCCTCCTCGAAGGGCAACTTGCGCTCGAGGACCGGGTGGAGCTCGGCGAGGAGCCGGGGCAGGGCGAGGTCCGCGGCGATGGACGAGGCCACGCCCGTGGCGAGACCCTCGGCGCTCAAAGCCGCCTCGGATCGATCCAAGGCCTCGACGAAGCCGCCGAGCACCGCGTCCAGGCGATCGCGGAGGAGGGCGAGGAAGAGCGATTCCTTGGAGGGAAAGTAGAGGTAGAGCGTGCCCTTGGCGATGCCGAGGCTCGAGGCGAGCTCTGCCATCTTGATCTCGTCGAAGCTTTTTTCCGCGAACAAGGAATCCGCCCGCGCGAGGATCTCGCGCCTCCGCGCATCCTTTTCGTGCTTTCCCGCAGCTCGCCGCGCCATAATGCTCCGTCGGGTACATTAAATGACCCTGGGTCAATAATACTGACCCAGGGTCAAAAAATCAAGCAGCTAGTGTCCCTGGGTGATAAGATGTGGAATAAACTCCCGCTTGCTTGACCCAAACGGCCGCTGACGACTATGCTAAATCGCATCCCGTTCTACAATAAACGCCCCGATTCGCCGATAACCCAGGAGGTTCCCCCATGCCCGAGACCAAAGTCCTCATCAACCTCTCCAACCGCCATATCCACGTTTCCCAGCAGGACCTCGAGCTTCTCTTCGGCGCGGGGCACAAGCTCACCAAGACCAAGGACCTCATGCAGCCCGGGCAGTTCGCCTGCGATGAAACCGTGACCATCGTAGGGCCCAAGGGCAAGTTCGATGGCGTCCGCATCCTCGGGCCTGTCCGCCCCGAGACCCAGTGCGAGATCCTCGCCTCCGACATCTTCAAGCTCGGCGTCAAAGGTTGCCCCACCAAGGAGTCCGGCCAGCTCGAGGGCTCCTTCCCCATGGAGATCATCGGCCCCGCCGGCAGC
>DBTW01000012.1:0-14508 GCA_002307245.1 Spirochaetaceae bacterium UBA1306 | reverse complement strand
GGCGCCCTCTTCCTCAACGTAGTCTGCCGCGTCAGCGCGAGCTACGCCCTCGAGTGCCACCTCGACTTCGACGAGGGCAACGCCGTCGGCATCGGCAACGGCAGCTTCGGCGAGATCGTCAAGAGATGAGCAAGGTCGTACTCAAGGCCCAGGACCTCGACGGCTTCCTCACCGAGAAGGACAAGGCTTCCCTGGGCCGGATGGACGCCCTGTATCGCCAGGCCATGGTCAGTTTCAGCATCCTCAACACCGCCGGCGGCGATTCCGAGCGCGGCAAGGAAGAGAAAGTCCTCATCGGCCTCTACAACGACATGGGCTCCCTCATGAAGGAGATCTGCCAGGGCGAGAAGGGCATCCAGGTTTACTCCTTCGTCACCCCGCAGGAGAGCCATGGCGAGGCCTCGAGGCTCATCGCCAAGCTCCGCGACGTCCGCACCGGCCGCCAGGAGTTCGTCTACTACGTCCAGCGCGCCTACGAGCTCCTCTTCAACATGGCCTTCGGCGGGGCCGGCAATCACGGCCAGAAGCCACCTAAGAACCACCTCATCATCCGCACCCCCGTCACCGTGCCCGTCCAGAACTTCGCCGTGCACAAGATCCCCGACGTCGACGCCGCGATCCAGGACACCGTCATGTGCGTCCTCCTCCGCGGCGCCCTCCTGCCCTCGATCATCATGTCCAAGGAGATCCAGGAGTACTCCTCCTCGGGCTACGTCACGCCCTTCGCCCTCTTCAAGATCAAGCGCGACGACACGAAGAGCGAGACCGACATGGAGTACATCCTCGACCTCGACCGCTCCTACTTCCGCCCCGAGGACCTGGACGGCAAGGACCTCGTCTTCGCCGACCCCATGAACGCCACGGGCGGCAGCCTCGTCACCGTCGTGAAGTACCTCCTCGAGCTCGGCATCCGCCCTAAGTCCGTGAAGTTCATCAACGTCATCTCGGCCCTGAAGGGCGCGCTCCGCATCACCCGCGCGATCGAGAACGCCACCGTGCATACGCTCTGGATGGACCCCGTCCTGAACGACCGCGCCTACATCATGCCGGGCCTCGGGGACGCCGGCGACCGCATTAACGGGCGCGACGAGGGCGACTCCCCGCGCGACATCCTCCAGCTCATCGCCGACTACGGCTCCAACGTCACGGGCCTGTACCGGTCGCAGCTGCGCACGATCGAGCAGACGGTATTGAGGAGATAATTGGGGGGGAGCGCGGTCGCGTTGCGCGAAATCGTGCGTAGCGCGGCGTATTGCCTTCCTCGGACTGTCGGGGGCGGGGCCCGTCATGCGAATCCGCGGGCTCCGCTCCGCTAAATTCCTGGTTGCTCCGCGGGGTCCGCGGTTCGCATGACGCCCGCCGTTCCCCGGCAGCGTCAAGAGGCGTCGCTGCGTCCAGGCCGATCCACGCCGCCTGGATGTTTCCCTCGGTAGCTATCTTCTCAATACCGTGACATTGCCGGCTATCGGTCACGCGGCTCCCCCTCACTCCGCCCTCCTCGGCACCGCGATAGCAACGCCAGGGAATACTGCCTTCCGATATGCGGTGCCTGCGGTGGGCTACGCTGCCCCCACTCTGGGCGTCGGGCGAACGCGCGCTGCGTTCGTCGGCTTTGGCCCTGGGGCCTGTCCCCAGTGCCTACGTATCATTTACCGATGATGATGCCGATATCGGGCGTCCCATTATTTTCTATGCCCTTCTCCGTCCAATAGCAGAGACTAGCGTTAATGGCCTTGGAGAAGTCTAGCTTCTTGGAAAACCATGATAGTGGAAACGATAGCTCGATAAATGAGGGCCCGATGGCATAGGTGCCGATTCCATCATGTTGTTGCATGGCCTGAGCATCGTATACCGATGTATACATTTTCTGATCGCCATGCATCTGCGTTTGCAGGTGGTAATCATGGCTCCCTTGCCTTAATACCAATAATCTGGCGCCCGAAGGGGTCCAAACCGGTTTTCCATTGGAGAAATCGATTCTGCAATAGAGATTCTTTTCATCGCGGCAGATGCTGCCTCCAGATATCTGGCTACCGGATATCGCCTTTTCCCGCGGGGCGATGGCGGGCGGGAAGATAGGCACGACCCCCACGAAGTCCTCATCTTTTCCCTTGAGCTTGATGCTTCGCCGCTGTATCGTGGCCACCGTACGTAATGTATCGAATGAATAGGTGTTCTCGATTGTCGCTGAGGCGAAGATATTTTTCTCCAAGATTAGGCCGTTATTACCGAACTCGATCAGGGTATCCCCGGCGTCGGCTTCGCCCTCGAATGCCTGCTTGCCATTGGCGCCCGCGGTGAGCGGCTTTTCCTCCCCGTCTATCTGTAGCGTGAAGCCTTGGGGGATATTTTTTATGATGATTTTTGTCTTGGCTACATGGAAATCCGGACGGAATTTCACTTGCTTCCCGGACTCCACGGTTACTTTCTCGTCGAGATCCAAATAAACCTTGTACAAGCTAAGCTGCTTGGAGCTCAGGGTGGAGTATATTGATTTTTCTTCGGTCATGGCCCGAATCAGCACCCGATGTTCTCCGGGCGACAGGTACTCGAAGATATGCGGCAGGGGGAGATCCTCCTGGCCGTCGAGGGATACGACCGCGCCATCGGGGGCGACGCTGACCGAGATCGAACCTGGGTAGCTGGGAGCATTCCCGAGCGGAGCCTTGCCGAACAGCACCGTTACGTAGGCTTTATCGCTGATAGTGGCGGTCTTTAGCTCGTCGGGCGAACCATCGCTCGCGAAACGGAAATCCTGCTTGCCCGGGCTCAGGCTATCGGATATCAAGGGGGCTCCGGGTTCTACTTCTCCCAAGAGTTCCTTGCCTAAGTAGACCTTGCCGGAGGAATAGCTTTCGATGCGTACCTTTCCCTTGGGGGAATTCCGCTCGGCTTGCACCATGGCGAGGGCCGCCGCCGCGGCTTGCTTCGCCGCCTCCGCTTCCGCCTGGGCCTGCTTGGCCTTTCCAGAGGCTTCCGCCGTGGCTAGCGCGGCGGCTTTGGCTATCTCCGCCTGGCGCGCCGCTTCGGCGGCCTTGGCAGCCTCGGCCGCCCTGGCGGCGCGGGTGGATTCGGATATAAAGAAAAAATCGCTGGATAGACTCGCGTTGATCCATGGGTTCTGGGCCCCGCCGGATAGGCCATGCACTTCGCCGGTGACTTTTTTGAAGACATCCTCGAGCTTCAGGTCGCTGTTGAGGTATTTCAGCAGAGCCCCCGTGAAGAGGCCGTTGCGCCCGTTGCCGTCGAGGGCGACGTCGCCGGGGCTAGTGGAGAACATGATGGCCGAGCCCGCGAGACCGCCGCCCGTTCGGACCACCGTCAGGCCGCGCGTCCCGCCGAGGGAGCGGGACATCTTCTTGGCGAAGGGGTTGTCCCTGCACGCGTCGAGAATGATCAGGGAGACGTTCGCCTTGGCTTGCTGGATCGCGTCGGTAACCGAGCGAATATCGATTGCGTCGGCCTTGACGTCGTCGAGGGTCTCGAACTCGGTCTTGACCGGTATAAGATAGTTTGCTCCGTCGACTTGCATGCCATGGCCCGCATAGAAGAAGAGCGCGTCGGCTCCCTCGTGGGCAGCCAATTCGTCGCGGAAGCCCGCTACCGCTCTATTGAAGCCGCGGCGGTCCGTGTCGGTCACCAAGGCGACTTTCCAACCTATTTGCTTGAGCGAGGCGGCGACGTCCTGGGCGTCGTTCACCGGATTTTTTAAGGCCGCGTCGGCGGAATAGGCGGCATTCCCGATTATAAGCGCATAACGCGGCGTTTCCTCAGTCCAAGACCGAAGGCCCACTAGGTAACACGCAATGAATGCTATGAGGATGACTTTCATTTTTGTTCTCATATGATCTCCTCGAACGAGGCAGGTTATCTTAACACATCGTATTTTACTATGCCTAAACCATGCGTCAAGGCGATATCGCTGCTTGGGTAATCGCCGTCCCGCATTCGTTTTCAGCCAGTTCCCGCTCTGCAAGACAAGCGAAAAACGAGAGGCGCTGCTGCCGTATCGTAAACGTCAATTCTCCCCAGGCTAACAAGGAAGGATCCTACTAACCAGACGAGCCAGATTAAGCTATCGGGATCGAATCGAGCGAGATACGCGCGTCCTCGGCCGTCAACTCGCCGAACGACATCGGGTCGACGTTCCAGGGCAGAAGGCTTGCGATATGCCCGGCCTCCGTCGTTGGCAGCTTGGTAAGGATATAGCGAAGGTAGTAGTACGGCTCGAGTCCGCAGGCCTTCGCGGTTTCGACAAACGAATACAGCGTCGCGCTACCAAAGGCGCCACGAGGGCCTCCTGAGGTGACCCAATTTTTTCGTCCGATCGTGAAGGGCCTTATTGCTCGTTCGGCGGCGTTATTGTCAGGCGTCAGATACGGGCAATCAACATAGCGTATGAGCCTGGGCCATTGCTCCTTGGTATACGAAATGGCTTTGCCAAGGATCGTTTGCGGCGGGACCTCGAAGGCTTTAGTGTCAAGCCAGGACTTGATCTGAGCAAATACCGGCGCGGTATCCTTTCGTCGTTCTTTCGCAAACGCGTCTTGATCACCAGTACCGTCAGGCTGGAAGAACGCGGCTCGCAAGCGGTTCTCGATCTCATAGAGCGAGCCGATCATGGCGATGAGCGTTCCCGCCGAACCTTCGCCGCCCGAGACCTTGAACGCTTCGATAAACTTGCGGCGGGCATGGGCCCAGCAGCCGACGTGGACGATGCCTTCCTTCTCGCCGATAGCGTTGTAGCCGTCGTATCCGTCGGTCTGCAGAAACCCGGTATAGGAATCCAAAAAGATAGAGACGAAGGCCGAGCTCCGCGTTCGGCTGTATTGGTACAAGACGACGCGTCGATCACCGACACCGCCCGTCGTAACCCACATATACGACTGCGTGCTGTTCGCTCTCCCCGGCTCGTCCATGACCTGGAAGAAGGTCTCGTCGCAGTGCAGGTAAGGGCTCGCCAGAAGTTCCTTTCGCAGGAGTCCCTCGAGGGCCTCGAGTTTCTTCGCGACCGCCATCGACCAATTCGCCATGTCCTGGCGACTGATTTCCAGGCCGTGCCGCGCAAACATGCGCTCCTGGCGGTAGAAGGGCAGGCCATCGCAGAACTTAGCCGTCAGAACAGAGGCAAGTAGCGACGGCGTGGCTATGCTACGCGGCAGGATACGCGGCGGTATCGGGGCCACCCTGATCTCCGAAGCTATCTCGTCATCATTGGCCGCCGCATAGGCGCGCCGTACAACGTACTTCGGCCTGACGGTCCGGATCACGATGTACTTCTGCGGCACCTCGTGGACCTGTTCGGATGTCTCTTCGCCGATCCGCACGAGCTCATAGCCATCGCCTACGGCCTTCTCGACTTCCGTAAGGTCGACGACAACCTCGATCCGGCTAAGCTTGGGATCTATCGGTTTCATCCCGCGCTTGCGGCGTGTGTAGATAGTCTTTGTTACGCGAACGACCTCCGTTGGAGCGTCCGCGCTTCCCGCCACAGAGTACAGCTCGGCCTCGTCGAATAGGGACCCTTGCCGTATGTCTTCCGGACTGAGCTTCTCGTTTGAGCGGCCATGCTCCCGCAGCTTCATAAGCCGTATCTCTTCGGCTTGCAGTATGGTCAGGCGCTCAAGTTCCCGTACTCGCTCGCGCAGGCGCTGGAGCTCTTCGTTCGTTTCGATGCTCGCCGTATCGCTCATGCGCCATCATAGCACTGTCGAATACCGAAGCTCTCGATGCTCGTGCCAAAAATCGATGCCCTTCATGAGCATCGCCACCTCGTCCTTCGTAATCTCCCGCGCTTCGGCCTCGTCGTCAGGCCACGGAAAGCGATCTTTCTCGAGCCGCTTTAGCCACAAGCAAAAACCATTGCGATCCCAGTAGACGACCTTAAGCACCGTTTTCTGCCGGTTCGCGAACAGGAAGATGTTCCCCGTGAACGGGCTCTCCTTCATCGTTCCTTCGACGATCGCTGCCAGCCCGTTTATATGCTTGCGCATATCCGTCACGCCGGGCCTGACGAAGATCCTCGCTTCTTCGACGTCGATTTTCATGTCGCGCTCCGAATCGACGCAATGATCTTGCCCAGCGTGTCCGGATCGGGCCTATCGTGGAAGTCTATCCGTAAACCGTTTCCAAGCCGTATAGATACTGCGATCCGTGATCGTTGCCTCGGCATAGCTGCGGCGATCTCCACAAGGCCGTGTTCTGCCGCCTCCTGATCGATCCTCCGGCGCCATCGAATAAAGGTGCTCCTGGATAACGATCGCCGTCGGCAGTACTCCTTCGCGCTCATGTCCAGGTCCTGTTGCTCTGCTATTCGTTTCGCCCAGTATTCCTTGCCTTGTCGCTTCATGCATCCATCCTCCGGTATGAAAGATGGATCTCTCCGACCTTTAGCTCAATACGCGGTTGTTTTGACGTTTACGTTGTTTTGACGTTTACGCCGTATCGGCTCACGCCTTCGAGCTACGTGGAAAATTGAGCGCTTGCAGTGTAAAAAACAGCCCCGACCGCGAAGGATCGCGATCGGGGCCGCATGAAGCAAGGGATGAGCGAGCTATGCGCGGCGCCTAGAGCTCGAAGACGTAGGCCGCGGGCTGTGTTCTGGCATTCTCATCCGCTAAGCTCGGCGCCCCCACGACCAGGTATGAGTCCGTCAGACTAACTGAGTATCCAAAGGTGCCGTAAGCTAGATTATTTGTGGGAACCAAGCTGTCCTTTTCAGTCCATCTATTCGTCGAATCGTAGGTGAAAATATGGACTGCGCCGACGTCATTGGAGTCACCGATCGTGCAACCTGGATTTCCGACTACGAGGCTATCGCCTTCGATGGCGACAGAGATACCAAAAAACTCCGAATCTTTGCTAAGCGCGGCGCTCTGTGTCCAATTGCCAGAACTATCGAGCGTATAGACAAAGGCACTGCTCGCGCCAGGTACGCCCACGGCGATCCTCGATCCAGAGATGCTGATGCTTCCACCGCTACCGAATTGCGAGTTTTCAGTTGCGCTTAATGAGTTCAGCTCTACCGGGGATCCCCAAGTACCAGAGGAATACTTGTAGACGTAGACTTTAGCTGCGCCATTGGAGTTGATACCGTCCAACGAGGTCCCGGTAGCTCCGACTACGGCATAGTCGCTGGAGATTGTGAGGACATGGTATCCGAAGTAGTATGCATCACTTGGCGCTTCGAGTTTTACGCTCTCTATCCATGTGCCATTTAAGAGAGAGAAGATATAGACGGCACCTTCCTGCGCCGCTGCGCAGGCGCCGACAATGAGATTGGTCCCCGATGCGGCCAAAGCAAAACCGAAACTATCTATTCCCGTGGCGCCCGATGTTAGTGTCGCCGAATAGGCCCATGTCCCATCACTTGTACGCGAATAGACATAGACTTTGCCAAAGGCCGTCTGGTTACAGGTTCCTACGAAAGCCCAGTTGCCTGCGATGGCCACGGATACGCCGAAATATTCTGTGGCGGTCGGGGTCGGGGCATAGAGTTTGGTCGCGAGTTTCCAAGAGCCGCTCGAGTCGCGCTCGTAGATGTAGGCAGAGCCTGCATTACTCAATCCGCTTGAATTCGTCGCGTCCAAGGGCGCGCCAACGATCGCGTAGTCGCCATAGACGGCGGTAGAGATTCCGTAGGCGCTTCCGACCGCAGCGGTTGCAGAAGGGAGCTTCTTCTCGGCTGGGCTGATGTAGGCAGCCGTGTACTTGTCGGACTGCCAATACTCAGTGGCGCCAAAATCGTTGATTGCGCGGACGCGGTAGTAGCATGATTCCTTGTCCGTTATCGAGCTGTCGGTGTAGCACAGCGTGCCCGCCGCAATGCTTGCGAGCGCTGTCCAGCTTGAGCCATCAGTGGAGTACTGGAGCTCGTAGCTGCTTGTGTTCGAGGATGCGGCCGTCCAGCCTATGAGGGCCGAGGCCCCCGAACCGGCGGAGCCGGCGCTGATACTGGCCGCGGAGGGAAGGATTGGGGGCCCGTTCAGCTCCGTGGCTAGTACATCGATGCTCTTGGTGGAGCTTAAGTTCAGGCGCACCTGGGCCAGCTCGACGATGGTAGCGAGGACCTTGCCGTTCGCGTCCAGGAGGGCGAAGACGAGCTTCTGGTTCCCGACGGAGGCGCTAGCATTCACGTAGCTGGCGCTATACCGTGCGATCCCGTCGCCGTTGGCCGAGGCTTCGGAGGCGATCCATGTGGAGCTGGGGATCACTACGGCGTCAGAGCTGCCGAACTTGGCTGTCACCGAGGCTACGGCGCTGGACTTGGGCCAGCTCAAGGCCACGCTCACCGTTCCCGTTCCGCTCGTTTTGATACCATACAAGGTGAAGTTCAAGGTCCCCGCCGCGCTGATGACCTGGCTGTCCAGGGTCCCTTCCAGGATAAGCTTGCCGTTGCCGTCGTAGGCATCGAGGCTGAAGTCGTAGGTCCCCGGCGCGAGCCTGATAGTAGCGGATGAAGCGCCCTCGACGACAGCAAGGCTGTCCCAGCTGCCGAGACTATTCACGCTTCCGCCGCTTACGGCGCCGAAGAGCTCGTACTTGGCGGGCCTGAGCGCTGCGTAGTCGACCGATATCGTCCTGGCCGAGGCCTTGGAAACGGAGAGTCCGAGCGTAACCAATCCGCTCGAACTCGAGCTAGAGACGGGCTTCGAGGCGCTCGGCATGGAACAAGCCGTCGTTAAGCTAAGTCCGACGATCGTGGCGATGATCGCGAGCAAGGCGCTATGCTTCATCTTCATTTTTTGTTCCTTCATCGCGGCGCTCCTTATTCCGTTACCGTGAAGCAAAGGCTCGACGAGTACTCATCGCCGGAGGAATCGGTAGCGATGAGCGTCAGGCGGTAGGTCCTGCCCACGACGAGGCTCGAGCTGGGGATCGCTGCGGTATAGATGGCCTCCACTCCTGATGTATCCGAGCTGACCGTTATACCTGAGAGCTCTACGTCATCGAGGAGCCACTCGTAGCTCGCATAGCTCTGTCGTAGCCCGACCTTGTATGGCGTAGCCTTCGCGACCAAGTTGGTGTCGGCATAGAGGATTTCCGCGCTAGATGCGTTCTGTTCCACGTCGGCGATTATTTGCTGGGAAGGATTCGACGCAACCAAGCTGGCCGTTATCGAGCTCACGCTCGCCAAGTTGCTAGAGGCATTCGCGAGTTTGGCCGTATAGGCCTCGCCACTGGATACCGTAGTGCCATTGGCATCGAAGGCGATGTTCATCCCAGCGATTTGGGCGGCTCCGCCTAAATCATCGGCATAGATCAATAGGCTTAAATCGCTATTGTCGTCGAAGATGCCGATATAAGCAGCATTATTCGAGCTCGCGCTATCTCCGAGGACCTTGATGTGGAGGTATGTCTCCTCGCCCTCAAGATCCTTCTGGTATACGGCGAAACTGCTCGAAGGGACGGAAGCGTCGTAGACTAGGTCGTTCTCAGATGCGGCGAGACTCGATTCCTCGTCTATCGCGGTGCTCGCCACGCTGAACTTCACCTTGGTTTTGTCGGCCGACCAGTAGATGGAGATCGTATCGGCCGTCTCCCATGCGAAGCTCACCTCGTAAGCGTAATCGGCGTCGCCTGAGAGGGCTGCGTACTTGAAGCTCTTGAGCGCGATGGATTGATCGGCGTACTCGCTCAAGTCCGCGACCAGGCCCGCTCCTTTGGCTATGGCTTCCATGCGCTTAACCAGGGCGCTCGTGACCTTAAGCGTCCTATCCACGGCTACATCGGAGGGAGAAAGACTGTAGTCGGTGATGACCTTGTCGGCGACCGAGAAAAGCATCGCTGCTTCCACGAGGGGCGCCTTGGCCAGGGAGACATACTGGGAGATGTACGAATAAACGAAGTCCGAGTTTTCATCTCGGGCGGAGACGGCGCGACTCGAAGTCGTGTTCTGGACGGATGCGGGCAAGGGGACGGAATACTTGGTAGGGAGTACTGAATTCTCAGTAGACCCGCTGTCCCCGCCGCCGGTCCCGTCGCCACTGCCACTATCTTCACTTGTCCCGCCGCAAGCGGCGAGGACTATCGCCAGAGAGAGGTTAAGGATTAGGGCGACGAGAGATCCAGGAATGTCTTTTTTCCTACGCATTTGTACTCCTTTTATTATGTGCTCAGCTTATGAAGAAGACTTTATATAACTTGCATACTCACTCCAGTACGCGGCGCCTTTATAGCTGGTTACGAGGCTAGAAGGCACGTAGATATAGCGCGTACTGGCATTACCGTCGAACACGCTACTTCCGCCCAAGGTCGGGACGCTCGTCGCGTTTACCGTGACGGAGGATAGGGTCGTGCAATTATTGAAAGCATAATCGCCGATACTCGTCACAGAGGAAGGAAGAGTGATCGACTTGAGGTTTGTACAACTCTCGAAGGCAGAGCCACCAATACTCTTCACGCTAGACCCGATAGTTACCGAGGTTAGGCCTGAACAAGTATCAAATGCGGAACTCCCTATACTCGTCACCGAATCCGGAATCGTGACCGACGTTAGGCTCGTACAAGTATCGAAAGTAGAAGTCCCTATGCTCGTCACTCCAGATCCGATCGTGACTGACTTTAGACTCGTACAAGTATCGAAGGCAGAAGATCCTATGCTCGTCACTGAATCCGGAATCACGATTGACGTCAGGCTAGTGCAAGCTATAAAGGTATTCATCCCAATGCTCTTCAACGAATCCGGAATAGTGAGTGACGTCAGGCTAGAGCAACAATAGAAGGCTCTGTCACCAATGCTTGTCACGGAGGATGACAGGGTGATCGATTTAAGGTTTATACAACCCTCGAAGGTGCTTTCCCCGAGACTCGTCACTCCCGAGGGGATGGTAATCGAGCTCAGGCCAGTACAACGTTCGAAAGCACCGTCACCAATACTCTTCACGCCAGACCCTATAGTGACCGAGCTTAAGCCTGAACAAGAAATAAAGGCAGCACTCCCTATGCTCGTCACTGAATCGGGAATCTGAATTGAAGTCAGACTCGTGCATGAATTGAACGCGGCAGCGCCAATGCTCGTCATCCCAGAGGGGAATGTTACCGGATTCAAATTCGTACAATTTTGGAATGCGTACTCGCCAATGCTCGCCACTCCAGACCCTAGGGTGACCGATGTCAAGCTCGTACATCCATTGAACGATTTACTCCCAACGCTCGAACCGATCGAAGCCGTCGTCAGGCCTGTATCGTTTTCAAAGACTTCCTTGCCGAAGCTTGCCACCCCTGTACCGATAGTAACTGACTTCAGGCCCGTACATACTCTGAATGCATAATCCCCGATGCTCGACACTGAAGTAGGAATTATGACCGACGTCAGGCCCGAACCGCCAAAAGCTCCATTTCCTATGCTCGTTAGAGAATTCGGGATAGTGACTGACGTGAGGTTCGTACAACTACCGAAGGCCGCCAATTCGATGCTTGTCACTGAATCCGGAATCGTGACTGATGTCAAGCCAGTGCAATTGTCGAAGGCAAAGCCCCCAATGCTCGTCACCGAATTCGGAATGACTATCGAAGTAATCGACTTGTAATTATAGAATGCTCCCGAGCTATACGAAGAAGCTGAATAAATGGACGTAACGGTATGGCCATCGATGGAGCTAGGTATCGAGATGTCCCATTTTTTGTCATAGTTGGAATTTGTAAAGGCCGTTGATAGCCCCGTTATCGTCGCGTTTGTTCCCGATGTGGTGTAGGTAAACCACCTGGCAGGCGAGGTTGAGCCGACATCGATTATTAATTCTGCACCAGAGGATACATCTGAACCTTCGGTCAGTCCGAGGGAATACGATCCTTCGATAGCTTCTGCAGTAGTGGTAATTGTTATTAGTGCGGCGTTATTTTTAACAGGGGTAACTGTTGCAGTGATACCTGTAGGTGTGGTTTCTGATACGCCAGGGTAGTAATAGCTCAATGTGACCGTCCCAACCATTCCATCGCTCAGGCTAGTAGTCGTGACCGCAAAGGTAGCGCTTCCAGCTATGCCGGTGATCAATGTACCAGTCTGGCTGCCAAAACTAATCGCCTTGGCCCCTCCAATCGTCAGAGTCGCAACTGGTGATGTCGTTGAGCTCTCGGATAGAGTGAAGTAATACGATCCTGCGGCGGTTAAGGTACTTGTGGAAAAGGTTATGCTTTGAGCGTTATCCTTTATAGGCGTCATGTCTATAGAAATATCTTTCGGCCCATTACTAGCCGTTTTGCCTTCGGCATCCGTATACCACGTAATCGTTCCAACCGTTCCAGAGCTCACGTTCGTGGTCGTGACCGCATAGGTTGCGCTTCCCGCTGTGCCAGCGATTATTGTACCAGTCTGGCTGCCGATTTTAACTGTGACTGTTGAGGTAGAGTCGGGAGTACTGATGTTGCATGAGCCTAAAGCCAGTAGTGAAATCGCAAGAATCAAGTAGGAGAGCACTAGCCCTACACCATTCTTCGTTCGTGTCCCTTTCACTTAGTACTCCTCGTTTGTTTGGCGTCAGACGAATATTTATGTTGCCCGAGTAGTAATCGTTTATTGTATCTCTTTCGTTCCGCTAACTATATGTTCCATGAATTGATCAACATTTGCCGACATATTATCTGACTTACATTGAGAAGATGATGGGGGCGTAAGCCGACCAATTTAAGCGGTATGACGAATATGCGCTGGCGGGAACATATATCTTGCATGTGAGTATCGTGCTCTCGTCGGCATTAAACGCCATTGTCCCGAGTGTCGGAGAACTGGTTCTATTCACATAAACGCTGAGGAGCCCTGTGCAACCAAAGAAAGCGTATGGGGCTATCGTCGCAACCGAGGAGGGGAGCGATACCGACGACAGGCTCGAGCATCTTTCGAACGCGCGATTGACAATCGTCGTGACCGATGATGGAATCGTGATCGATCGTAGGGCCGTGCAGCCGGAAAATGTATTCGCCGCTATCTTGGCAACCGATGAGGGGATCGTGAAATCCTGCAAGGTGGTGCAGTTATAGAACGCTCCGTCCTCGATCGAGCTCAGCGTGGCGGGGAGGGTGATTGTGGACAATCCGGTGCATCCATTAAAAGCTCCTGCGTCAATCGTGTTGAGCGAATCTGCGATTGTTATGTACTTTAGGCCAGTACAACCGTAAAACATTCTGTAGGATATTTTTGAAAGAGAGGATGGAAGGTCTATGGTCTCAAGAGAAAGGCAATGCTCGAAAGCCTCCTGGCCGATAGTTGTTAGGGAATTGGGCATTGAGATAGTAGATAGTTTGTTGCAGTAAAAAAAGGCTCCCTCGCCAATAGATATAACGGAATTAGGTATCGTGATTGATGCTAACTTCGCACAACCAGCGAACTCGTAATAGCCAATCGACTCGAGCTGATTCGATAGAGTTATGGATGTGAGTCCACTGCAGCCAGAGAAAGATCTCAATCCTATTGCAATCACCGAATTCGGTATAGTAATAAAGGCTAGGGTCGAGCAGTCCTCGAAAACTTCCTTCCCGATTGCGGTGACGGAATCCGGGATGCTAAGCGACGATAATTTGGTGCAGCCATAGAAAGCGTAATCGCCGATAGTTAGCAGCGAGCCTGGCAGGGTTAGCGAAGTTACGGAAAGCTCGGAGAAGACACCTTTAGAAGAATCTGAGGCCGCTTCAAGAACCGTCACGGGATAACCTTCGATAGTATCGGGAACCGTGACTGATGCCTCGCTTCCTGTATACTTCGTGATCGTTACTTTACCGTCAGTGATCGTGTACTCGTAGTCGGAAGGTTTGTTATCCGTCGGTCCTCCGGTCGATCCTCCCGTCGATGTCCATTGCGCGTATAGTATGACATCGGTCGTGGGTATAATGGACATGCCGATTGCATAGTCAGTGCCATTCCCGTCTTTCGCTGTATTCCAGCCGTCGAAGATATATCCCGAACGGACCAATGCTCCAGTGTTGCCCAATATGATCGTCGAGCTTCCTGCGTCTACAAGGACGCTGGAGGGAACGATTCCTGAATCCGCGTCGTTAGCGTTATAACTGACCGTGTAGGAATTGTTGCTACTAGTCGCTATCCAGCGAGCGTACAATATTAAGTCGGTCGTCAGGGTCACGTTATCCCCTGACTCGTAGTTGGTGCCGTTTCCATTTTGGGCCGTATTCCAGCCACCAAAGGAATAGCCCCTGAGGGTAAGTGATCCTGAGTTGCCGAGAACCGTCACCGATTCTCCATCTATAACAGATACGCTTGCAGGAACATTCCCTGAGGAAGCGCCGTTTTTATCGTAAGTAAGCGTATACGAATTAGGCGAAGCAATGCTGGTATTTCCACAACCGATGAGCAACATGATGAAAAATAAAAGTAGAGTTGCACTAATCTGCCTGCATTCCTTATTCATTTGTTTCCTCGTTCCTATTGGTATGTAGGGTTCGCGAAAATTGGTTTAGAATACTTGGTACTGCGCTAGGATTGATCACAATATAGGGTGATCTTGGGGTGATCTCGCCTGCCCTAGGCGTAGCAGTTCGGCTAGACCGACTTAAGGC
>DBTW01000061.1 GCA_002307245.1 Spirochaetaceae bacterium UBA1306 | reverse complement strand
CGGCGGCCTTCGGCCCCGCGATGAGGCCTTCCTTGGTGACGTGGGCGACGAGGATCAGGGCCGAGTCGTGGGCCTTGGCCCAGGCCGAGAGCTCCTGGGCGCAGTACTTGATCTGGTTGGCCGTGCCCGGCACGGCGCCCGCCTCGTCGGCCCGCAGGGTCTGGATCGAGTCGACCACGGCGACCGAGGGCTTGAGGGCGTCGAGGGCGCCGCGCACCAGGCCGAGGTCCCCGGAGCAGAAGACCTCGATGGTATCGCGCAACGCGCCCAACCGATCGGCCCTCATCCGGATCTGCGCGGGCGATTCCTCGCCGGAGACGTAGAGGACCCTGCCCTTCGTGACGGCCTTGGCGCAGAGCTGCAGGAGGAGGGTGCTCTTGCCGATGCCCGGCTCGCCGCCGATCAGCGTGGCCGAGCCCCGCATGAGCCCGCCCCCGAGGACCCTGTCCATCTCGGCCATGCCCGTGGAGACCCGCGCGCCCTCGCCCGGGTCGATGGACATGAGGGGCAGGGGAAAGGTCTCCCCCGCCTTGTCCACCCGGTCCTGGGCCTGGGTCGATTCATGGAGGCTGTTCCATTGGCCGCACTCCGGGCAGCGGCCGAGCCACTTGGGCTCGGAATGCCCGCAGTTCGCGCAGCGGTATACGAGGCTCTTTGCTTTCGCCATCGGCGACCATCCTACGGGATGGGGGCCGCGGCATCAAGCCTCATCTCCCGCGCAGCCGCTTCCCCCGCTCGTCGTAGTAGACCGGCGGCGCGGCGGGCTTCTTCGGGTCGGACTCCCGGACGAAATCGTCGATCTCCTCCGAGAGGCGCCGTTTCAACTTTTCCGCGGTCTCGTAGACCGCGTCAGGGCCCATGGCGTCGGTCACGTCATCAGGGCCCATGATGAGCTGAAAGGGGCGTAGGCCCAGGACCTTGGCTAGAGCCTCGAATTTTTCAGGAGAGGGGAATTTCCTGCCCATCTCCACCTCGCCTACGTAACCGGCGGAGATACCGGCGCGCTCGGCCAGCTCGGCCTGGGACAGGCCGAGGAGGGCCCTGTGCTTTTTCATGTTATGCACGAGGAATTGATGGGTTTCGGTCACGCCGCCATGTTAAAAGTCACGGCACGAAAAGCAATTGGCGGAAAGAGAGCGGCGCTCTCTTATCGAGGGTTCAAAATGAGAAGGCGCCTATAAGGCAGCCTTCTCGATCGTGCAACATCCTAAAACAAAAAACTGATCGATGTTGAAGCTATTATCGCGGAAGAAGACACACTCTCATTAAAATACCCGTAACTTTCCTGATCTGTTATATAATCACTATCGTTGCTCGAAGGTATCTTGTAGCCATACTCGCACGAAGCGGATAAAGCCAAGTGGCTGGCAATACGGAAATTCAGACCTAAACCCGCTTCGAGAAATATTCGATCCTTATACAACGACTTTCCGAAGGAACTGAGAGTGTTAAGATAGTCAGTCCCATCGGAACCCTCCACCGCTGTCTCTAGCAAGTATTCAAGCCCGACGATAGGCACTATTGAAACGCGTCCAAAAGTAATAGGTAATTTCCCGTAGATCCTCAACCCGAGATAGTTGTCCGATTGGTTGATAGTTCCAGAATTACCACTATAAGTATCTTCCCAATCAATGGAGCTGCCAGACCCGAAAGACAGTCCGAGACCAAAGTATTTCATCTCGTAGGCCAATGAAAGCGCAACGTAGGAAATTTTATCGGTTACCTCCCCGTCGCCATTGAGATCCGAGTACTTCTCCACCCAACTAACTGGCATATAACTAAGGCCTATAACTATCCCATTTGAAAAAGTACGAGGAGCTTCAGTCCTAGGTGTGTTCGAGGCCGGCGCTATTGTGGTGTTAGCATTCGGCTTCGATATATCCTGCGGGTCTCCGCCCGCCGCGGACTGGGCGAGGACGGCGCCGCCGGAGAGGACCTCTCCCACCTGCTCGGCTAGGGCGATGAGGGCGGTTAGCTTTCCCTCGCCTTGGGCCGAAGTCTGGTTGGCGATGACCCCGGTCTTGATGGCGATCATCTTGGCGCTGATGAAATAGGTGTCGCCCACCTTCTGGACCTTCACGGCGACGACGAAATCGGCGCCGAGGTACTTTCCGGCCGTGACCACGTCCTGGTCGCTGACCATGCCCGAAACCTGGAACTCGCGCTCCTTGAGGACACTCTCGATGTTGGCGCGGTCGAGGACCGTAAAGCGGCCCGAGACGACGAGCCGCTCGACTATCTTCTCGGTTACGGGCACGATGACCGAGGGATCCATGTTCTGGGGGATCAGGGCGTCGAGGACGGCTATCTTGGGCTGGGCCCAAATGGCCGAGATTCCGACGACTGCTATGGCCAAGGCTAGACAGGCTCGTTTCATGCTTTACCTTCCTCGATCCGATTATTCGCTAATCCTATCGCAGGGAGGCCTCAGTCGCAAGGCTTTGCCACTTTTACAAGGCTAATATGCCGACTATAGTAAGGAAATGCAGAACCAGTTCCAAGCTAAGCACCTTCGGGCCGCGGTCATCGCCGCCTGCATAATGGCCTCCTTGCCCTCTTTATGGGGACAGAAGGGGGCGGGAAGCCCCGAAGCCGCGAATGGGACCAAAGTGGACCTCGCTCGGGCGCGGGCGGCGCTGGCGGCCGCGAAGCTGCCGACCAGGGCCGAGGCTTCCATCCGCGCGAGGATGGAAGCGGCCCCGGAAGCCTTCCTCGCCGCCCTCGCGCCCCTCCTCGCCGACCGGGAGGCCGATCCCATGCTGCTCTATCGAGCCGACAAGGCGAAGGCCCTTCCGGATCGCTACGAGGCGCCCGACCTGGTCTCCCTCGACGGGAAGGGTCTCTCGGTGTCGAAGGCCGGGCTTCGGCTCAGGCGCGAGGCGGCCTCGGCCCTCCAGGCCATGTCGAAGGCGGCGAGGGCGGAGGGCGTCACCCTCCTCGTCTCGTCGACCTACCGTTCCTACGACTACCAGACGGGGGTCTTCGACCGCAACGTCAAGGAGATGGGCCGGGCCGCGGCCGAGATGGTGTCGGCCATGCCCGGCCACTCGCAGCACCAGCTCGGGACGGCCGTGGACTTCGGCTCCATAACCGACGCCTTCGCCCAAACCAAGGCGAGCCGCTGGCTCGAGGCCAACGCGCGGCGCTTCGGCTTCAGCCTCTCCTTCCCAAAGGGCATGACCGAGGTCACCGGGTACAATTGGGAGAGCTGGCACTACCGCTATGTCGGGAAGGCGGCCGCCTCGCTCGAGGCGGCCTATTTCGAGGGCGTGCAGCAATACCTGATGCTGTTCCTGGACGCGCTGTAGGGTCTACTTCCGCTGGGCACCCTCGCGGGCGGCGCGGCTCGACTCGAGCCTGAAGCCCTCGGACATCTTGTCCACGACGGTCTTGAAGTGCTTCTCGCTCGCGAAGCCGTAGTCCATCAGGACCGAGGGCTCGATCTGCTCGTAGGAGATCTCGCCGGCCTCGTAGGCGCAGAAGATGTTGGCGAGGTAGACCACGTGCACGACGTCGCGATGGTCGCCCGGCTCCAGGCTGGGCTCGTGGTGGTAGCGGATCGCCGCGACCAGGGACTCGGGGAAATTCCACTTCTCGGATATGCGCGCGCCGATCTCCGCGTGGTTCATGCCGCCCGCGATGCCCTCGAAGGTGTCCGCGGGTATGTCCTTGTCCTTGCAGAAGGAGCGGATCCTGTCGAGGAGCTCGGGGTGGACCGTGGAGAAGATGATCTTCCCCATGTCGTGGAGCATGCCCCCGACGTAGGCGTCGTCGAGCAGCCCCTTGACGTTGGCCTTGAAGTTCTTGGCCAGGTTGAAGGCGTAGTAGGCGGTCCGGTAGGAGTGGTCCCAGAGCTTCTTCTTGTCGGCCGCGCCGTCGTCGAGGATCTTGAAGGTGCCGTAGGAGTAGAGCAGGTTCTTGATGCCCCGGAGCCCCACGAGCTTCACGGCGTCGACGATGTTGTCCACCTTCTTCGCCATCATGTAGGCCGCCGAGTTGACGAGCTTGAGGAGGTCGGCCGTCATCGCGGGGTCGGTGGAGATGTAGCGGGCTATGTCGACGATCTGGCTGTCGGGATCGGCCAGGAGCCGCTGGATCTGCACGATGTTCTCGGGAAACTGGGGCAGGCTCGTGATGGACTTGACGATCTCGTCGGTGAGGGTGGAGACGGCCTCGACCCTGGCCATGGCGACCGGCACCGTGATGCGGGCGACGGTCTCGCCAGACTCGGCCCATATGTCGAAGCAGTCCTCGTCGAGGCCGATCTTCTTGAGCATGAGGACGAGGATGACGAGGCCGAGGCCGGCCCCTTCCGAGGCGTCGAGGACCTGCTGCATCGCCTCCTCGAGACTCGAGTACTTGCGCGAGCGCGCGAGCTTGTCGTGGATGCGGACGTATTCCTTCTTGTTGATCTCGACGTTGTTCCGAACCTCGAGCACGATGTTCGGGCCCTTGGCCTGGAAGATGACCTTGATGTAGTAGCCCTTCTCCTTCTGCTTCTGCAGGTACCAGGCGATGTTGTCCATCGTGTCCTGCTTGAAGCCGGACATGCCCTCCTCGTACTGATCGGAGTCCTCGATGTCGAGGCCGCGGGACTCGAAGTACACGCGCTTGGTGTTGGCCTTCTTGGCGTTGACCGCCAGCTCGCGGAGGCAGTAGACGAGATAGTCCTTGAGCTTCTTCTGGCCGAGCTCCCCAAGGAACACGTCCAGCACCTCTTCCATATACACTTCGATGTCGTGGGGCAAGGTATATGTGAGGATATTCAAGGCTATTGCATTGTTCGCCGCCCGTTTTATCTTGGCGACGTCGACCACGAGTTCGCTTGCGCCCATGCGCTCCACCTTTCGACTTTATATATAAACGTTAAATATGACGTCATAATAGTGCCCTTCGCGCGGCTTTTCAACCGCCGCGCGGGCCAAGTCCGGCGGATTGGACCCTCATCCCATGTAACTCTTCACGGTGCGAGCCATCCGCAGGAGCTCTCGCCGGACCTTGCCGTTGAAGGAATCGGGAGGGAAGTCCCCGCGCGCGTCGGCCGTCCCGGCGGGCATGCCGGTCAGGACGGCTATGCCCTCGTCGATCGTCGAGACGGCCCAGACGCGGAAGGCCCCGGAGGAGACCGCCTCCTGGACCTCGCG
Source organism: Spirochaetaceae bacterium UBA1306 (assembly GCA_002307245.1). Taxonomy (GTDB): domain Bacteria; phylum Spirochaetota; class Spirochaetia; order Treponematales; family Rectinemataceae; genus UBA1306. The sequence continues at coordinate 15,512 of DBTW01000061.1, read as the reverse complement.
CGAAAGGGTCAAATTCACGACGTTCCGCCTGGGTATCATGACGCCCTGCGTGCCGGAGAGCCCCGCCTGGCGGCAGACGCGGAAGAAGCCCTCGATCTTCTCGTTCACGCCGCCGACCGGCTGGACCTGGCCCAGCTGGTTCAGGCTGCCCGTGACTGCTATATCCTGTCGCAGGGGGATGTCGGCGATGGCCGAGAGGAGTGCATATACGGCCGTAGAGGAAGCGGAGTCGCCCTCGACCGCGGTATAGGACTGCTCGAAGCAGATGCTGGCCGTCACGGCGAGGGGAAAGTCGCGGGCGTAGCGGCTCCGAAGGAAGCCCTCGACGATGAGGACGGCCTTGTCGTAGATCTCGCCCGAAAGGCCCGACTCGCCCTCGATGTTGATGACCCCGCCCTCGCCCGGGCTCACCTGGGCCGAGATGACCGCGGGCAGGCCGAAGGCGAAGTATCCGCGATCGTGGACGGCCAGGCCGTTCACCCTGCCCACGGCCCCGCCCGAGGCCTGGAGGATGATCTCGCCCGTGGCGATCATGTCCTCCAGCTTCTCCTCGGGGAGGTTGGCGAGCCTGGCGCGCGTCTCCACGGCCGCGCGCACGTCGGCCGCCGCTATGGCGACCGCGCCCGTGAGGCGGGCCCGATAATCGGACTCCCTTAGGAGGTCGGCTATCGCCCCGAAGCGCGTCGTCAGCCTCGAGCGGTACTCGGCGATGCGCGAGCCCTGCTCGATGACGGCCGCGAGGCCGCTCGAGCCGAGGGGAAGGAGCCCCTCGTCCTCCGAAACCCGGCGGGCGAAGGCGGCGTAGTCGCGCAGGGCCTCCGCGTCCCGGGGCATCGAGCTGTCGAACTCGGCGTGGACCTTGAAGAGCTTCTGGAAGTCGGGATCGGCCTGGTACAGGATATCGTAGCTCGACTCGCCGCCGATCATGATCACCTTGACCTCAGCCCTCGGCGCCTCCGGCTTCAGCCAGCCGCCGGGTCCCTGGGGGCCGTCCCGGCTCTGGATGTCGGCCCGGCCGTCCTGCAGGGCGCGCTTCAGCCTGAGCCAGGACTCCTCGTCGGCGAGGATGTCCTCGGCCCGCAGCACGAGGAAGCCGCCGGCCGCCTTGAGGAAGGAGCCGGCGCGTATGCGGAGGTAGGCGGTCCGCGTATCGCCCTCGTCCTCGGGCCTGGGCTCGACGGTGCCGAAGAGATTGGCGGCGCTCGGGTGGCTCTCCACGACGATAGGTGCGGAAGGCGAGGACTCGCGGTCCACGAGGAGATTGACTCCGTAGCGGGCGAGGGCGGGGCTCCGCCTCCGCCGCGTCGGGGCTCCCTCGGCCTCGGCCTGGAAGAGGTACAGGTGGGCGAGGATGTCCTTCTCCAAGGCGGCGGCCCAGGAGCGGAGCTTGGGATCGGGCCATTTCTCGGCTATTAGCGAGGCTTCGGCCGCGACCTGGGGGGCCAGCATCCGGGTCCGCAGCTCCTCGTTCTCGGCCTCGACCGCGATCCGGCCCTTCCGGATCTCCGCGAAGAGCCGTTTCATCTCGTCCATATGGCCGTACCAGCGCCGCCTAAGCTCGTCGTAGTCCGCCTGGCCCATCGCGCCGGAGGCCACCCTCGCCTGAAGCTCCTCGAAGGCGGCGGCGGAGCCTTCGCGGCCCAGGACCTCGTCCGCCCCGGCCGTCCCCGCATCGGAGGCGGGGACGATGTCCATCACGGGGCCGCTACCTAAGTCCATCTGCACGGGCCTGAAGCCGTCGGCCAGGAGCTTCGACTCGAAGGAGGCGAGGAGGGCGTTCTCGCGCCGCTCGAACTCGCGCGTGGCGGCGTCCTCGGCCTCGCGCCCGGCCCGGCCCTCGGCCTGGAGGCGGATGATGCTTTTAAGGGCCTCGACCATGCGGTGGAGGTCGCGCTTGAAGGCGGCCCCGCCGCCGGGAGGCAGGACGAGGGTTATGGGCTCGAGGGGGGAGGAGAAGTTGTAGACGTAGACGATGTCCTGCAGCCCCGGCGCGCCGTGCCCCGCCTCCGAAGACAGCTCGGAGAGGGCGCGCAAGACTGCGGTCCGCCTGCCCGTGCCGGGGGCCCCGGATACGAAAACGTTATAGCCCCTCGCCCTGACCCGGACGCCCATGCGCAGGGCCTCGACCGCCCTGGGCTGGCCTATCACGGCGCTGCCCCACTCGGCCCCGCCGGACTCGGGCGAGGCCTCGCGCATCGCCTCCTCGACCTGGGCGATGTCGGCGGAGAAGGCCACCTCCCCGCTCTGGAGCTCGAAAGGGCCCGTCGCTTGCGGAGCCATCAGTTAGCATGCTCGATGAGGGTCGAGACCGGCACTATCTGGTAGCCTTGGCTGATCAGGGCGTCGACGAGGAGCCCGAGCTCCCGATGGAGGTAGTCCTCGCGGCCCCCGTCCATCGTACCGAGGCGGATCGGTATGATCGACCCGGGCTTGGCCGCGGCGACGACCTTCTCGACGATCCTATGGGCGTCGAGGTAGGCGCCGGGCAGCCTCGCCACGTCGGCCCGCGTGACCCAGTCCATGGGGTCCACGTCGCGGCCGACGTAGCCGTAGTTCATCGAGACGCCCGCCGCGATGATGTCGCTGTTGACCGTGTAGTAGGGCGTGTGCCAGAGCAGGGACAGCTCCTTGCCGGTCGCGGCGAACCACTCGTCCTCCGCGCGGGCGAGGCCGCGCCTGACGTACTCGGTGTCGATCTTGAAGCGGGAGTCGGTCGGGTCGACGGCTGAGAAGAACATCGACCCGATCTCGTTGCCCGACCCGGCGAGAAGGCGGGCCGCGCCGGGGCTCTGCCGCACGAACTCGCCGTTCACGAAGAAGGTCGCGGTTAGGCCGTAGTCCTTGAGCGTGTTGAGGACGCCGACGAGGCCCTCGGCCGAGCCTATGGCGTCGAAGACTATCGAGAGCTCGCGGCGCCTGATGCGCGAGCCGTGATCGAAGGCGGCGCTCGTCCTAGGCTCGTCGCGATCGGGGAAGGCGGCGTAGCTGGTCGAGGGCGGCGGGAAGATGGGGCGCGTGCCCAGGGCCTTGACCGAGCGCACCATGAGATTGTTGCGGTAGGAGCCGGCCGCCAGGGCGTCGAGGTAGACACGGTAGCCCGGCGAGCTCGTGGCCGCCGGCAGGGCCGCGTAGGAGGAGGCCGGGATCCAGGCCCCGCTCGCCTTGCCGGACGCGGCCGACTTGGCGATCTCCTCGCCGGCCATCGCGGGGCGGCGGTAGGGCGCGCCCCCGGCCATCGCGTAGAAGGTGCCCTCGTCGGAGCGGCCGTATTTCTCGACCTGCGATAGGGAGATGAGATTGCGCTGCCCGGTGGACAGGACTACGGACTCGATGAGGGAGGAGCCCGCGACGACGATCCTGTCGTCGGAGACCCACAGGGCGTGGAGGGCGCCTGGGGCCCTCACCTGGCCGCGCAGGCCCCAGTCCAGGTAGGACCGGACGCTGACCCCCTCCTTGGTGACGACCGCGATCTTCGACTCGTCGGGGGAGAGTACGAGCTCGATGGCGCCCTTGGCGTCGAGCTGCTGCACCGCGGGGGCGAGGCCCACGAGGGCCGGGTCGGGTGGCGCCGAGAGGCGGTAGGCCCCCGAGCTGCGGGAGCCGTCGCGAAGGGAGCCAGTGAAGACCGTGACCGCCCCGCCCGAGGGCCACAGGACGTCGCGGACCATCGTGTCGCCCTGGAGGAAGAGGTAGGGCAGGGCCGTGACGCGGGGATCGGAGCCGAAGTCGTCGGGGTCGAGGTAGATCAGGAAGAGGTTCCTGCCGCCCTTGCAGAGGATGATGCGCGAGCCGTCGCGCGACACCCAGAAGTCGTCGAAGTTGGGGTCGAAGGGGAAGGGAGTCTTGCCGGCGAGGACGCCCATTCCCGCCGCGCCGCGGTACAGGGCCTGGGTGAAGAACTCGGCGGGGAGGATCCTGAAGAGGGCCGTCTCCTTGAGGTAGAAGAGCGAGCCGTCGGAGCCCCAGCGCACGCACTGGATGCGGCCGTCGCCGATCCGCCTGTACTCCTCGTCCAGGACCCGGGAGCCCGAGAGCTGGTCGACGCTGTAATAGTAGATCGAGCCGTCCTTCGCGTAGGCGAAATTGCGCGAGTCGGGCGACCAGCGGGCGGGCAGGCCCTCGATCGAATAGCCCACCTTCGAGGCCACGACGGTCTCCTTGCCCTTGGCCACGTCGAAGAGGACGAGCCTCGCGTAGGCGGCCGAGCTGGGGACGACGGAAAGGACGTAGGCTCCGTCCGGGCTCGCCGAGCAGGGCAGGAGCCGGCCCTGTCGCACGGAGGAGCCGCGCGCGTAGGCCGGGTAGCCGGCCACGGGCGCGAGGCCCGAGAGCGACCGGTCGCTGCGGAAGAGGCCGAAGCGGTTCTGGACCTGCAGACGGGCGCCGCCCTCGACCAGGGTCACCTGCTCGGGGAAGACCGTGAGCTGGGCGGTGCTCGACCCGCCTAGGTCCGAGGCGAAGAGCGTATCGTATGACCCATCGCCGGGCATCTCCGTCCGCGCGGAGAAGAGGAGGCTGTCGTCCTTGCCGAGGTCCAGGCCCATATACTCGAGCTCCGCCCAGAGGGAGGAGGAAAGGGAGAGGCCGAGGGCGATAAACGCGATGCTTCGCTTCATGTATACCATCCCACTTCATTGTCGGCATCATGGGCCGAATTATAAAGATGCCGGGGACTTGACTAGATTCTGTCGAGTCGGCTAACGTTGCCCATTATCGCACGTTCACCCAGTCCGAAGGAGGGCCAAGCTATGAGATATAATTCTACGGTTCATACGGCTCGCTCCTTCCGGCCCAGCGCGGAAAGCTGAAGCCGGCAGGGTCCCGCCCGAGCTAGGCCATCCGGCCGCCTCGAGCGTTCCCTGCCCGCAGCGGCCCTTCCGATAGCACCGGAAGGGCGAGCGCGTCCCACTCGATCCATAGGTTCCCGAATCAACGAGCCGGTCGTTGCAGCGCACCGGCGCCATGGCGCTCACGGCGTCACCACACGCCCATAGCGCCTCCCGTAGATCGCAATAAGGCGGTATATCATGCCCTCGCGGCCGCTCCATGTATTGTGGAAGGCGATGACCGGCGTCCGGTCGGTCCTCGTCCTCGCCCTCGCTTGCGTCATCCTCGCGGCTTTCGCCTCGCTCCTCGACCCCCTGGTCCTCCGCTTCACCCTCGACTCCGTCCTGGCGGGGAAGGCGCCCGAGCTGCCCGAGCCCTTCGGGTCGGCCTTGTCCGCCCTGGGCGGCAGCTCCTACCTCGCGAGAAACCTCTGGCTCTGCGCCTTCGCCCTGCTCGCCACGAGCCTCGTCAACGCCCTCTTCTCTTTCCTCAAGGGCGCGCTCTCGGCCTACGCCTCCGAGCGGGCCATCAAGAACCTCAGGGACGCTCTGGCCGCCCATATCGACTCCCTGCCCGCCTCCTACTTCGGCTCGATGAGCGCGGGCGACCTCGTCCAACGCTCGTCGAGCGACATGGACACGGTCCGTCGTCTCCTGTCGGGGCACCTCGAGGACATGGCCAGGGCCCTCTCCCTCCTCGTCCTCACCGTCGTCATGATGGCGAGCATAGACCTGCCCATGACCCTCATCTCGATCCCGGTCGTGCCGGCCGTCTTCGCCTTCTCGTTCTTCTTCTACAGGAAGATACAGAAGGCCTTCAAGATCTCGGACGAGGCCGAGGCCGCGCTCACCCACGTCCTCGAGGAAAACCTGCACGGCATCCGCGTCGTGCGCGCCTTCGCCCGCGAGGACTTCGAGATCGAGCGCTTCGACCAGCGCAACCGCCGCTTCACCGGCGAGACCCGGCGCCTGATCGTCCTTTTCGGCTGGTATTGGGGCATCTCGGTCCTCCTCTGCGCCGCCCAGGAATCGGTCACGGTCGCCGTCGGCGCGGGGCGCGTCGCCTCGGGCCTGCTGTCGACGGGCACCTACCTGGCCTTCATCGCCTACGTGGGCCGCGTGCTCTGGCCCGTGCGCCAGCTCGGCCGCACCTTAACCGAGGTCGGCAAGGCCATGGTCTCCCTGCGCCGCATTACCGAGGTCCTCGACGCGCCGGACGAGTACGCGGGAGACAGGGTCCCCAGGGGCGCGCATACGGGCGAGCCCCGCACGGCTGAGGCCCGCCCGCGGGGCGGCGCGCGGATCGAGATCAAGGGCCTCGCGATCGAGCACGAGAGGGGCAAGCACGTCCTCGAGGGCATCGACCTCGACATCGCGGCGGGCGAGACCGTGGCGGTCCTGGGCCGGACGGGCTCGGGCAAGTCCACCCTCGCGGCCGCCCTGGTGCGCCTCGTCGAGCCCGTCGCGGGCTCGATCAAGCTGGACGGCGTGGACATCCGCGACATGGGCCGGGCCGAGCTGCGCGAGGCGGTCGGCCTGGTGCTCCAGGAGCCCTACCTCTTCTCGCGCTCCCTGCGCGAGAACGTCGAGCTCGGGACCGGGCCCCTGAACGCCGCGGAGCTCGAGTGGGCCGGCCGCATCTCGGATCTATCGCCGGTCGTCGCCTCCTTCGAGGCGGGCTGGAATACGGCCGTCGGGGAAGAGGGCGTGACCCTCTCGGGCGGCCAGCGCCAGCGCCTGGCCTTGGCCCGGATCCTCGCCAAGCGGCCCCGCGTGCTCGTGCTCGACGATACCCTCTCGGCCCTGGACACCGAGACGGACGCCCTCGTTCGCCGCGCCCTGCTAGGCGAGGATCCGGAGGGAAGGCCGACGACCATCATCATCGCGCACAGGATCACCACCCTGATGGCGGCGGACAGGATCGTGGTGCTCGAATCGGGGAGAATCGCGGACATAGGGACCCACGAGGAGCTCCTCTCAAGGCCGGGGCTCTACCGCAGGGTCTGGGACATCCAGGACGGATCGGGGGCAACGCCCCCTCGGCGCGAGCCCGCGGGGCTCGGGGAATAATCATGGAAGAGATAGACACCAGGCAGACGCTCAAGCTCGGCCTCTGGCGCGAGCTCCTAAAATTCGCGGCCCCCTACAAGAAGGACTTTATCTCCCTCTGCGCGATCATGGCCTTCATAGCCGCCGTGGACGCCATCCAACCCTTCCTAACGGGCTGGGCCGTGGACCGGGTCGCCATAGCCGGGAGGCTCGACCGCCTGCCCCTGTTCATCGCGGTATACGGGACCCTCATGGCCCTCCAGGCCTACGCGATCAAGCGCTTCCACGACTTCGGCGGCACGGTGGAGATGGGCATGAACTACGGCATCCGCGCGGCCGCCTTCGAGAAGCTCCAGCAGCTCTCCTTCTCCTACTACGACCGGACGAGCGCCGGATGGATCACCGCACGCCTCACGAGCGACGTGGGCAAGATAGCCGACATCATCACCTGGGGCATGGTCGACCTCGTCTGGGGCGCCTTCATGATGCTCCTTTCCGCCGTGCTCATGCTCCTCACGGATTGGAGGCTCGGCCTCATCGCCCTCTCGGCCCTGCCCGTCCTCGTCGTCGTCTCGGTCCTCTTCGAGCGCGGCATCCTCGAGCGCTCGCGCGTGGCGAGGCGGCAGAACTCCAAGCTGACCGCCGCCTTCTCGGAGAACATCCGCGGCGTGCGCGCCGTGAAGACCCTCGTCGCCGAGGAGCGGCAGGGGAGCGCCTTCCGCGGGCTCTCGGAGACGATGCGGCGCGCCTCGGTCAGGCAGGCCATGCTCTCGGCCGTCTACCTTCCCCTCGTCGTCTTCCTCGGCTCCGTGGGCACCAGCCTCTCCCTGTGGAAGGGCGGCGAGCTCGTCCTGGCGGGCGGCCTCTCGCTCGGCGTCCTCTCGGCCTTCATCATGAGCGCCGGGCGCTTCTTCGACCCCGCCACGGACCTCGCCCGCGTCATAGCCGACCTCCAGTACGCCCAGGCCTCGGCCGAGCGCGTCATCGGCCTCATCAAGACCGAGAGCGAGATAGTCGACGGCCCGACGGCCCTGGCCGGATCCGGGAGGCGCAGGCTGCGCGGCGAGATCGAGTTCGAGGGCGTGTCCTTCTCCTACGACAAGAAGCGCGAGGTCCTCACCGACTTCAGCCTCCGCGTCCCGGCCGGCAGCACGATAGCCCTCGTCGGCGAGACGGGTTCGGGCAAGAGCACCATCGTCAACCTGGCCTGCCGCTTCTACGAGCCTACCAAGGGCCGCATTCTCGTCGATGGCGCCGATTACCGCGAGCTGCCCCTCGCCCTGCTGCACGGCAACCTCGGCTACGTGCTGCAGCAGCCCTACCTATTTTCCGGCAGCGTGCGCGACAACATCCGCTACGGCAGGCTGGACGCGACCGAGGCGGAGATTGAGGCGGCCGCACGCGCGGCGAGGGCCCACGACTTCATCGCGGGCAGCCCGGGCGGCGCCGATCAGCCGGGCCTGCCCGGCCTCGAGGGCGGCTACGCGGCCCAGGTCGGCGAGGGCGGCCTCCTCCTGTCCACCGGGCAGAAGCAGCTCATCTCCCTCGCGCGGGCCATACTGGCGGACCCGGCCGTCCTGGTCCTCGACGAGGCCACGAGCTCGGTGGACACCGAGACCGAGCGACTCGTGCAGGACGCCATAGCCGCCGTGCTGAAGGGTAGGACGAGCTTCGTCGTGGCCCACAGGTTGTCCACGATTCAGGAGGCCGACCTGATCCTGGTGATGAAGGACGGCCGCGTGGTCGAGAAGGGAAGGCATGCCGAGCTCATCGAGGCCGGCGGCTATTACAGGCGGCTCTACCAGGCCCAGTTCGCCCGGGACGAGGAGCGATCCCTCTTCGGTTCCGAGGTCGACGAGGAGGACGAGAGCGCCTAATGCGCCTACTTGAGCGGGAAGAAGAGCTCGCAGGCGTGCGTGCCCTTCACGGTGGCGTGCTTCACGAGGCATCGCCCCTCGGAACCGATGTCCGCCCTGATGGTCTTGGTCGCCTGCTCGAAAGTCCTGCGACCGTCCCACTGGATGCAGGCGTAGCAATGCCGCGCCCCGAGATGATGGATGTCCTGCGACATGGCCTTCCTCCGTGCTCTCTCGCGATGATCCCCGCCGACCGCGGGTCGGATCAGGAAGCGAGGGCTACGCGCTCGACCAGGTCGGCTACCGCGTCCTCCTCGTTCGTCCGTTCCGAAACATAGCGCGCCGCGGCCCGAACTTCCGGGCTGGCGTTCGCGGGCGCGCAGCCGAAGCCGGCGGCGCGGATCATCCCGAGATCGTTCATCGCGTCGCCGATGGCCATCGCGCGCTCGAGGGCTATGCCCAGCATGGCGGCCAGGCGCACCAGGGCCGAGCCCTTGTCCGCCCCGATGGGCAGGACCTCGAGGAAATAGGGCTTGGAGGTCAGCACGATCGCCCGCCCGGAGAATTGGGCGTCGAGCTCGCGCATCAATCCGGCGATGAGCGTCGGCTCGCCCGGGATGACGAATTTGATCAAGCCCTTCGCGAAGAACTCCTCCCGGTCCTCCACGAGGATGACCGATTGGCCCGTGAGCCTGGAGTCCTCGAGGGCCCAGGCATTGGCCCGGCTCGCGTGGATCATGCCCTCCTCGTATATCTGCCAGGGGAAGCCCCGCGACTCGATGGCCTGGGCGAGCTCGCGGCACAGGGCCGGATCGAGGCGTCGCTCGTCGAGAACGCGACCAGAGGCCGAATGGATGATCTCGGCCCCGTTCGAGCAGATCATGTAGTCGCCCGGCCCCGTGAGGCCGAGCTCTTCCGCGTAGTCCCGCATCGAGTGGACATTGCGGCCCGAGGCCAGAACGATGCGCAGGCCGAAGGCCTGGGCCTCCATGAGGGCGTTCTTGTTGCCCTCGGAGATCTGCAGGTCGGCGCGCAGGAGGGTGTCGTCGAGGTCGATGGCGATTAAATCGACATTCATGAAGAGAGGTTATCTCGGAAAAGAGCCCGGGGTCGAGCCCTTTTTGCACTATACTGTCCCGGAGCAAGCTTTCCCTAAAGGAGTTCGCATGGCTACGAAATCCGGTTCCTCCTTCGGCTCGGCCTTTTTCCTCCAGCTCAGCCTCGGCGCCTTCTTCTTGATGCTCGGCATCATGGGCCTCGGCGACTACGACTCCGGCCTCAGCAAGGCCGCCCGCTTCTTCGGCCGCGACGACACGCTCAGGATCGTCATGGCCGTCGTGGAGATCGTCATCGGCGTCGTCTTCGTACTCGGACTCTTCGTCTCGGTTTCCGCCGCCCTCAGCAGGATACTGGTCATCGCCCTCTTCGCGCTCTGGGCGCTATACATGCTCCTGAATCTCTTCCTCAACAAATCCTTTCTTGAGCCGAACACCGTCGCCTGGCTATACAACCTTTCATGGCACTCGGTGATACTCATCTCGATCTGGGCAGTCGGCGGCAGGTACCTGTAGTCCACAGAGAGAGCTTAAGGGGCGGCCAACTGGTCGCCTCTGTCACGACATATAGTTGACAATATCAACATTATACATGACTATGGCAATCATGACTGAAGCACAGGCAGAGCAGAGAATTGGCGCATATCGGAGCTTCAATCGCTTCTATACCAAGCAGGTAGGAGCGCTTAACGAGGTCATCCTCGAAAGCGGATACTCCCTAGCCGAGGCCCGGGTACTCTTCGAGATAGCTATGGGGACAGACCCTGCAGTTGCGCTCAGCGCCAAACTGGGACTCGACCCAGGATACCTCAGCAGAATTCTCAGAAAATTTGAGAAGGAAGGGCTAATATCGAGGCAGAGGAGCGAGGGCGACGGCCGCAGGAAGTCCCTGGTGCTGGAGCCCGAAGGCAGGCAGCGCTTCAAGGAGCTCGATGAGCGCTCAAGGCTCGATGCCTCGCGGATACTCGCCACCCTCGACCTAGGGGGACAGACCCAATTGATAGAGGCCATGTCCCGCATCGAGAGCCTGCTCTCAGGCCAGGTTCTCGCCGCCCCCGCTCCGGCCTTCGTCATCCGCGAGCCACGCCCGGGCGACCTCGGCTGGGTGCTCAGGGCCCACGCGGCTATCTATTCTCGGGAATACGGCTATGGTTCCGACTTCGAGGCCCTGGTCGCAAATATCATCGCGGACTTCGCCGCGAATCACGATCCGGGGAAAGAGCGCTGCTGGATCGCCGACATCGACGGCGATCCCGTGGGCTCGATATTCCTGGTCAAGGTGGACGAGGAGACGGCGAAGCTCCGGCTCCTCATCCTCGAGCCGAAGGCGCGAGGCTTCGGCCTGGGCAGGCGCCTCGTTCAGGAATGCCTGCGCTTCGCCCGTGGGTCGGGCTACCGGAAGCTGGTCCTGTGGACGAACAGCCGCCTCACGGCCGCCCGGGCCATCTACGCCGCAGCCGGCTTCGCCCTGGTCTCGAGCGCCCCCGATCCCATGTTCACCGACGGCAGCCTTTCGGAGACCTGGGAGCTGGACCTGTAGGGACCCGCCTTTACAGGCCCAGCTTCAGGTCGACCCTCGCCTTGGTCGCCGCCAGGATCTCGGCGGTCTCGACCCGGACCAACTTCAGGAAGATCTCGTAGCGGTCCTTCGCGCGGAAGACGGTGCCGGTCACCAGCAAGTCGGCCCCGAGGAGCTTGCCGGCCATGGCGGCGTTATCCTCGTCGGCCAGGCCCGAGAGCTGCAGTTCGAGCTCGCCTAATACGGACTGCAGGTTCCCGCGCTCCACGACCGTGAAGGCCTTCGAGGCCGAGGCCGCCAGGGCAAGCTGGGAGCCGAAGTACTCGGCCTGGGCCGGCGCGTCGGCGCCCGAGCCCTCGGCCGCCGCTAGGGGCATCACGGCCAGCTTGGCCCCGCTCTCCAGCCTGAGACTCGAGTAGTCGGAGAGCTCGCCGAGGGCCTGCGCGAAAAGCTTGCCGAGGGTGGCCTCGCGCGACTCGCCGTCGACCTTGCGGGCGGAGTCGTAAGGCTCCTCGGCCTCCAAGGGCCGGTCCGACTGCCGCGCTATCTCCTCGCGGACAAAGCGGATCACGATGGCCTCGAGCTTGTCGGTGGTGAAGTTCGAGCCCGTGTGATGGGACACGGAGCCCTCCTTACCGCCCTCGGCCTCGCCCTTCTCCCCATAGCTCAGGAAGATGTACTTGCCCTGGGTATACTGGGCTATCTGCCGGAGGACGTACTCGCCCTCGAGGGGCAGGCCGCCCGCGCCGATCGAGAAGAGCTTGATGCCCTTGGCCTTGGCCTCGCGCGATATCGTCGCGTAATCGTAGCCCTGCCCGTAATCGAGGTGGGCGCTCGCGTCGGTCACGATGAAGCCGAGGCGGATCCCGCCGGGCGCCCACTGCATGTTCCTTACGGCGTCGCGCAACGCGGACTGCAGGTCCTCGGGCTCGTCGCCGCCGCCGTCCGCGTCGACCTCGTCGAGGGCCGCGCGGAAGGCCTCGAGGTCGGGGGTGAAGGGGACCATGCGGGTATCGTAGGCGTCGTCCCTGTCACGGTAAAGCACCATGCCGAATCGCAGCGCGGGCTTGGGCTTCAGGGCGGTCACGTTCGCGGCGATGATGTCTATCGTCGAGCGCAGGCGCTCGATCTCCTCGCCCATGGAACCCGTGGTGTCGAGGACGAAGAGCACGTCGACGGGCAGGGGAGCCGGCACGGCGCGCGGTCCCCCGAGGGCGATCGCGACGCTCCGCGGCCCCGAGCGCGCGAGCTCGACCGAGGCCGAGAGTCCGCCGGAGCGCGCCTCCACGGAATAGCTCGCGGCGTCCTTCGCGCCCAGCTCGAGTGGGTACAGGAAATAGCTGCCGTCGGAATAGGTCTTGCCGGAGCCCAGGACCGCCCCGCCCGACGAGACCGTCACCTCGGCGTTCGCGACCCCGCGGCCGGCCGAGTCGAGGACCCGCAGGACAATGCGCTCGCCGATGGCGAGGCCGTAATGAGGCACCGAGTCGTATTCCTCGAGGAACTTCGTGAAGTAGTTGAACTGCTCGTTGTCGTCCGAAAAGCCTGCCCTCAAGCCGGACTGCGGGGCCGAGGCCCCAGTCTCGGACCGTGGCTTGTCCCGCGCGGCGCTTTCGACGGCCGCGTCCGACGTGACGAATTCGATGGACGGGCCTTCCAGCTCCTCCCCGCGCAAGCCTTCCGCCGAGGATTTCTTGGCGGGCGCGCGGCTCGCCGCCGAGCTCTTCGCGGCCTCGGTATCGGCCGGGGCTGTCGGGGACGAGGCGGCCTGGACGGCCGGCTCGGCGTTCACTGCTGCCTTGGCCCCGGCGCAGGATGCGAGGCCTAAAGCCAGTGCCAGGGACGCGAGGGCGAGGAAAACGGCGACATTGCGATCGGGATGGACGAACATAGACCCCTCCGACGATTTAGGTATTCCGCCTAGGAGTATACTACGCGCCAGGACGCGATTAAGGCCCTAGTCCCCCGCCCGCGTTATCCTGCCCGAGCCGCTGACCCTCTGGGAGAGGATAGGGTCTCCCCAATAGAGCAGCCTGCCCGAGCCGCTCAGCTTAGCGTCCAGCTTCTTCTTCGCCTCGATCTCGACGCCGCCCGAGCCGCTGACGGAGATCCGCGAATCGATCGCGGAGAATTCACGGCCGGCGAACTCCCCCGATCCGGTGATGACCAGGTCGAGGCTCTCTGCGGCGCCCTTGAGCTCCGCCCTTCCCGAGCCCGAGAGCCTCGCGTCGAGCTCCCTGGCGATGACCGTCGCGTCGATCCCGCCCGAGCCGGAGGCGTCGAAGGTGACCTTCCCATAATCGAAGCTCGCCTTCAGGTTTCCGGAGCCCGACAGGCTCGCCGAGATGGAATCGCCCTTGAAGGGATCGACGAAGGTGTCGCCCGAGCCCGACTGATGGATGCCCGAGAGCTCGGGCAGGGTGACGTCGAAGCGCATCTTCGAAAAATGCATGATGCTCGCGAGCGGCTTGAAGCCGATCCGGAGCTCGCCGTTGGAGACGGTGGTGGTGACGTAGGGCAGGATATTGGAGTCGCAGCTGATCTCGACCTTCTGAGCGCCCTTATGAACATTGAGGACGCCGGAGCCGCCCACGCTCACCGAGCTGAAGGCGGGGACGCTACGGCTCTCGGTCTCGATCCTCCCGTTGCCGACCACGACCTCGGCGCAGGCGGAGATGGCCGCCGCCGATAGCAGAACCGCGAATAACGATCTGGATTTCATGTCTTCCTCCTATATCCCGGCCCGGTGTACCCTGGCCGATCCCGAAGTGCCGATCGAGGTGGCCGGATCGCCGAAGAACTCGACCTCGCTCGACCCGCTCGCCGAGACGGACAATAGCTCCTCGGCGCGCAGGGATACATGCGAGCTGCCCGAGATCCGCGCCTCGGCCCTCAGCGCGGAGAGTCGCGCGCCCTCGACCCTCGAGCTGCCCGAGGCGACTATCTGGGCCTGGGCTGCGGCGCCGCTCAGAGAGAGCTCGGCCGATCCCGAGACGCGGGCGCATAACTCGCGGCTGGCGATGCCCGAAACCCGGGCGCGACTCGAGCCCGAGAGCCTGGCGTCGAGGCTGTGCCCCTCGAAGCCCCCGAGCTCGGCCGAAGAGGCCCCGGAAAGCTGGATGGCCTCCAGGGCTGGCATCGAGACCTCCACCATGATCCTGCCGCCGACTAGGGAGGCGATGCCGGACAGAAGGCCGAAGCGCTGGCGGATCACCAGGGCGCCGCCCTCGACCCAGGTCTCCACGTCAGGCATGATGCGCTCGTCGCAGCTCACGACGAGCTCGAAGGCGCCCTTTTGGACGCGAAGTTCGATGCGCCCGCCCGCCCGGACCGAGGAGAAGGCCGGCAGCTCGCGTCGCTCCACGACGCGCCGGGACCCGCCGCCGGAATCGAAGGCGCGTCGCAGACGATTAAGGGGAAATTGAATGGAATCGCGGAATACGCCCATTATTGGGGCCTCCGGAACCGGCGCCAATCCTGTCCGAAACCCGGCTCAATGCCGCGATCTTCGGATCAAAGGGACCCTCGGCCGTTCCACGAATCAATATAGCACCGAAGGGATCGTCTCGACAACGTCGTCCCTTGTAGCTCGGCCATTTCGCGTGTAGTCTAGCGCCCATGGAACGAGCACGATTGATCCTCAAGCCGAGGGAAGACGCGCGGATCCGCGCGGGGCATCCCTGGGTCTACGACAACGAGATCGCGGGAGTCGAGGGCGCGCCGGGACCCGGCGCCGAAGTCGAGGTGCTCGACGCGCGCAGGCGCTCGCTCGGTAGCGCCTTCTTCAACCCAAGCTCCAAGATCCACGCGCGCATTTATTCGCGGATCCCCAGGGCTGCCGACGAGGACTTCTTCGCGCAAGCCATCGCGGAAGCCCTGGTCTACCGGCGCCGCTTCTTCGATCCCGATAGGCAAAGCCTGCGCCTCGTCTTCGGCGAAGCCGACGGCCTGCCCGGCCTCATCGTCGACTCCTTCGTAGGCTCGACCACCTCGGAGGGCCAAGGCTCCGGGCGATCCGGCCGCTGGCTCTCCGCCCAGTTCCTATGCCTGGGCGTCGACGCCCGCAAGGCCGAGATCCTGCGCGCCCTCGGGCGAGTCTTCCCCTCAGACGGCGTGGCCGAGCGCTCGGACGCCCCCGTCCGCCGCCTCGAGGGCCTGGCCTCGGCCACGGGCGTGCTCTCGGGCTCGGGGCCAGGCCGGATAAACA
>DBTW01000206.1:33270-43528 GCA_002307245.1 Spirochaetaceae bacterium UBA1306 | reverse complement strand
TCCCCTATGCCCTCTCCCGAGCCGCGACGGTCGCCGTGGCCCTCGCCCTCGTCGCCGCCGCGGCCGCGCTTGCCCTCGTAGCCCCGCCCCTCCCCGCCCTCGCCCTAGGCCTCGCCCTGGTCCCGGCCGGCATAGGCCTCTCCCGCCTGGGCTTCGCCGCCCTCGGCGCCTTCGTTCCTCCCCTGCCCCTGGCGATCGGCCCCTTGGCCGCGGCCCTCGCCGCCTGGGCCTGTTCGCTTCGCGCGGCGCGGCGGGGCTCGAGGCGATGCCGGGCGGCTGTCGCCTCCTTCCGCGCGCCCGAGCTCCTGCGGGGCGTCGAGGGCCCCGAGCCCGAGTCGGCCGGCGACGCGGCGACCGCCTTCCACAGGGCCGCGCGGAAGGCAGTCGCCTCCAAGGGCGGGAAGCTGGCCGGCAGCGAAGGGGACTCGGTCCTCGCCTATTTCGAAGAGCGTCGCGGAGCCGCAGCGCCCGAGTGCAGGGCCTTCGAGTCGGCCTTCGCCCTCCTGGGCTCCACGGCCGGCGCTGAGGTCCGCGTCGGCATCGACTCAGGCGTCTGCGTCGCGACGGGAGCCTGCCTAATCGGGCCGGCCGCCGACCTCGCCATGAGGCTCTCCGACCTCTGCGGCCATTACCGCGCCAAGGTCCTATCGACGGGAGAGGCCCGCGAAGCCGCAGGGGAGTGCTTCGCGAGCGTCCTAATCGGCGAGATGGGCGTGGAAGCGACGGGAAGGAAGGCCACGCTCTTCAAGATCGAGGAAAGGCCGGTAGTGTTACGAAGATTGTAGGTAAAAATGAACGGCGTGCAAGCGGGGTTGCATAAATGGCCCCTGTGTGCGCAAACTCAGACAAGAAATCTTTAATTATTTACATATAAATGAATTACGTTAATTTTTTTTACAATCTTCGTAACACTTACTATGGCCTGGCAGCGGCGCCCTGCGCTCGCAGGCGCTGGACCGTCTTCTCGAGAGCCTTGAGCCTCACGACGACGCCGCCGCCCAGCTCGGGATAGGCGCGATAGCGTTCGCCGTCGTCGCGGAAGGCCGGCGGCAGCTCGCCGGCGAAGGCGGCCCCGCGCCGCTGCAGCCACTGGAGAGAGCCGTCCCGCAGGCTCGCCTCGGGACGCGCGGGATCGAAGAGAATGATCGAATCGTGGACTCCGCGCTCGTCGAGGGGAGACTCGTCGGTCGACTGCAGGTAGCGCAGGCGCCCAGCCTCGAGGTCCACTGACTGGATGACGCAGGAGTGAATGAAGCTACCGTCCTCGCCCCGGAAGAGAATGATGTCTCCCGGGAGGAGCTTGCCGATCTCGTCAGGTATCGCGCGAGTCCTGCCGCCGCGGGGATCGTAGTACCAGGTGCCCACGTAGAGCGAGGGCCGAGCGCCCTTGGGCAATCCGACGCTCCTCCCGAGGCTCTTGTCGAGGTCGAGGCCGCCCGAGGAGGCCACGGCGCGCAGGACGTGCCAGACGAAGCCCGAGCAGTCGATGCCCAGGCGGCCGACGCAGTAGAGGTAGTTATAGACGTCGGCGTCCGTCGCGCCCTGCCCCGAGGAGAGGACGGCGGGCCGGTGCGGGAGGCCCGGGTAGCGCCCCGAGAGCAGGCGCTCGATAGCGAAACGATCCTCGCTCGTAGACCAGCTGCGCAGGGCGATGTCGAAGTTCACGAGCTGCTCGCGCCCGGAGGAAAGGGCGCCGAGGTAGGAGGAGAAGTCGGCAGAGGCGAGGGCCTGGCCTATCGCGTCCCAGAGTTCCGAGGGGTCCGCCTTGCCCCCTCCCCTCACTTCGAGGTCCTTCCCCGCGAGCTCGGAGCGCTCGCTGTTCTCGGCGAAAGGCAGCCTGAGGGTGCGTATCCTGCCGCCCAGCGGAAGCGTGCGGAAGCATTCCCGGTAGGCCTTCTCGATCGTCGCCTCGATGCCTCGCCCCCATACCAGGGCGGGATCGGAGAAGGCCGCGATACTATCTTCCTCGGAGCGCGAGGGCGCCTCGGAGGAATCGGCCCGAGCCGGGGCGGTGCAGATGAAGGCGGCGGCGAGGGCCGAGCCGAGCCTAAGGGCCCGAAGCCGGGCATCGCGAACCGAGCGCATGGCCAGACTCTAGCCGAGACGCGCATGCGGGGCAAGTCCTGGCCCTATCTCGCGGCTGCCCGCCGACGGGGCGTGGCGCTGTTGCCCCCGGCCCCCCCGCGATAGTAATCTACCCCCATGTTGAACATGGAGCTCCAGGCCAACGAGTCGACGGTAGAGGAGACCGAAATCGCGGAGGAGCCCTTCTACCTGTCCTCCGGCAACGAGCAGCGAGTGTTCTTGGCGGCCTACAAGCGCCGCCTCCCTCTGCTGCTGAAAGGGCCGACGGGCTGCGGCAAGACCCGCTTCGTCGAGGCGATGGCATACAAGCTCAACAAGGTTCTCACCAAGGTCTCGTTGGATAAGGAGGCGGGCGAGCTCAAGGCCAAGGTCAGCGACTTCTCCGCCCGCAAGAGCTTCCTCGTCACCGTGCCCTGCCACGAGGACCTCACGGCCAACGACCTCGTGGGCCGCTTCTTCCTCACGATGGACCAGGGGGCCCAGTGGGTGGACGGCCCCCTCACCAAGGCCGCCCGCTACGGCGGCATCTGCTACCTCGACGAGATCGTCGAGGCTCGCAAGGACGTCACCGTCCTCCTCCATTCGCTCACCGACTACCGTAGGGTCCTCCCCCTCACGAAGAAGGGCACCGTCGTGACGCCTCCGCCCTCCTTCATGCTCATCGTCTCCTACAACCCCGGCTACCAGTCGGCCCTCAAGGACCTCAAGCCCTCGACCAAGCAGCGCTTCGTCGCCCTCGACTTCGACTATCCCGACGAGAGGGCCGAGGTCGAGGTCGTCCGCCGCGAGTCCGGCTGCCCCGAGGGCCTGGCGCGATCCCTCGTCGCGGCCGGGCGCAAGATCCGCGGCCTCAAGACCCAGGGCCTGACCGAGGGCGTCTCGACCCGCCTCCTCATCTACGCGGCCAGCCTCGTCGTGGAGGGCGTGCCCAAGGAGGACGCCGTCAGGACCACCCTCGTCTCCCCGCTCACCGACGACGAGCACATGAAGCTCTCCCTCCTCGACATCTGCCGAGGCTTCGACCTCGCCTAGGCCCATGGCAGGCTCGGCGAATCCCGCCCTCAGCGCCGCCATGGGCGCCATTGGCGCCGCAAGCGCGGCGCTCCTGGACGAGGCCCTCGGCGCTTGCGCGGGCTCGCCCGCCCTGGCGCAGGCCCTCGTCGAAGGCATGCTCCCCTACGGCCAGGCCTTCGGGCCCGATCGCTGGCTCTCCGAGTCGCTGGCCGCGTTAGGCGACCTCAAGCCCCTGGTGGAACGGGCCGCCGCAGCGGCGGCGACCGCAGCGGCGTCCCCGGCCCCCGCGGCGGGCGCCTCGGCGACGCCCGCGCGGCTGCGCGACTTCGCCAGGCTCGCCGCCTGCGCCCGCCTGTCCTCGTCCTACGCCGAGGCGAGGGGGAGGATCGCCCCCGTGGAGGCCGGGCTCGTCTCGCCCTACGACGGGTCGAGGATAGCCTTCGCCGAGCTGGAGGCCGGCCTGGCCCTCCAGCTCGGCAGCGGCACCGAGGGGCCGGGGCGCCACGCCCGGAGCCTCGTCCGCTACGCGACGGCCCTCCTCGACTCGAGGGGCCTCGCCTTCGCCGCCCAGGCCCTGGCCGTCGACGCGCGCCCCCTCGAGCCCGCCGAGCAATGGTTCGCCACGGCCTTCCGCGAGCTCGCGCTCTTCCTCTCCCTGCGCAAGGGCGTCGACATAGCCTTCGCCGCCTCCATCGTCCGCGACGCCTACCCCAAGAACGGCTTCGGCTACCGCGAGGCCGCCCTCGTCCTCGCCGACTTCCTCGCGGACGAGCGTTATTCCTCGCAGGCCATCGAGCCCCTGCTCTCGTTCATCCGCAGCTGCGCCCTCCTCCTGCACCCCGACCGGACCGAGGCCTTCGCGAAGGTACTCCGCCTCGCCAAGGACTTCGTCCGGCTATCGCGCTCCACCGACGAGCGCTACTTCGGGATTATCTTGAAGGCCTACCTCGAGCATCCCTATCTCTCCCTTGGCGAGTGGGTCGGCGAGGGCGCCCGCGTCGTCCGCGTCTCGGGCGGCGACTCGAAAGAGGCGCGGGCCTACTTCGACCGGAGCTCGGAGGCGAGCCGCAAGGCCTGGGACGCGGTGGACGTGGGCATACCTTTCGAGAAGGCCGCCCCCAGGCTCAGGCCCTTCGTCGCCGCGCTCTCGGGCAAGGCGGTCAGTCTCGCGAAAAGCCCGGGCGGCGACGGGTCCAAGCTCTTCATGACCGACGGCGAGACCATCTACGTCCCCCCCTACGCGATGTACGCGAGGGACCGCGAGCTTAACTATCTTATGCTGCGCCACGGCGCGGCCCACGAGTGCGCTCATATCGAATTCTACTCCTTTTCCCACGACGAGGATCGCTTTCGAACGGCGGCTTCCCGCCTCGAGCGCCTCTTCCCCGGGAGCAGGGAGCGCAACGAGGGGATCGCCAGGGCCTTCCGCGCGCAGGTTCAGCGAAAACTCGAAAAGCTCGGATATGGCGTCAAGCCCAAACCCTTAGCCCGCGACGAAGACTTCGCCCCCCTCACGCGCCTCTATTTCAGGACCGACTTCCCCATGCTCTACCGAGACCTCTTCAACATCGTCGAGGACCGGCGCGTCAACGCCCTCCTCTACGCCCGCTACCCCGGCTATGCGGCCGAGCGCTCCCGCGTCGACGACATAGACTTCGGGGAACAGCCCGACCTGGCGGAATTGCCCGAAAGCTCGCGCTTCATCCAGGCCTTCCTCGAGCGCCTCCTCCTAGGAAGGGTGAAGGGCCAGTTGCCCGAAGACGACGCGACCGCGGTCGACGCCCTCGTCGCCGCGGCCGAGGCCGACGATCCCCTCTACTCGGACGTCTTCGATTCCTGCATGGCCGCTGCCGAGGTCCTCAAGCTCGTCCTCGCCCACCTCGCCTCGCGCTACCCCAAGTCCCTCGCGAAGATGCGCCTGACCCCCAACCGACTCGAGCTTACCCTACGCTGGCTCGACGCGGGTACCCGACTAGGCGAGCGCAACGGCCCCCTGGACTTCGAGCTCGAGCTCGCACGCCTCGAATCGGGCGAGGAAGGCTCGCCGGAAGGCCTCGTGCGGGCCAAGGGCGCGGCGGCCTTCCGCGACGCCCTGGGCGACTACGGCCAGATGCGGGCGCCCGAGGGCCTCGAGGGCAGGCCTCTCTTCGCCTATCCCGAATGGGACCTCGCGAAGCTGGCCTACAAGAAGGACGCCTGCCTCCTCGCCGAGCTCCCCGCGGGAGACCTGGCGGACAGCGTCGAGGGCGCCATCCTCCGCGCGCGCGAGTCGCATTCTGCCGAGCCCGTGCGCCGCGCCTTCGCCTCGATGAAGGAAAACCTCGACCTTCTCGAGCGCGGCGCCGATGACGGCGAGGACATCGACTTCGACCGGGCCGTCGACTGCTTCATGGACTTCGCCTCGGGCGGCCGAGTCGACATGGACTTCTACCTCAGGCGATCGCGCAAGGCCCGCGACCTCCTGTGCGCCCTGGTCCTCGACATGTCGCCCTCGACCTCAGCGCCCGTCGAGGGCCGAGCGATCTTCGAGCACGAGCGGAGCGCCGCCTACCTCATGGCCGAAGCCATGGCCGCCATCGGCGACGCCTTCGGCATATTCACGTACTACGACTTCGGCGCCAGGGCCAGCCTCTTCCACGTCGTCAAGGACTTCGACTCGCCCTACGGCGGGACGACCGTGGACGCCCTGGCCGCGATCGAGCCCGCGCGCCGGGGCTTCTCGCGCATGGCCCCGGGGCTGCGGCACATCATCGCCAAGATGGGCGAACGGGAAGCCCGCGCCAAGATCGTGTTCCTCGTCACCGACGGCCAGCCCATCTACCTCGATGAGATCAAGGACGAGGGCAAGAAGTCCAAGACCTACTACGTCGACGGCCGAGAAGTCGAATCGCCCGTCGAGGTGGCCGTGAGGAGCCTAACGATGGAATCGGACGCCTACGCCTACGCCGATCTCGGCAAAGTCGCCGAGGAGGCGCGGCTTGCGGGGATCAGGCTCTTCTGCGTGACCCTGGACGGCGAGAGCGTGGGGCCGCTCTCGAAGGTCTTCGGCGACTCCCTCATCTACCTCGATCGCGTATCGTCCCTGCCCTCGCGCATCGTCGAGATATTCAAGCGCCTCACCAGATAGCGCCGGCTCATTCCGACAGGCCGACCAGGGCCTCGAGCCGGCCCTTGCCCGCGTACTCCATCTCGATGATCCAGGCCGTCCCCTTCCGCATCTTCGCGGCCGCCGCGGCCAAGTCCATGGCCCTCACCGCCGGCTGCGCGAGCTCCTTCGCCTTGGCCAAGTCCCCCAGCTTCACCGTAACCCTGACCCGCTTCTTCGCCTGTGGCGGGTCATCGGCCCGGAGCGCGACCGCCACTTCGTAGAGGGCCACCGAGCCCGAGCGTTCGAGCAGGACCGGCGTCTCCGCGCTGTATGAGAGCTTGCCCCGCACCGAGACGGAGAATTCGCCCCCGGCACGAGAAAAATTAGCTGGTGCGAAGCTCTTGAGCGCCTCGGGCTCGACGCCCATCTTCTGCAGGTAGAGCGCATTGCCCTCGGCCGAGGCGCCCTCCCTCATCACCACATAGCACTTTATTGACCGCTGCGCCTCTGCCTGGGCGGAAATGCAACTTGGGATGGCGACAGCCAGACAGAACAGAGCCAAAGGACGAAGCATAGAGCCTCCATACCGCTCAAAGGAACGGTATGGAGAAGATACCTCGAAAGCCCCCGATAAGCTAAAGCGAAGCCCCGCGGACTGAACGAAGCCTCCTGGGATCACGTCATGCCCCTTGATCAACCCCGCCATCTTTGCTAAATTGGTCTCCGATCCTGGGGAATTAGCTCAGTTGGTAGAGCGATAGGTTCGCAATCTATAGGTCAGGGGTTCGAATCCCCTATTCTCCACAAGTACTTGCGTTTAGACAGACCCCTGAAAAGTACACTGTGACTTACGCACTGTGCCTTTTCGGGGGTCTTCGTTTATGGCCAAGCCTCTTCCTTCGAACGAACTCTTCGGCTTCACCCTCTTTAAGCGCCCGCCTATAGTGGACCCCCATTGTCAACACAATAATTGCGCCCTTACTAAGCTTGCTTAGGCTGGGACTTTTACCTTAAAACTTGAGGTGTAGCCGCTGGTTGTTGGACCAGGAAACCCATTCGAGGGTCGCGTATTCAACAGCCTCCAATCCTTTTCACGGGCCACGTCTCCAGATCACCTCCGTCTAAAATAGCCCGTTAATTGTTTCAGTCAACGCGTTGTCGTAGGCATCGCCGACGCCTCCGGTGGAGGCTTCGATACCGGCTTCGATCAATCGTTCACTGTACCGGATGGAGAGATACTGACTACCGTGATCGCTGTGATGAATAAGGCCGCCTTTGACCTTGCGCGCCCAGAGCGCCTGTTCCAAAGCATCCAGCGTCAGGTCGGCCGTCATTGACCTCGCCGCCCGCCAGCCGACGATCATCCGTGAGAAAACATCGATTATGAAATTTACGTAGGCGAAACCAGCCCACGTCGCAACGTAAGTAAAATCGGCAACCCAAAACTGGTTGGGATGGGTAGCCTGGAATACTCTTTTAACAAGGTCAAGAGGCTGATGATCACTCTCAGAGGGAATCGTGGCACGCTTCGTTTTTCCCCTGACAGCGCCTTGGAGGCCCATCTGGCGCATCAAACGCTCAACAGTGCATCGGGCGACGCAATGTCCTTCGCGCACCAGTTGTCGCCATACCTTGCGCGCGCCGTACCCCTTAAAATTCTCATCCCAGACGCGGCGAATCTTTGATCGTAACGACTCGTCCCTTCTCCGCCTCGGCGAGAGCCTCGTGTGGTCGACCTCTGCGGCTTTGTATTCGTAGTAGGTCGAGGGAGGTATCGGCAGTTCATTGCAGATCGGCTCGACTCCTTCAACCTCGCGACGCTCGTCGATGAAGGCGACCAGCACCTCTGCTTGCGGTCGAGCTCCGCCTTGGCAAAATATGCGGATACCAAGCGGAGAATCTCATTGGCTTTCTTAAGCTCTCGGTTCTCCCGCTTGAGTTCCCCGAGCTCTTCCCGTTCGCTCGTTGTCAGGCCGGGACGCTCGCCACGATCTCGCTCCGTCCGTCGAACCCAACTCCTGAGCGTCTCAGCCGAGCAGCCGATCTTCGCTGCTACGGACTTGATCGTCGCTCACTGCGTCGCTACCCCGTCAGCCTGCTCATAGACCAACCAAACCGCCCGCTCCCGTACCTCTGGTGAAAACCTGGTTACTTTACCCATGACCTAATCCTCGCAGAGATTCAGGTCTCCGGCAAACCCGGGGCGGTTCATTGTCGTTATGGGGTCCATTCTGGATGTCGCGTGACGGGAATTCCGACCTTAGCCCTTGACCGCTCCAGAGAGCATGCCGTTCTGAATGTACTCGTGTGCGAATAGGTATATGCAGACCATCGGTGCAGCCGCCATGATTAGCGATGCGAAGATCGGCCCCATTCGTTGCGTATGGTCTCCAGTGAAGTACATGAGCCCCCTCGAAATGGGGTACAGGTCAGGAGATGACAGGAGTATGACCGAGAAAATAAGCTCGCTGTAGACAGAGATGAAGACGAGAAGCGAAGCGGTGAATACGATGGACGTGGAGATTGGGAGCATAATCTTGAAGAGTGTCCCGGTCGGCGAGCATCCGTCGATGGTGGCGGCTTCTTCGATCTCCCGATCGATGCCTTTCATGAATCCGGCTATGAGAAAGATCGCTTGGGGCAATTGGAAGGTTGTGTACACGAGGATGAGGATCGGATAGTTGTCCAGCCCGTGGATTGTACTGACGATCTTTGCGATCGGAATAATGGTGGAATGGATCGGGATCATCACCCCGGCGAGGAAGAGAAGATAGATTGGCTTTACGAATTTGAATGTCGATCTTGCAAGCACATAGGAGGCCATCGAGGCGAGCATCGCGACGAGAATAGTCGTCGAGGCCGCCAGGAACAGGGAATTGAGGATATAGCGCCCCATCCTCGCGCTGACGAAGGACTCGATATAGTACTCGAAGTGCCAGGCCCTGGGCATCGCGAACATCCGACCGAATATCTCCTCGTTCGGCTTGACGGAAGATAAGACGGTCACGAGAAGGGGGTATAGTGTCATGAGCGCCCAGCCAATGGCGAAACAATAGGCCAGGGCCCTGGGTACGGTTACTTTCCTAAGTCTCAAGCTCACCCTATGTCTCCTGATTCAGCAGTCTATTCAGCACGATGCTCAGGGCGAGCCCGAGTGCGAGGATAACGACGCCGATCGCGTTGCCCTGCCCGAAGTTTCGATAAACGAAGGCCTGGCTGTATAAAAGCGTGGCTGGCATCTCTGTCGCGTGATTTGGACCGCCGCGGGTCATGATGTACACGAGATCGAAGGACTTGAGTCAGCCGGTGACGCAGAGTATCGAGAATATCTTGAAGGACTCCTTGGTCATCGGGAGCGTAATGAAGCGCAGGCTCTGGCCGTAGTTCGCTCCCTCGATCTTCGCCGACTCGTATAGTTCCTCGGGGATAGCGAGGATGCCCGCCGCGAAGATGAGCATATTGAAGCCCGCGTATATCCATTCGTTGACGAGGACGACAACGAATATTGTGATCGATGGATCGCCGAGCCAATTACGGGCCCACGAGCCGAGTCCGAGGGCGGCGAGGCAGGAATTAACAAGGCCCCAGTTCGGCTCGAGGATGTAGACCCACATCAGGCCGACTGCGGTTGTGGGCAGGATTATCGGCATGAAGTACGCTGTCTTGAAGAAGCGTAGGCCTCTGAGGCGTGAGGTGATCATTAGGGCAAGGCCATATGAGAGGGGCATGAGAACGAGGAAACCGCCGACTATGAACCATCCGGAATTAAGGAGAGAGTGCCAAAAATATGGATCAACCGAGATTCGCTGGTAATTCGCGAAGCCGACAGGAGCCATCGAGACGCTCGCGATGCCTTTCCATTTAAAGAAAGACATATAGATCGACTGCCCGATAGGCACGAGCTGGAAAACGCAATACAGCACCAGGGCCGGCAAGAGCAAAAAGATCGAGGATCGGAGACTCCGAGCGTCCCTCATCACTTCCCCCTGAGAGAGCGGGACTGTCCGAGAGGCCCTTCGCCCCCCGGGCAATCCCGAAGGTTTGAAAAGCTATTCGCCCGCCTTAATCTTC
>DBTW01000206.1:25913-32997 GCA_002307245.1 Spirochaetaceae bacterium UBA1306 | reverse complement strand
GAGATATGATCGATTGTTGTGGACGGAGTAGAAAACGGACGTTTCTTCTCGGTAAGGTTTTGTCGCCAAACGAAACCGCCGGGAAGGAGAACGTCCGTGCGCAAGACTACCACCGAGACTCGAATCGAGGCAACGCCCGAGACCATGGGGGCGCTGGAAATCATCGTGCGTGAAGGAGCGAGGAAGATGCTGCAAGCCGCGTTGGAGGCGGAGATCGAGGAGCATCTTTCGCGATTCAAGAATCTTGTCGACGAGGAGGGGAAACACCTCGTGGTGCGAAATGGCGTCATGCCCGAGCGTACCGTGCTCACCGGCGCCGGCCCGATTCCTATCACGCGTCCTCGCGTCGACGATCGGGCATTAGATGCCATGGGAGAGCAGCGGTTCACGAGTCGGATACTCCCTCCCTTCATGCGCCGGGCGCCGAGCATCGATACCCTCGTGCCGGTGCTGTACCTCAAGGGCATCTCGACCGACGACTTTCCGACGGCGCTGGAGGCGATCCTTGGCCCGCAGGCGAAGGGACTTTCGGCGAGCACTGTTGTGCGCCTGAAGGAGATATGGACCGAAGAATACGCTGAATGGTCGAAACGAGATCTCTCGGGAAAACGCTACGTCTACGTCTGGGCCGATGGCGTGTATTGTCTACATCGATATAGACGGCGCGGCCTCCGGCTCGACGGAAAGCGCCTTCGGCGAGGGCGAGCTCGTCCGCTTCGACCCTGAGCACCCCTGGGATTATGATTTGAGCGTCGATGGCTGGTCTCCCTTTGGCGCCATTAAGTCGGCCGATGGGCTATACGGCGCCGCCATTCAAGCGGACTGGAACGTAAAATTGCGTCGCCTAACGCTCCGCCTCGATTTGTCGAAGGCGCCCCGCCTCCTCCAATCGGTGCTGGACGGACGGCCGACCTGGCACTATGTCCTGGTCGGCGCCTACGACGGCGCTCGCGAAGGGCACTTCGCCGCGGTCAAGCCCGTGGCCAACCTGCACGACGGCGGCGGCGCCAAGGACGATTTTTCCCCTCGCGCATATGATCTCATCGCCTCGAGCGGAGAAAGCCAAGCCAGGGAGCTATCCTCCGAGGAGGCGGCCAGAGGGATCCTCGCGCTCCTCAAGCCGGTAGCCGTGGACGCCGCCGGCGCGGCGTCATCGCCCGACAGGGAAAAGGCCGCGGCCGAGGCGGCGAAGGCCGACGAACGCGAGGAAGCCGATCGGAAGGCAAGGCTCGCCGCGCTGCCCGAGTCCACTTTCGCGGACTCCGAGAGGCTTCAGGAGCTATTCTCGCTCGGGCTCAAGGACAGGGCCATGGCGGCCGCGAAGGCTCGCCTCGCGAAGGACCCGAGCGATTATTCAGCGCTCGCCTATCGCGGCGCCCTCGTCGCCCTCCAGGCCCCGGACGCGGCCACGGTCGGCGAGAAAATGCGCCTCGTGACCGCCGCGTACGCCGACCTCGACGCCGCGGTCCGAGGCTCGGCATCGCTGGACGCGAAAAGCCGCATCAACGTGCTCCTCTGCCGCGGCAATGTCTCGATCGCCGTGCCCAACGACGTATTCGAGCGCGCGGAGCAAGGCGCCGCGGACTTCGACGCGGCCAAACTCCTCGCCAAGGCCGATACCGACGACGCCCTCGAGTACTCATGCCTGGCGAGCTCGGCCCGCGCCCTCGAAGAGGCAGGCAAGGACGAGGACGCCAAAGCGCGTTGGGCGACCTTGGCAGCAAAACCGAGCGAGAAGCTCGATCCTCGGCTAAGGCTGCAACTTATGGATCGAGGCTACTAAAAAGCCCCGCGATGGCAGGCGCTCAGCCCTTCGCCGCGCCGTCGGCGAGGCCCTTGATGAAGTACTTCTGGAGACAGAGGTACATGACGGTGAGGGGCAGGATGCCGATGAGGCAGCCGGCCGAAACCAGGCTTAAGTCGTTCTGGTACTGCGACACGAACTGCGAGAGGGCGACGGAGATGGTCTGGACTTCGCGCTTCTGCAGGAAGAACACCGAAAAAGGGAATAGACCTGATGGAATTCGCTTAGGGGTAGACGCAGAGCGGAGCTGGAAGGATACCAGGAGTCCCGACACGAATCCGTCCAGCCTGCTAGGATGCCAGGCCAGGGAGCCGGCCATCGCGATGAGGGAGAGGGCCCACGATGGCCAGGGCGGAGGCGAGGAGCGTCTTCTTCATCATGCTTCCGTTTCGCGCTTGTTGAAGAACGCCAGGAACACTACGGAGAGCAGCAAGATGATGGCGAACATGAGGATGCCGAGGGCCGCCTCGCGGCAGGTAGGCGGGAGGCCCCGCAGCCCCGCGAGGAACAGGACCATCGATACGCCGAAGAACTGGTACAAGTTGATGAGCAAGATGATCAACGCCG
Organism: Spirochaetaceae bacterium UBA1306; assembly: GCA_002307245.1. Classification (GTDB taxonomy): domain Bacteria; phylum Spirochaetota; class Spirochaetia; order Treponematales; family Rectinemataceae; genus UBA1306. Next base: position 30,626 of record DBTW01000206.1, on the reverse strand, counting down.
AGCGGCGTCCGTCCGCCAGGCCGTCGTCCGAAGAGGATCATGATGTCGTGCACCGCGCCTCAGCTCCTGCGCCATGACGGCTGTTACCGGGCCAGTACAGGAAGATGTCGCGCTAGGGCGCCCGGCCCCATGGAGGGAGCCGCCAGGCGCGGCTCCGGCCTATCAAGTCCCCTGATCCGTCGCCAGGGCCGGGCTGAGGAGCCTATGCATCAGGGCCTCGAGCCTGGGCAGGTCCCGCGCCTGGGCGCGGGAAAGTCCCGGGTCGTTCCGGCCTTCCCGAGATTCCGCGACGAGCCTTTGCAAGGACAGGACTCGGAAGTCCACGCACCTGCCCTTCCGCATCCTCGGGAAGAGGTAGGTGGGCAGGAGCTCGAGGCCGGCGATCCGGACGCGCTCCCTGCCGCCCGAACGGCCCTTGGCGATCCGGACGCGGGCGAGGAGGCCGAGGTGCGAGTTGGGAAGGACGCCGTCCCGTACGGTTATAAGGTCGCCTAACGCGTAGAGTATGAGCCCCTCCCGGGCCTCGCCGCTCGCCTCGTCCGCGTAGGCGTGGCGCTCGATGGGCTGGACGCCATGGGGGTGGTTGCCGACGATGACGTCGACGCCGAGCTCGACGATCCTATGGCCCATCTCCACGACATTCCGCCTGGGCCAGGACTCGAACTCGAGGCTCCAGTGGAGACAGGCGACCACGGCGTCGGCGCCCGCCGCGCGGGCGGCCGCCACCTGCCGCGCGATGGGCGCGAGATCGGCGTCGGGCCGATTGAGCCTGAGGTGGTTCGCGAGGTAGGACTTGCCCTCGGGGAGGGACTTCCAATTGAGGGCGAAGGTCCAGGATAGGAAGGCCAGCTTGATGCCGTTCCGCTCCACCATCACGACGGCGTCCTGCTCCCCGGGGCTCCGGGCGGTGCCGACGTGGAGGCAGCCGCGGCCGTCGAGGAAATCCAGGGTCTCGCGGAGCCCCGCCTCGCCCTGGTCGAGGCAGTGGTTGTTGGCGGTGGAGAAGAGGGCGAAGCCCCCGGCGCCTCCTCGGATAATGTCGAAGACCTCGGGGCTCGAGTTGAGGGCCATCGGCCCCATGACGCTCTTCGGGAGGAAGCCCGGCGGGCAGGAGGGCGCCACGGGGGTCTCGAGGTTCGCGAAGGCGAGGTCGGAGCCGAAGAGGAAGTCCGCCACCCCGTCCCAGAGGGCGCCCATCGTCCCGGGCCTCAGGTCGGGGGAGACGAGGATGTCGCCCGCGGCCGAAAAGGTCATCGAGGCCATCTCCTCGAAGCCGGCGAGCTCGGGGCGGGGCTTCGAGAAGTCGAGATACTGACAGAGGAAATGCTCTTCGAGGCCCGAGCCGGGCTCGGGCTCCTCGATGGGGCGGAAGTAGAACTTATACGCCCACCAGAGGCCCTCGGCCCTGTCCATATGGGCCGCGTTGCCCTCGAGGGGGCGGGAGTAGCGGACCATCCGCCCGCGGCGCAGGGCCTCGAGGAGGCTCAAGAGCTTGATGATCCCGTCAGCCAAGGCCCTTACCCTCGATGGCGCTCCCGGCCCCTTACGCGACCGGCTTCGTCGCCAGATCCTTCCGGAGCCTGAACACGACGAAGGTGAGGAGTACCATTAGGAGGTTGACCCCGGCATAGATGACGAACATGGGCCTGAAGCCGACCCTGTCCACGAGGACGCCCGAGAGCGCCGAGCCTCCGGAGATGCCGATGTTGCCGAAGGCCATCGTGACGGCGAACATGAAGGCCGCGATGCGGGGATCGGTGAAGTCCATGGCCACGGCGAAGTAGGTGGTGGAGTAATAGCCGAAGGCTATGCCGAAGAGGGGCACGACGAGCCAGGCGAGGCTGCCCGAGGGGAGGAGGCCGACGGCGAGGGTGGTGACGGCCGTGACGATCGCGGTCGCGTAGAGGCTGGTCCTGCGCCCGAAGCGCTTGAGAAGGGGCCCGCCGGCGAGACCGCCCAGGACCTGCCCGAGGCCGTAGATCGCCGAGAGGAGGGCGATGGTGTTCATGCCGACCCCGAAGCTCTCCTTGAGGAAGACCGAGAGCATGGAATAGCTCGAGTAGAGGGCCAGGGGGAAGAAGGTCCCGATGAGGACGAAGATGATATAGGCCGGCTTCGCCATGGCCTTGAAGGCGGCCCAGGCGAACTTCGGCCGCTCCTCGCGGGAGCGCTCCTTCACGAAGCCGAGGGCTCCGAGCTCGGCGAAGCTCAAGATCGAGATGAGCCAGAAGGCGTACTTCCAGAGGTCCTTGGCGGCGAGGAGGCCGAAGGCGACCCCGAAGAAGACGGAAGCCAGGGCCCGCCCTCCGACGCAGAAGGCCTGGACGTTGCCGCGCTCGGCCTCGGGCGTCGTGTCGATGGCCATTCCGTCCGTGGTGGTGTCGTAGGTCGCCATGCCGAGGCCGACGAGGAAGGAGAGCACGACGAAGAGACCGTAGTTTTCGACGGGAGAGACGAAGGGGACGAAGGCGTAGCCCGCGCCCTGGAGGACGAGGCCCAGGAGGATGTAGGGCTTGCGGTGGCCGCGGCCGAAGAGGCTCCACTTGTCGCTGACGGCGCCTATGAAGATTTTCAAGATGGTGGGCAGGAGCGAGATGGCGGAGATCACCCCGATCTGGGTGAAGCTCAGGTTGAACTTCCGCAGGTAGATGATCATGTAGGAGGAGAACATCGTCAGCAATGCCCCCTCCACGAAATAGATGGACCCGAAAAAGCCGTACTTGCGGGCATTGGATACGTCGGACATCGTGACCTCCTATAGCTTGCGGACGAGAAAGGGCCGTTTCAGGTCACGGCGTCGACGCCGCTTCCGTATTCGCGCTCAGGGTTGATCTCCGGGGGGATCGGACATTCGTAGGCGCCGCCGGTCCTCTCGCGATGCTCGGCCCGGGCCCGCTCGACGAGGAGCGGATCGGAGAGCGCGTCGACGCTGGCGAGGGCGAGGACCTTGGCCGCGGCGAGCATGCCGGCGTGGCCGATCGAGGACGCGGCCTGGGCGGTGAACTGCCAGCTGTGGGGCACGGTGCCGAAGGCCGTGCAGGCGGTGATGACCTGGCCCGTCGGCACGACTTGGCTGACGTCGCCGACGTCGGTCGAGCCCGGCAACATGGCTTCCCCGGGGAAGAGGGGGCTGATGCCCTCGTCGAGGGGATCAAGCTCGAGGCGGCGGGCGGCCTCGGCCCCGCGGCCGAGACGGAGCTGGGCCAGGGCCGAGCCGAGCTCGGCCTTGGTGAGAGTCTGCCTGAAGCGGGCGGCGAGCTCGCGGTCGGCGTCGGAGAAGGCCGGCCTTCCCGACTCCTCGAGGCAAGCCTGGAGGAGCTCGCCGAGCGCGCGGTTCGGCAGGTAGTCGGAGAGGCCCTCGGAGAAGCGCGGCTCGAGGACGGTGCCGGTCATCAGGGCCGCGCCTCGGGCCACGTCGAGGAGCCTTTCATATATCTCCCGGGCCTGGGACACCCGCGGGGCGCGGCAGAAGTAGTGCACCTCCGCGCGGTCCTGGACCACGTTGGGCGCCCGGCCGCCCGGATCGGAGATGGCGTAGTGGAGGCGGGCTTCGGGGATGATGTGCTCGCGCAGGAAGTTGGCGCCCACGTTCATGAGCTCGACCGCGTCGAGGGCGCTGCGGCCGAGGAAGGGGGCGCTCGCCGCGTGGGAAGCCTTGCCCAGGAAGCGGAAGTAGACGCTCAGGTTGGCGAGGGACCGCGCCTGGAGGACCGTGTTGATCTCCCCGGGATGCCAGGTGAAGGCCAGGTCGACGTCGGCGAAGGCGCCTGCGCGGACCATGAAGGTCTTGCCCGAGCCCCGTTCCTCTCCCGGGCAGCCGTAATACCTGACGGTCCCGGGAAGCCCGAGCGCGGAAAGCGCCTCCTTGACCGCCAGGGCGGCCCCCAGGGAGCCCACGCCGAGGAGATTGTGGCCGCAGCCGTGCCCGGGAGCTCCCGGGACGGCTTCCTGTTTCGCATATCGCGCCTTTTCCTGGCTCAGGCCCGGCAGGGCGTCGTACTCGCCAAGGAGGGCGATGACGGGGCTGCCTGAGCCGTAGCTCGCGACGAAGGCGGATGCGATGCCCGCGACGCCGCGCTCGAGGGCGAAGCCCTCGGCCTCGAGGAAGGAGGCGAGGGCCGAGGCCGAGCGCGTCTCCATGAAGCCGGTCTCGGCGAAACCCCAGATGAGATCGCCGAGGGCGATGAGGTCCCCCGCCCTAGAGTCCAGGACTCCGAGCGCTCGGGAACGAGCGTTCATAGTTCGACCCTCCCTAGTCCGCAAGGATCCGCGCGCGGTTGACAGGCCGGAGTCGCCCTCGGATACTGAGAGCCTGCTTGCTTCCCGATGGCCCCGGCTGGTAAATAAAGGCCGAATATAGGCCCGCGCCGGGGCGCTGTCAAGCATTTTCGACAATAGTAGAAATTACGTTAATGTAGGTCGGGCTAGGAATAAGGTGAATATGGGCTATAAGAAAAGCGTCGAGACCCGGGAAAGGATACTCAAGGCGGCCGGGAGGCTCTTCGAGGAGCGCGGCTACTACGACACGGCCATCGGGGCTATCGCCGAGGAGGCGGGGATCGGCAGAGCCTCGCTATATTATTATTACACCGACAAGGAAGCCATAGCGAGGGCCCTCTTCGACTCGATCGCAGGCCGCATCCTCAGGTCGGCCGAGGAGGCGGTCGGCGAGGACGGGGACCTCCTCGTCAAGGTCATGATCGAGTACATCCT
>DBTW01000206.1:5387-25642 GCA_002307245.1 Spirochaetaceae bacterium UBA1306 | reverse complement strand
CTCTTCCGCGACATAGCCCTCTCCAAGAAGACCAAGGCCGTGTATTACGACCTCGTCCACTACGCCGACTACGACGCCGCGAACATCGAGCGCCTGCGGCGCACGAGCTTCAAGCACGCGAAGGAACTCGCGAGGCTCTACGGCAGGAGCTTGGGCGACGAGGAGCTCTCGGCCATGATCATCACGAGCGACGCCTTCGCCAAGGCCCTCTTCAAGGGCATCCAGAACGGCCTGGTGGCCTTCAGTCTCGAGGAGGCCGTCGACCGCTTCTTCCGCCGAATGATCCTCCCCGACATACCCGTGCCGGAGGCGGAATACAGGCGGAAGCTCCGGAAGGCCCTCGCCATCTGCTCCGGGCTCTAGCCGCGTCGGGGTCCCGCTTGATCAAGGCATCGTCAATTCGATTCCCGCCTGCGTGATCAGCTGGGTCTTGCCGTAGACCATGATCGCGACCTCCCCGCCCTCCAGGACCTTGAACCGGGCCTTGCCGCCTTGGACTTCGACGGACAATAGCGAGCCCGAGTAATGGACCTTGAAGCGGTAGGCCTTCCACTGCGCCGGGATCGAGGGATTGAAGATCAGGGTCTCGGCGTCAGTGCGCAGGCCTCCGAAGCCCGAGACCATGCTGGCCCAGACGCCTGCGGCCGAGGAGGAGTGGATGCCCTGCTCGGTGTTGCGGTTGTAGTTGTCGAGGTCGAGGCGCGCCGCATAGGCGAGGAAGTCGTAGGCCTCCTGCGACTTGCCGAGCTCCGCGGCCAGGATCGAGTGCAGGGAGGGCGACAGCGAGGATTCGTGGCTGGTGCGCTCCTCGTAGAACTCGTAATTTTTGCGCTTCTCCTCCATCGTGAAGTCCTGGCTGAAGAAGTAGGGCAGGTTGAGGAAGTCGGGTTGCTTGAGCATGTTCATGCGGAAGAGCCTGATGTAGGCCCAGTGCTTGTAGATCGGGACCTCGGACATGGGGATGGCCTTCACGTCGACGTGCGGCAGGTCGAAGTAGCCGTCGTGCTGCTCGTAGATGCCCGTCTTCTCGTCCTTGAGGATGCGCATCTTCTCGGCCATTCGCTTCCAGTCCTCGGGCTCCTCGGGACCGAGCTTCACCTTCGCGATCGCTTGAGCGCGAAGCTCCGGCGCCGCGGACTCCATCTCGGACAGGACTTTCAGCGTGTACTCGAACATCTTCTTGCCGAGGTAGTTGGTGTAGCAATTGTTGTTCACCATCATGTGGAACTCGTCCGGGCCCATGACTCCATAGAAGCCGAAGTCGCCCCGCTTCGGGCTCCAGCCGCCCCAGCTCGCCATGCAGCGGCTCATCTGGAGCAGCATCTCGATGCCCTCGCGATAGAGAAATTCCTTGTCCTTGCAGACTTGGTCATAGTGCCAGATGGCGTAGAAGATCGCCATGTTCTGGTGGATCTCGAGGTCGACGTGCTGCCAGGTGCCGGAGTCTTCGTAGCCCGTGATGGTGGAGAAGGGATAGCGGGCGCCGGCCAAGTCGACGCGCTTCGCGTTCTCGATGGCCCTGGGCAAGTAGTGGTAGCGGTACATGAGGAGCTTGCGGGCGATGCTCGGGTCGAGGAACATGTACATCCGATGGCAATAGACCTCGGTGTCCCAGAAATTGACGCCGGAGTAGACCTCGCCCCCGAGCTTACAGAGGACGTTCCGGCGCTCGCTCTCGCCGTGGTAGTTGATGTACATCGCGAAGAGCGAGTAGCGCACGCCCTGCTGCAGTTCCGGGTCGCCGTCGATCTCGATGTCCATGCGGTCCCAGAAGCGCTCCCAGTCCCGGCGATGCTCGGCGAAGGCCTGATCGAAGCTCGTTCCCGAGAGGGTCTTCGCGAGGGAGAGGCCCTCGGACCAGACCCTTCCTGCGTCCTCGGTCTGCTCCCAATGGTTGACGACGGTCTTCTCGAACACGGTGGCTTGCCCCTGCGAAAGCCGGAGCGTCGCCTCGAGGCCGATGAACTTGTCGCGCTGGACGAGCATCGGGGAAAGGCCCTGGTTCGCGCGGACGCTGAAGCTCGAGAAGAGGCGGCAGCCGCTCTTCTGGGTCCGCGCCTGGATGGCGAAGACCTCGCCTATCCGCTCGCTGCGCTCTTCGGTCCAGAAATTGGTCTGGGCCGCGGACTGCCCGGCGCTCGCCCCGGAACCTTGAGTCTGGTCCCATCCGGCGGCGAGCTCGTAGACCGTATTGAAGTCCAGGCCCGAGACGATCCTCGCCTCGCCGGAAAAATCCAGGGGCTCGAGGACTATGCGCTGGCAGCCGAGCCCAGTGCTGCGGATATCCGCGAAGCGGATGAACTTAAGCTTCAGCCGCTTGCCGCCGCGCGTCGTCCAGACGAATTCCCGCGTCAGGGTCGCCTCGCGCATGTCCAGGCTGCGCTTGAAGTCCGAGAATTTCGCCCCGGCCAGATCGAGGGTCTCGCCGTCGATCGAGATGCGGGTATAGAGCCAGTCGACCGCCGTGATCATGGCCGCGACCTCGGTCACGAAGCCCTTGAAGACCTGGGGATATTTCACGTCCAGCATTTCGTAAAGCTGGCTGAAGTAGCTGCCCAGCAGGTGGTCGCCCGAGTAGCCTTCCTCGAAGTAGCCGCGGACGCACTGGAACTCGTTCGCCAGGGAGAACACGGATTCCGAGAGGCGCTGCTTCCCCGAATCGAAGCCGTCCTCGACTATCCGCCAGGGGTCTACCTTGAAGTACTTTTCCGAAGTCTTGAAGAGGTGCATCCTTTACTTCTCCTGGTTCATGCGCGCTAGAACGTCTTCGTACGTTCCTTGAAAGGGCCCGGGCGTCTCCATCTTTATGGAGACGAGGGCCGCGGCGAATTTCAGCGATTCCGGGGCGTCGTAGTCGTTCCGATGGGCGAGGTAGGCGGCGAAGGTGGTGTCCCCGCGGCCCGTGCGCCCTACGGTGCTCCGGTTCGAGAATTTCTCGAAGTAGGTCTTCCCCTGGACGCGGGCCAGCACTCCGTCGGCGCGGGTGATGACCGTCTCCGGGCAGCCCCAGGACTCGAAGCGCTTGGCGGCTTCCTCGAGGTCGCTCGTGCCGGTGAGGACCTCGGCCTCCACCACGTCGAGTTTGATCTTGCTCATGAGGGCGGCGATCTCCCGCTTGGCGGGCACGTCCTTGAAGCGGATGTCCCGAGTGGCGGGGTCGACCTGCCGGACGAAGCTCTGCATGTCGGCCGACAGGTTGTAGCCCCGGTCCTTGAGGCCACGGATGAAGCCCAGGTTGAACTCCTGGTCGGATATCCCGGCGAGGTGCAGGTTGCGCGCCGCGATGGATGGCATATCCCCAAGGGCGAAGAAGCCGGAGCTTTTCTTCAACTTCAGGATGCGCTCGTCCACGTTCTCGCTCGGGTGGATCACCACGGAGTAGCTCGTCTCCGGCGTGTCCGTCGAGTAGGTGAGGATGCCCAAGTCCTCGAAGGGCCGCAGTATCAACTTGTCGGCCGCCGCCATCCTGGTGACGACGGCCACCTTCGCGCCGATGCGCGCCGCGGCGATGGCGCCGCAGAGCACCGCGCTGCCCGGCGAGACGATGGTCTTGCCCCCGTAAGGCGTAATTTCGTCGAAGCACATATGCCCGACGAAGGCGATATCGAATTCCTTCAAGAGTCTCTCCTCGAAAGTTGCGTAATGCCGATTGGCGGCCCTAGCCCTTCACCGCGCCCGCGGTCACGCCGAGCGTGATGTAGCGCTGGAAGAGGAGGAATATGATGAGCGGGACCACCATCGCGATCACCAGGGCGGCGCTCAGGATGGGCACGCGCAGGCCGTATTGGCCTCGGAGCACGGCGATCCCGAGGGTCACGGTCCGTAGCGACTCATTCTGCAGGATGAGCATGGAGAAGGGCAGCTCGTTCCACATGGACTGGAAGCCGATGATCGCGAGAGTCGCCACCATGGGCAAGGCGAGGGGCGCCATGACGCTGACCAGGATCCTGATCGGGGAGGCGCCGTCGATGCGGGCCGCCTCGACGAATTCGTAGGGCATGTCCGCGAAATAGGTGGTCATGATGTAGGTTCCGAAGGGCGCGAAGTAGGCGACCCAGGCGAGGACCACTCCGAAGCCGGTATTCGTCAGATGCATGATCGAGATCAGCTTGGACACCTGCGTAGCCAGGAGGAGCTGGGGGAAGATGGTCATGAACAGGACGAGGAGAAAGAGAGGCTTATTGAGGGCGAAACGCATCTTGCCGAAGGCGTAGCCAGCCATGACGCAGACGACGATGTACAGGGCGACACCTATGGGCACGTAGACCAGGCTGTTCAAGGTGAAGCGGAGGAGGTGCCCGCTGAAGGCCGCGTACTGATAGTTGTCGAGGATCGGGACCTGCGGGAGCATGATGGGGTTGGACGGATACTCCTCGATCGACTTGAAGCTGGCGCTCAGGACGTTGTACAGGGGCAGGAGGGACGCGAGCACGAGTATGACCATGAAAGCCTGGACCCCCAGGCGCGCGAAGGGGCCGAAGGGCGTGACCTGCTTCGATCGTATCATTCGTCCCTCCTCTGCATGAGCCGGATCTGTGCCACCGAGATCATGGCGCAGAACGCGAAGAGGACCACCGACCAGGCGCTGGAATAGCCGACCTTGAACTTCGAGAAGGCCTGGATGAAGATTCCGTATTCCAGGGTGAAGGTGCTGTAGCCCGGACCGCCCTGGGTGAGGGTGTGGATGAAAGAGAACATGCGCGCGAAGACTTCGATGAAGTTGAATACCACCCAGAACTCGACCGCGAAACGGATGCTCGGGACCGTGACCCGGAGGAAAGTCTTCCAGAAGCTCGCCCCGTCGATGAGGGCGGCCTCGTAGATCGACTTGTCGATGCCGTTCATGGCTGCCAGGAAGTAGATGAGGCCGAAGCCGAGGTGCAGGAAGACGACGAGCAGAAGCCCGACGGTGTTGATGGCCAGGACCGGGGAGATCAGGAAGTGGATGGGCGAGCCGGTGATCCCCCTGATCGCGGTGTTCAGCGCGCTGTCGTCGCGCAGGTAGATGGAGAAGATGACGCCCATGAGGACGTAGCCGAGGAGGTTCGGGATGTACAGGATCGCCCTATAGACTTTCCAGCCCCCGATCCCCTCGCGCAGGAAGGCAGCGATGAGCAGGGTGACGATCGTGCTCAAGGGGATGTAGAGGACCATGAGGCCGGTGTTGAGGATCGAGGCCAGGAACTGCTCGTCCCCGATCATGGTCTTGTAGTTGGCCAGGCCGATCCACTTCCAGGGGCCGTAGCCCTTCCATTCCGTGAAGCTAGTGACGATGTTCATCGCGACCGGATAGATCATGAACGCTGCCAACAGCGCGAGCAGGGGGGCCAGGAATACGTAGGGGACGGCTCCGTCTCCCTCCAAACCTCGACGACGACGCATGAATGCTCTCCAAGCGCCCGAAAGGACGGGGCATCGGCCTACAAGGCCAGGGCCCCGCCCTTTCGAGCAAAAGACTTACTCGCGAACCGGGAATTACTTAGTGATGAGCTTCTGGTACTCGTCGATGAACTTGTCGATGGAGATCTCGCCGGTGACGAAGGCGCGATCGCAGAGGCGGTTCGCCTCGTCCTCGTAGCCGTTGTAGCCCAGGGGGATGTAGTCCTTCTGGCCGCTCTTGAGGTAATTCTGGATGACCTTGAGGACCGGGTAGGTCGTGGCGCCGCCGGCGGCCTGGGTGTTCGGGGAAAGGGAACCGGTGGCCGAGGAGTAGGTCTTGGCGCCCTCGCCGGTCGAGACGAATTTCACGTAGGCGGCCGCGAGCTTCTGGTTCTTCGACCACTTCATGACGCCGTAGCCGATGCCCGCGCCCTGCATGACCTGCTGGTCCTTGTACTTGGCGTCGGGGAAGTTGACCGCGGGGAAGTAGCCCACGTTATTGACGCCCAATGCGTCGGAGAAGGCCTTCCAGTTGCCGACATCGGAGAGCAGGCCGATGAAAATGGCCCCGCCGCTAGGCGTGCCGAATTTATCGATCGAGTCCATGAAGTAGGGGCGGGAGAAGCCGTCCTTCTCGATGTAGCCTTTGTCGACAAGGGTCTTCATGAAGGCCGCGCTCTCCTTGAACACCGGGTTGTCGAACTTCTGCGTGCCGTTGAAGAGTCCGGCGACGTTCGGGCCGTAGGCGTTGGCAGCCTGGCAGCGGAGGAAGAAGTCGATGGTGTAGGTCTGGCCGGTGGTGATGGGTACGATACCGGCGGCCTTGAGCTTCTCGCAGGCGGCGAGGAAGTCGGCGGAGGACTTGGGGGCTTTCTCGGGATCAAGGCCGGCCTTCTTGAAGAGGGCCTTGTTGTAGTAGATACCGAAGCCCTGCATGGTTATGGGCAGGACCTTGACCTTCCCGCCGACCGAGCACATCTCGATGCTGGCGGCGGTGAACTGGCCCTTCACGTCCTTAATGTAGGGATCGAGGTCGACGATGATGTCGGCGAAGCCTTCCACGCGGGCGCCGGGGTGAAACATGGCGACGTCCGGGCCGTCGTTCACGGCGGCGGCGCTCTGGATTATAGGGTAGTACTGCGTGTCAACGGTCGGCTGGGCGACATGGACGACCTTTACGCCGGGGTTCGCCTTCTCGAAGGCGGCGTCGTTCGCCTTCATGGGGGCCTGGGCGCCGGTGGCGTTGACCTCGCTGTACTTGAAGTCCCAGACGGTAAGCGTCTGCGCAGCGAGCGAGGCCGTGGCGAACACCGTCACGAGGGCAAGATTAAGGATCGCTCTTTTCATCATCTACTCCTCCTATGCGAATTGAAAGTAATTCACTATGTGGCCATCTTGAAAAGCCGTAAATGGACTGGATTGCGCCGGATCATGGACAAAATTCCCGAGGACTCCCGGGCAAGACGCGTGATACTATTGCGGCGTGCCACGTTACCGGACCGTCCAGGGGTCCATATTCCTCTCCGTTTCGCTCCTACTCGTGAGCGTACTGCTGGTCTTCTCGTTCGTGGTATACGATTACGCCTCCACAGTCGCCCGCGAACGCTTCACCGATACCCTGACCTCGCTCTCGAAATCAGTCCTGACCAACCTCGACTCCCAGGTCGGGGAGATGAACCGCCTGAGCCTCACCTTGATCTACTCGCGGGTCTTCCAGGATCTGTATATGCGGCACATGGCCCTACCTCGCATGCCGGCCTCCGTGGAGCAGAGGATAGCCAAGCTCGAGAACACCGAGGCCCTGATCGAGATTTGCGACACCATCCTGGGACCGAATCAATCCGCGCCCCAATTGAACGTCTTCGATCCGCGGGGCGAGATGATCGGGGCCGGGTACTACAGCCGGCTCATCGAGCGGGACGCCAAGCGCGAGGGCTGGTACTCCGAGGTCATGCGCATGAGGGGCGAGAGGGTGATCCTACCCCCGCATACCGATCCCCTGCTCGAGGAGACTTCCGTCATCGTCAAGGGCAAGCGCTACGTCTCCCTCCTGCGCAGCTTCCAGGACTCCATGCGCTCCACGCAGGGGATCATCGAGGTGAAGCAGTATTGCGACTCGTTGTTCAGCGAGCTGGATAGCCTCGGCAACTCGACGGTCTCGATCTTCGTGGCGGACGGCGATGGCCGGCTCCTCTATCCCTACGACGGCTCTCCGGCAGATAGGGAAGAGCTCCTGGAGCTCTCGCGGAAGGCCGCGAGCGGGGCAATCGCGACGGGCTCCCTGCCCGGGAAGCGGGAAACCCAGGTCTTCGTCTCGGCGGCCTCGCGGGACACGCTCTGGACCGTGACCATCGGGGAGCCCTCCGCCGGGCTGTCGACGAGCATCATGCAGTACACGACGCGCATCGCCGTCCTCACGCTGGCCGCGATCCTGTGCTCCCTCGTCGCGTCCTACTTCATCGCGCGCCGGGTCACCGTGCCGATCAAGGCCCTGCACGACGAGATAGACGAGACGGACTTGGAGAACCTCGACGAGGCCGCCCCGGGCAGCAGGGGGCAGGACCCCGGCGAGATAGACTCGCTCAGGATCGCCTTCCACAAGATGAGGCTCAAGCTGAACGAGTCCGTCCAGGAGGCCGTGTCGCTCAAGGCTCACGAGAAGGAGGCCCAGCTGGCCGCCCTCCAATCGCAGCTCAATCCGCACTTCCTCCACAATATGCTGCAGACCATCTCCATCATGGCCGAGGAGAGCGACGCGAGCGCCATCCAGGCCCTGATAGTCAACCTGGCGGCGGTGCTCCGCTACGTCTCGTCGACGGAGGCGTCGACCGCCACCCTCGACATGGAGGTCAAGTACGCCGAGAGCTACCTCGCGGCGATGCGCACGAGGTTCGGGGACAGCCTCGACTTCGTCATCGACATCCCGGCCGAGATGCGGGGGATCGTCGTCCCCAGGCTCGTCCTGCAGCCCTTCATCGAGAACTGCTTCAAGTACGGGACCTCGAACCGGCCTCCATGGCTCATCGAGCTCCGGGGCCGCCTCATGGACGGGCGCTGGGAGGTCGATATCCTGGACAACGGCCCGGGCTTCTCCGACGAGACCCTGGAGCTCGTGGGCGAGAGGATCGCCGCGCGCGAGCGGGGAAGCCGGGGCCTCCCGGCGCTTTCGATATCCGGGATGGGTATAATAAACTCCTACGAGCGCTTCAGGCTGGCTTTCGGGGACGGATCCGTCTTCGAGATCGGCAATAGGCAGGGGGGAGGAGCCAGAATCTCCATGGGGGCCCGCATACATGGCTGAGCGCAGCTTTACATACGTCGTCGCCGAGGACGAGGAACGGATGAGGGACTACTTGACCCGGAAGACCGCGGAGCTCGACCAGCATTTCAAGTGCGTCGGGTCCGCCGCGGACGGGGAGGAGGCTGCCGAACTGGTCGAGCGATTCCTGCCCGACCTCCTCATCACCGACATCAAGATGCCGGTGCTGGGAGGCCTCGACCTCGCCCGGAGGATCAGGGCGACGAATGCCGACATCAGGATAGTCATCATCTCCGGCTACAGCGAATTCGAGTACGCCCGCAGGGCGATCGAGCTCGACGTCGACGACTACCTTCTCAAGCCCATCGACGCCGAGGGCCTGCGGGAGATACTGAGGCGGCTCCGGATAAAGCTCGAGTCCCGGGCCGGGATCGTGGACAGGGAATACTACCTGGACCGAAACGGCGCTAGGGAGGAGGAGCTTGTAAAGGCCATCAAGGTCTATCTTCAGGAGAATTACCGCGAGCCCTACTCCCTGGAGCGGCTCGCCGCCGCCTTCGACTGCAAGGCCGCCTATCTGATCCGCCTGTTCAACAAGGTCACGGGGAGTACGCCGACGCAGGAGCTCATCAAGCTCCGCGTGGAGAAGGCGAAACGCCTCCTCGTCGGGCACCCGAACCTGGAGATTAAGCAGGTGTCGTCGGCGGTGGGCTACGAGGACCCGCTCTATTTCTCGCGGCTCTTCAAGAGGGAGACGGGCCTGGCCCCGACGGCCTTCAGGGACTCGATGGGCCGGCCTTAAGCCCTGTCCAGGCCGAGTCGCAAGCCGCGATCGCCATGTTGGCGCGGCGCGCGTCGACCCCCTCGAGGAAGCGTTCAGGCGTCATCGCGCCGGAGAGCATCTGCTCGAAGTCTGCCTCGATCTCCATCCATTGGGTCATGATGTACTTGACGCCCCCCTGAAAAGGCTCCCCGCCGAGCCGCGTCTGGTTGAGGAAGGCTTGCTCGTTTCGCAGCAGGGGCACGCCCTTGGTGGGAAAGGACAGCCCGAAGCCCTCGGGCTGTCCCACCGCGTAGCGATAGAGGTTGTCCTCCCGCGTAAGGAAGCGGAACAACTGGAGGACGGCCTCCTTATCGCGGCTCTTTGTGTTGCCGAGCCACACGGGGGCCGAGCGCTCGATGCTCACGGTGCGGTTATCGAGCCAGGGGATGGGGAACATCCCCCAGGACTCCGCGCCGGAGTCGGGGTTGGCCTTGAGAACGCTCCTCGCGAAGCCGATCTTGTTCAGGGTCATCGCGGCGGAGCCCGAGATCAGCGCATTCTTCGCGCCCTCGATGGTATTAGCCATGAAGTCCTCGCCGAGGTATCCCGAGCGCATCGCCGCCTGGATCTGCCCCAGCGCCGCGAGGAAGGGCCTGTATCCGGCGAAGGTCTGGCGATTCGAATTTAGCCGATCATAAAGCCCCGGGTCGCGATCGTTGAATGTCGCGCCCATCTCGAAGAAGGTGAGCGAGGAATGCCATCGGCTCGCGCCAGGCTCGTAGATGGGCAGGAGGCCGGCCTGCTTGATGCGCTCGCAAGCGGCCATGAATTCCCTGGTCGTCTTGGGCGGGCCGAGGCCCAAGCGCTTGAAGACCTTGTCGTTGTAGGTATAGACCCAACCGGTGTAGTCGTCCCACAGTACCAAACCATACACGCTCCCCCCGTGCGATACGGTCGGCAGCCACTCGGGCTTCAGCCGCCGAGTCCATTCCTCGCCGCTCAAGTCCATGCAGTATTTTTGGGGGTCGATCTCGCCGCCCAGGTACCATCTCGTCGACTGCATGAGGAAGACGTCGGTAGCCTCGCCTGAGTCGAGCGTCGTCTTGAGAGCCCGAAAATAGACGTGCGGGGCGTAGATCGAGAACGAGACCTTGATGCCCGTCTCCTTCTCGAAGAGCTTGGCGTTCTCCCCCACGACGTCGTAGAGCCAGCCGTCGGAGGCCATGACCTGGATCTTCCGTGGCGCGTGGGCTGGAGCCCCGCCCCCCTTCAAGGCGCCGCAGGAGGCCAGGGCCGCGCAGGCCAAGGCGACCAGCAGGAGCCACGCCGCGATCTTGGGGCGCGCGGCCGGGACATCGGGTTTCACGGAATAACTATAGCACGCAAAGCCGCGCAACGCGAGCCGAAGCTTGAGAGAGGCGATCGCCCAGTTGCGGCCGAGCGCCCCCTCGACGCCGTTGACTGCCGGGAACCTTAGGAATATCGTGCTCATGCGATGGAAGACCTGCGCAAGCTGCTTCGCTTCCTCA
Organism: Spirochaetaceae bacterium UBA1306; assembly: GCA_002307245.1. Taxonomy (GTDB): domain Bacteria; phylum Spirochaetota; class Spirochaetia; order Treponematales; family Rectinemataceae; genus UBA1306. Next base: position 14,712 of record DBTW01000206.1, on the reverse strand, counting down.
AGCCGTACAAAGGCTTGGCGGCCTTTTCCCTGGCCATGCTCGTCGCGATGGTCGTCCTGGACCTGTCGATCCCCCGGCTGGTGGAGCGCGTCATAGACGACGGGGTCAAGAAGAACGACATGGGCGTGGTCCTCGGGACCTCGGCCGCGATGCTCGGCGCGTCCCTGCTCTGCATGGTGGCGGCCGTGCTCAACAGCGTCTCCTCCATCAAGGTCGGCGAGGGCGTCGCCCGGGACCTCCGGGAGGCGGTATTCGCCAAGGTGCAGGGCTTCTCGCGCGGCAACCTGGAAAGCTTCTCCACGGGCAGGCTGATGGTGCGCCTGACGAGCGATACGGGGGCCGTGCAGCGGATAGCCCAGGTATCGCTCCGCATAGGCACGCGCGCGCCGCTCTCGATGGCCGGCAGCCTCGTCCTCATGTTCGTCACGAGCCCAGCCCTCGCCCTCTCCATGATCCCCCTCCTCATGCTCGCGGGCCTGATCATCGTGGTCTTCAGCTCGAGGATGGAGCCACTCTTCAGGGAAGTGCAGCGGAGGCTCGACGGGCTCAACACGGTCCTGCAGGAGAACATGGCGGGGGCCCGCCTCGTGAAGGCCTTCGTCCGCGCGGATCGCGAGGAGCGGCGTTTCGAGGCGGCCAACGAGGACCTGACCAAGGGCACGGTGCGGGTCATGGAGTACATGTCCTCGATGTCGCCCGCCCTCACCTTCCTCATCAACGCCGGGATGGCGCTCGTCATCTGGCGCGGCGGCATCAGATCCGTGAACGGCGGGCTCAGCCTCGGCCAGATCATGGCCTTCACCAACTACCTCCTGGCGACGATGAATCCCCTCATCATGATGACCCAGCTCGCGAACACCTGGGCCAACGGCCTCGCCTCGGCGAAGCGGATTAACGAGGTCCTCGACGCCGTCCCCGAGCTCGCCCCGCCCTCCTCTCCCCTCACCCTGGCCGGCCGGGGGGCATGCTCCGTCAGATTCGAGAATGCGAGCTTCCGTTACGGGGACGGCTCGGGCGCGGCCGCGCTCGAGGGCATAAGCCTCGAGGCCGAGGCGGGACGGACCGTAGCCATACTCGGCGCGACCGGCTCGGGGAAGTCCACCCTCGTCAATCTCATACCGCGCTTCTACGAACCGGCGACCGGGACCGTGAGCGTCGACGGCCTCGACCTCCGCGAGATCGGCGAGTACTCCCTCCTCGGCCGGATCGGCATCGTCCCCCAGGAGACGATCCTCTTCTCGGGCAGCGTCCGCGACAATATTCGCTTTGGCCGGCCCGAGGCGAGCCAGGCCGAGGTCGAGGAAGCCGCCCGGGCGGCCCAGGCCCACGACTTCATCCTGCGCCTTCCACGCGGCTACGACACGCGGATCGAGGAGAGGGGCGTCAACCTCTCAGGCGGGCAGAAGCAGCGCATCGCCATCGCGAGGGCCATCGTCACGAGGCCGGGCATCCTCATCCTGGACGACGCCACGAGCGCGGTGGACGTCGAGACCGAGACGCGGATACAGGCCGCCCTGGCCGAGTACCTGCCCGACTGCAGCTGCTTCATCGTCGCCCAGCGGATCAGCACGGTCCTGAACGCGGACCGGATCGTCGTGCTCGACGAGGGAAGGATCGTCGCCGCCGGTCGGCACGAGGAGCTCCTGCGGACGAGCGCCCTATATAAGGAAATCTACGATTCGCAGCTCGGCGGGGGGCCCGCATGAGCGATATCCGCGCGAGCATGCATCGCCGAGTGGGTCGGCCCGGCAAGATCGAGAAGGCGCGCGACCCGCGCCGCGCCCTGGCCCGGCTCATGCGGTACTTGAGCCCCCACAAGGCCTCCCTCGGCCTCGTCGTCGCCCTCATCGTCCTCTCTTCCATGATCGGCCTCGGCGGCCCCTACCTCATGGGCGTGGCTATCGACAAGCTCATTGGCAAGGGATCGGTCGCGGGGCTCTCCGCGATCGCGCTGCTGATGCTCGCGTCCTACTTCCTGAGCAATCTCTTCATGGTGGCAGCGAACTGGATCATGGCGAGGGTGTCGCAATCGGCGCTCAAGCGCCTGCGCGGCGACCTCTTCTCGCACTTGCAGGCCCTCTCGATGGGCTTCTTCGACACCAACGCCGCGGGCGGCCTGATGAGCCGGCTCACGAGCGACATCGACGCTGTCAACCAGGCCGTGTCGCAGAACGTCACGGCCCTCGTCGCGAGCGGCATCACGATGCTGGGCATCCTCGCGGCCATGTTCGCGCTGAACCACTGGCTGGCCCTCGCGAGCCTCGTCGTCGTGCCCATCATGCTCGGCTTCGCGCGCTTCGTGGCCAAGTACACTCGCAAGGGCTTCCGAGACCTCCAGGCTAGGTTGGGCGAACTCAACTCCGTAGCCGAGGAGGCCATCAGCGGGCAAAAGGTGATCAAGGCCTTCCGGCGCGGAGACTCGGTCATCCAGGACTTCAGGGCGAAGAACCAGGCCGTCTACGAGGCGGGGGTCTACGCCAATTCCTACGCGATGCTCCTCATGCCCCTCACGCAGGTGCTGGGGAGCTTCTTCGTCGTCGTGCTGGCCGCCCTGGGCGGGGCCCTCGCCCTGCGGGGCCTGGTCAGCGTGGGAACCATCGCCACCTTCATCAACTACGGCCAGAACTTCACCTCGCCCCTGCGCCAGATCGCCAACCTCTACAACTCGATCCAGGCCGCGCTGGCGGGGGCCGAGAGGGTCTTCGAGATCATGGACGAGCCCGCCGAGTCGGACGAGGGAAGGACCTCGTTCCCGGCATCGGGCATGCGCGGCAACGTGAGCTTCCGCGGCGCGCGGTTCGCCTACGCCCCGGGGACCCCGGTCATCAAGGACTTCAGCCTCGAGGTGAAGGCGGGCCAGACCATAGCCCTCGTCGGGCCCACGGGCGCGGGGAAGACGACGATCATCAACATGCTCACGCGCTTCTACGAGATCCAGGGCGGGAGCATCCGCATCGACGGGATCGACATCCGCGAGCTGAGCAAGGCCGAGCTGCGCCGGGGACTCGGCCTAGTGCTCCAGGATACCTTCCTCTTCGCCGACAGCGTGCTGGAGAACATCCGCTACGGCAGGCTGGAGGCGAGCGACGAGGAGTGCATGGAGGCCGCGCGCCTGGCCGAGGCCGACCATTTCATCCGGCAGCTCCCCCGGGGCTACCTGACGGACCTCTCGGAGCGCGCGGGAAACCTAAGCCAGGGCCAGCGCCAGCTCCTGTCGATCAGCCGGGCCATCCTCGCCGATCCCGCCATCCTCGTCCTCGACGAGGCGACGAGCAGCGTGGACACCCGCACCGAGGCGCGGATCCAGAAGGCCCTGCTGGGCCTCATGGCGGGCCGGACCAGCTTCGTCATCGCCCATCGCCTCTCCACCATCAAGGACGCCGACCTGGTCGTGGTCCTGCGCGACGGCGAGATCGCGGAGAAGGGCAGCCACGACGAGCTGATCGCCGCCCGCGGCTTCTACTACCGCCTCTACCTCAGTCAATTCAAGGGAAACCCAATCTAGCAGGCGACGATCTCCTTGATGAGGAACTCCTTCCCGCCCAGGGCCTCGAAGCGCCGGCCCCCGCAGGCCGGGCAGCTTCCCCGGCTCAAGACCAGGTTGAAGACCTTGCCGCAGTCCCCGCAGAGGGCGTTGGCCGGAAGGACCTCGATGCGCAGCTTGGCGTCCCGCAGGATCGTGCCGTCGGCAGCGGCCGGGAAGCAATCCTCGACGTACTTCGGGACCATCGAGGAGAGCTCGCCGATCTGGAGGACCAGGGTATCGATCCTCGTCACGCCGTTACGCCGCGCGAAGTCCTCGACGGTCTCGACCACCTTGATCACGACGCCCAGCTCGTGCACGGGGGCCTAGCCCTCCCGGCCGGGCTCGGCGCCGCCGAGCCTCGCCTTGATGAAGCGCCCCGGTTTCTTCAGGGCGATCCTGAGCTTGCGCTTCAGCACGCTCCTCACGATCACGGGCTTCAGGTCGCGGAAATCCACGCCCTCGCCGTCGTACTTGCGCAACAGCTTGATCGCGTCGAAGCCGCACTTGGTCGCGCACAGCCCGCAGCCCACGCAGAGCTCCCCGTCGACGACCGTGGCGCCGCAGCCGAGGCAGCGCTCAGTCTCCTTCCTGACCTGATCCTCGGTGAAGGTGCCGCGCGCGTCGCGGAAGGCTTCGGCGGCGCCCTGGTGGGCGGCGGCCTGGTGGGCGGCGCTCTGCCTCGGCAGGCTGTCGTAGCCCTCGAGCTCGACGCCGGCCCTGTCGAGGGCGCGGTAGTCGCGCTTGGCGCGGCCGAGCGTGAGGCTCTGCCCCGGCTGGACGTATCGATGGATGGAGATCGCCGCCTGCTTGCCCGCCGCGATGGCGTCGATGGCGAACCTGGGGCCCGTCACCGCGTCGCCGCCGGCGAAGACGTCGGCCTGCCCCGTCTGGTAGGTGAGCGGGTCGGCCTTGATCGTCCCGTTGCGGTTCAGTTCCATCGAGCCGCCCGACAACAGACCGCCCCATTCGATCGATTGACCGATGGAGAGCAGGACGTAGTCGGCCGCGACGATCTTGGTGTCGCCCTCGTCGTAGCTCGGATCGAAGCGCCCCTCCGCATTGAAGACCCGGACGCAGCGCCGGAGCTCCACGCCAACCACGCGGCCGGCCTCGACGACGACGCGCTTCGGGCCCCAGGAGTTGCCGATCGCGATGCCCTCGGACAGGGCCTCGCCGATCTCCTCGGGCAGGGCGGGCATCTCGCCGCGTGCCTCGAGGCAGAACATGTCCACGCTCTCCGCGCCGACTCTCACGGCCGTCCTCGCGACGTCGATGGCGACGTTGCCGCCGCCGATCACGACGACCTTGCCGGCCAGCCGGGCGCCCACTCCCAGGTTGACGCCCCGCACGAAGTCGACGCCCGCGATCACGCCCTCGGCCTCCTCGCCCTCGACGCCGACCTTCCGGCCGCCCTGGGCGCCGATGGCCAGGTAGAAGGCCGCGAAGCCCTCGCGCCGCAAGTCGTCGAGGCGGAGGTCCTTGCCGACCTCGACGCCCGTCCTGAACTCGACGCCCATCAGCCTCAGGACCTCGATCTCGGCCTCGACTACCCGCTTCTCCAGCCTGAAGGCGGGGATGCCGAGGGTCAGCATGCCGCCGAGGGCCGCCTGCTTCTCGAAGACGGAGACCTTGTAGCCCTCTAGGGCCAGGTAGTACGCGCAGGAGAGCCCGGAGGGCCCCGCGCCGACGACGGCGACGCGCTTGCCGTAGTCGTGGCGCGGCGCGGGGACGTAGCGGCGCTCGGCGTTCAGGTCCTGCTCGGCTATGAACTTCTTGATCTCGTCGATGGCGACGGGATCGTCGACCCCGCCCCGAGTGCAGGCCGACTCGCACTTCCGGGGGCAGATGCGCCCGCAGACCGCGGGAAAGGGGTTCTCGCGCTTGATGAGCTCGAGGGCCTCGCGGTACTTGCCCTGGGAGGCCAGCTTGATGTAGCCCTGGACGCCGATATGGGCCGGGCACTCCGCCTTGCAGGGGCTCGTGCCGCTATCGGCGACAAGCTTCCGGTTGAGGCGGTACTCGGGGTTCCACTTCCCCGGGCCCCACTCGGTGTCGGAGGGCAGCTCCCTCCTCGCGGGGCGGGACGGGGCCTTCGCGCAGACCTTCTCGCCCAGCTTCAGGGCGCCGACCGGGCAGTTCTCCACGCAGACCCCGCAGGCGACGCACTTCTCCCGATCCACGCTCGAGACGTAGTTCGAGCGCACCATGTCGGTGTTGTAGAACATCTCGGCCGTGCGCAGGGAGAGGCAGGAGCAGCCGCAGCAGTTGCAGATCGCGTGGGTCTTGCCCGGGCCGTCCGTATTGGGGATCTGATGCATGAGGCCGTTCTCCTCGGCCCGCCTGATGATCTCGTAGGCTTCCTCGCGGCCGATCGCCCGGCCCCGGCCGGTGCGGACGTAGTACTCCGCGGCATGGCCCATCTGGATGCACATGTCTTCCTTCAGGTGGCCGCAGCCCTCGCCCATCAGCTCGCGCGCCGTGCGGCAGGAGCAGTCCGAGACGGAGAAGACCTCGTTCTCGTCGAGGTATTTGGAGACCTCCTCGTAGGAGGCTCGCCGCGTCTCCGCCATGATGGACGCCTCGATGGGGATGACGCGCATGAGCCCCTTGCCGACGGGGAAGATCCCCGCGGTCGCCGGGCCCCGCCGCCGGCCGTAGGCCTCGAAGGACTCGGGGATCTGCGGGTACTTCCGGGCGTTCTCCTTGTTGTTGACCATCATCTCCATGATGCCGGGGATCCAGGTGTCGTACCAATACTTGTCGATGCCATCGATCCGGTTCACGAAGCAGACCCCGACTACGGCGAGGTCCCACAGGAGCCGCGAGCAATCCTCGACGCTCTTGCCGCAGGCGAGGGCCGCCTCCTCCGCGCTCTTGGGCTTCCGGAACTCGAGACCGAGGGCCACCTCCGCCATCTCGTCCGAGACCACGGGCTCCATGATCCTGTACTCGGGGTCCGCGGCCGTGATCTCGTCCTTCGCGCCCCTTTTCTTCCGGCTGATCTTGTTGGCGAGATCCAGCACCCTTTCCTTGACCATGAGACTCTCCTTACCGTCCAGGGCTAGGCCCGCTTCCATTCGGCGACTTCCGCGCGGAGCCAATCGGCCCAGGCCCTGAGCCCCTGCCCCGTCTTCGCGGAGACGGGGACGATCGGCGCTTTCTTATTCAATCGCCTAACGCGCTCCTCGAAAACCAGGAGGTCGAAATCGAAGAGCCCCATCGCGTCGATCTTGTTGACCAGCACGAGGTCGGCGACCTCGAACATCAGGGGGTACTTCAGCGGCTTGTCGTCGCCCTCGGGCACGGAGAGGATCATCGCGTTCCGGGAGGCGCCGGTGTCGAACTCGGCCGTGCAGATCAGGTTCCCGATATTCTCCAGGACGACCAGGTCGAGCCCCTCGAGGCCCAGGCCCTCGAGGCCTTGCCTGGCCATGCCGGCGTCGAGGTGGCACATGCCGCCGGAATGCAGCTGGATCACCTTGGCGCCCGTCCTCGACACAGCCCGGGCGTCGACGTCGGAGTCGATGTCGGCCTCCAGGACGCCGATGCGCAGCTCTGGCCCCAGGGCCTCTATCGTCCTCAAGACCGTGGTCGTCTTGCCCGAGCCCGGCGAGGACATCAGGTTCAGCATGAAGACCTTGGCCGCCTTCAGCTCGGCCCTGAGCAGCTCGGCTTCCCTATCGTTGCTTTCGTAGACGCTTTTCTTGATCTCGAGAACCCTGAAGCTATCCATGGCGTGAGCGCTCCCGCAAAGCCCGAGGGCAAGCTGTTTCCCGTGCTTCGCAAGTAGATTAGGGCTAAATCGACACATCTGTCAATAAAAAGATATTTAATTATATTTCATTATTTAATAATGAGTTAACCAGGAACCGGCGACAGCCATCCACAGCATGAACTGCGGAAAGCCGCCGCCCTTTTATCGCTTACGGCTGCAGGAACTGGAGAATCTTGGGAAGCTCGATGCCGGTGCTGACCTTCACCTCGACGGACATGCCGGGCAAGAGGATCGCGCCTTCGGGCAGGGCCTGGAAGCTGATCTTGACCGGGACGCGCTGCGTGGTCTTGGTGAACTCGCCGATCTGGAAGGCCGAGGGCACGATGCCGGCGCGGATCATGTCGACGCGGCCTCGGAAGTCCCGGCCCTTGTAGGCGTCCACGGTGATCTGCACCGGGGCGCCCGCGCGGATGCGGCCGATCTTGGTCTCCTCGAAGTTGGCGATGATCCAGACCGAGTCGAGCTTGTTGACCGAGAGGATGGCCTGGCCGGGCTGGGCGAGGTCGCCGGGATTGAGGGAGACCTTCTCCACGGTGCCGTCGATGGGCGTGCTGACGCGGACGTTCAGGAGCTGGGCCTCGATGACGCCGAGCTGGGCGGAGGAGGTCTCCACCGAGGCCTGGGCGAGGGTGCCCTGGGCCTTCGCGACGTCGAGGGCCTTCTGCGCGTGGTCGAAGCTCTCCTTCGTGGCGGCGGATGCGGAGAAGAGCTCCTTGGAACGCCCGTAATCGTCCTCGGCCTTGCCCAGGTTGACCTCGGCCAGGGCAAGGTTCTCCTTGGCGTAGTTGAGCGAGGCGAGGGCCTGGGCCTCCTGGGCGCGGAGGTCCTTGTCGTCGAGGACGGCGAGGACCTGGCCCGCCTGGACCTTGTCGCCCTCCTCGGCCCTGATCTCGTTGATGCGGCCGAGCATCTTCGAGCTCAGCTTGACCTGGCGCCCGTCGATGGCCGCGTCGTCGGTCTCGACGTAGGAGACCGTGCCGGCCCACCAGACCGCCCCGTAGCAGACGGCGGCGGCGGCCACGACCAGAAGGATGACGGTCCCCAGGACCTTGGGCCCTTTCCGGACCTTCTTATCGGCGGGGGCCTTGCCATCGGCGGGGGCCTTCTTCGCCTCGGATTGCTCGTTGCTTGCGCTCATTCCCTAACTCCTCTCATGCCGTCTGCTCGTCGGCGGCGCCGGCGAACTGGCTATTGTACAGGTCGGCGTAGAAGCCGCCCTTGGCGAGCAGCTCCTGGTGGTTGCCCATCTCGATGATGTCGCCCTTATTCATCACGAGGATCATCTCCGAGTCGCGTATCGTGGACAGGCGGTGGGCGATCACGAAATTGGTGCGGCCCTTCATGAGCTCGCGCATCGCCTTCTGGATGTAGACCTCAGTCCTCGTGTCGACGCTGCTCGTCGCCTCGTCGAGGATGAGGATGCGGGGGTCCGAGAGCAGGGCCCGAGCGATGGTCAGGAGCTGCTTCTCCCCCTGCGAGAGGTTCGAGGCGTCCTCGTTGATGACCGTGTCGTAGCCCATGGGCAGGGCCCTGATGAAGTGGTCGGCGTGGGCCGCGGTCGCGGCGCGCACGACGTCCTCGAGGCCGGAGCCCTCGCGGCCGTAGGCGATGTTGTCGCGGATCGAGCCGTTGAAGAGCCAGGTGTCCTGGAGCACCATGCCGAAGATCCGGCGCAGCTCGCCCCGGGGCATGGTCCTGATGTCGACCCCGTCGACCAGGATGGACCCGCCCTGCAGCTCGTAGAAGCGCATGAGGAGGTTGACCAGGGTGGTCTTGCCCGCCCCGGTCGGGCCCACGATCGCGACCGTCTCCCCCGTATGCACCTCGATGTTGATGTCCTTCATGAGGATGGCGTCGTCACTGTAGCCGAAACGCACGTTGCGGAAGGACACGTGGCCGCGCGGCGCGTCCAGGCCGATCGCGCCGACGCTCTCGCTCTCCTGCTCCGTCTCGTCGAGGACCTCGAAGACCCGCTCGGCCGAGGCCAGGGCGGACTGGAGGACGTTGGCGATATTGGCCGTCTG
>DBTW01000206.1:0-5020 GCA_002307245.1 Spirochaetaceae bacterium UBA1306 | reverse complement strand
GCAGATGAGGACGTAGCCCATGTTGTTGATGAAGTTCATGATGGGCATCACGACGCCCGACACGAACTGGGCCTTCCAGGCAGCCTCGGTCAGCTCGGTGTTGATCTCGTCGAAGCGCCGGATCGAGGCCTCCTCGCGGCCGAAGGCCTTCACGACCTTGAAGCCCGAGTACATCTCCTCGACGTGCCCGTTGAGCTCGCCTAGGCTCTTCTGCTGGGCGGCGAAGTTGCCTTGAGACTTCTTCGTGATCCGCGTCGTGGCGAGGAAGGCCGCGGGCAGGGTGAGGAGGCTGATCAGGGTCAAGAGCGGACTGATCGTCAACATCATGACGAGGACGCCCACGATGGTGCAGACCGAGGTGATGAGCTGCGTGAGGCTCTGCTGAAGGGTCGTGCCGATGTTGTCGATGTCGTTCGTGACCCGGCTCATCACCTCGCCGTGGCTGCGCGAGTCGAAGTACTTGAGAGGCAGGCGCTGGAGCTTGTCGTTGGCGTCGCGCCTCATGTCGTAGACGATGTTCTGCGCGACGTCCGACATCAGGTACTGCTGCACGTAGCTCAGGAGGGCGCTGAGCAGGTAGAAGGCCACGAGGACGCCGATCATGCGGCCGATGTAGCCGAAGTCGATGGCGGGCAAAGGCTGATGGAGCATGGCCGCCGTGTACTTGCCCATCAGGCCCTCGAAGAGCTTGGTCGTGACCTTGCCCATGAGCTTCGGGCCCACGATGCTGAAGACCGTGCTGAGGGCGGCGAGGATGAGGACGACGCCGATCTTCCTCTTTCGCGGCCCGAAATAGGATACGAGCCTGGCGAAGGTCCGTTTCATGTCCTTGGGCTTGCCGCCGGGTCCCATCCCCCCGGGGCCCATCCCGCCCGGCCTTCCCATGCCGCCCGGCCTCCCCATGCCGCCGGGGGGCGGCGCTCCAGCGTTCCTGGTGTCGCTCATGCTATCTCTTCCTCGGAAAGCTGGGAGGCCACGATCTCCCGATACACCGCGCAACCCGCGTAGAGCTCGGCATGGGTGCCCATGCCGACTATGCGCCCCTCGTCCAGCACGATGATCCGATCCGCGTCCATGATGGTGGCCACGCGCTGGCCCACGATGATGACCGTCGAGTCGGCCGTCTCCTTGCGGAGGGCCGACCGGAGCCGGGCGTCGGTCTTGAAGTCCAGGGCCGAGAAGCTGTCGTCGAAGAGGTAGATGTCGGGCCTTTTCACGAGGGCGCGGGCTATCGAGAGCCGCTGCTTCTGGCCCCCGGAGACGTTGGAGCCGCCCTGGGAGATCGGCGAGCCGAAGCCCTGGGCCATGCCCTCGACGAACTCGAGCGCTTGGGCCGTCTCGGCGGCGCGGCGGACTTCCTCGTCGCTCGCGTCTTCCTTGCCGTAGCGGATGTTCTCCGCGACACTGCCCGTGAAGAGCACGGCCTTCTGCGGCACGAAGCCGATGCGCGAGCGAAGCTCGGCCTGGCTCATCTCGCGGACGTCCATGCCGTCCACGAGCACCGAGCCCGAGCTCGCGTCGTAGAAGCGGGGGATGAGGGAGAGGAGGGTCGACTTGCCCGAGCCAGTGCTGCCGATGATGGCCGTCGTCTCGCCCGGCCTCGCGGTGAAGGTAATGCCTCGGACGGCAGGCTCCTCGGCCCCGTGGTATGTGAAGCTCACGTCCCGGAACTCGACGAAGCCGCGGCTCTCGCTCCGAGGCACGCTCGGCGAGGCCGGGTCGGATATGCCGATGTCCATCTCGAGGACTTCGTTGATGCGGTCGGCCGAGGCCTGGGCCCGGGGAACCATGATGAACATGATCGAGGCCATGAGGAAGGAGAAGAGGATCTGCATGGCGTACTGGAGGAAGGCCATCATGTCGCCGACGTTGGAGGAGCCGACGTTGACTCGCCTCGTGCCGAACCAGAGGATGGCGATCGTGGTGTAGTTCATGATGAGCATCATCGCGGGCATGAGGGCCGCGAACATCCGGTTGACCTTGATCGAGGTCTCGGTCAGGTCGCGGTTGGCCTCGTCGAAGCGGGCCTTCTCGGCATCCCCCCGATCGAAGGCCCGGATCACGCGTATGCCGGAGAGGTTCTCGCGGAGCACGAGGTTGATGCGGTCGACCTTCTTCTGGATCGCCTTGAAAAGGGGGAAGCCCTTGACCGCCACGAAGACGATGAGGGAGGCCAGGAGCGGGATGGCGATGGCGATGATCCAGGCCAGGCCCCGGTCCTTCTGCAGGGCGAGGATGATGCCGCCCACGGCCGTGATCGGGGCGCCGATCATCATGCGGAAGGACATCATCACGACGTTCTGGATCTGGGACACGTCGTTGGTGCTGCGGGTGATGAGGGAGGGAGTGCCGATCCGGTCGTACTCGTGCAGGGAAAAGCTCGAGACCTTGCGGAAGATGCGGCTCCGCAGGATCTCGCCCAAGCCCATCGAGATGTGCGAGGACAGGTAGCTCGCGAGCACGGCGCAGAGCGATCCGCCCAGGGCCACGATGAGCATGAGGAGGCCCGTGCGCAGGATGTAGTCGACGTCGCCGTTGGTGATGCCCTTGTTGACCACGTCCGACATCAGGGTGGGCAGGTAAAGGTCGCCCATGCACTGGAAGAAGACGACGGTGATGACGGCCGCGATAGGGATCGAATAGGGCCGCAGGTACTTCAGGAGCTTGAGCATGGCAGGGGCCGCCTTACTCTACCGAGGCCAGGGCCGCGGCCCGCTCGAGGTCGGCCGCGGCGATCTGCTCGTCGATCAGCTTGTTCGCGATCGAGAACTCCACCTTGAGCCTGGACATCTTCGCCGACTCCAGGTCGAGGTCCGAGGCCGTGCCGGCGGCGACCCTGCGCTCGGTCACGCGCTCGTTCTCGAGGGCCTGGTCGATCATGCTCGATACGATGCCGTAGTCCGTCCTGGCCTGCTCGAAAGAGAGCAGGCAGCTCCGGACGTCGAGCTCCACCGTCTCGCGCTGGCGCCTGTCGTCGGAGCGGCTCTTCGCGAGCGAGTCCGCCTGGGCTTCCCGCGCCGAGAGGTTGGCGGGCAGCCCTCCGAGGTCGTAGCTCACCGACAGGCCGAGGCTCCAGGTCCCCGTGAATTTCCAGGGATCGCTCTGGAAGTAAACCCGGGGATTGGGGTCGGCAAAGGCGTAGCTGCCCGTGAGGTTGACGGTAGGATAGAGGGGCGCGGTCGCGAGTTTATAGCCGAGCTCGGCCGAGACGGCCGAGAGGCTCGAGGCCCGAGTCTCAGGGCGATTCTCCAAGGCCCTGCGTATCAACTCAGGCGCGTCCAGGCTGGGGAAGCGGCTGTCGGGGACGGGCTCGGGCTTGCCGTTCAGGTCGAGGGACGCGCCGCTCCCGGCGCCGACGAGGACGGCGAGGCTGAGCAGGGCCTTTCGCTGGGCGTTCGTCGCGGCGCCCAGGTCCATCTCGGCTTGGTTCAGGCGCATCTCGGCGTTGAGGAGGTCGGCCCTCAGCGCAGTGCCTTGGGCCAGCTGCGGCTTCACGACCTCGAGGCTATGGACGGCGAGGTCCCGACTTTCCTTTAGCATGCCGACGTTGTTGCTCGCCCGCAGGGCTTCCCAGTAGGAGCGCAGGACCTCGAAAACCAAACTACGCTTGATCATCTCTGCCGTGATGGCCTTGCCCTGGGCTTGGACGGCCGCGAGCTTGGCCGACTCCTCGAGGCGGAAGCCGGTGAACACGGGATACTGCAGATTCGCATTCAGCGAAAAGTTGTTGTCCAGGGAGGATAGGCTTATTATTCTCCCGCCGAAGTCAATCGAGGACTGGAGATCGCTGAGCCGCGTATAGCTCGTCGCCAGGGAGAGGGCGGGCAGCCTCCGCAGCTCGGCCTCCTTGGCCTTGGCCTGCGCGGCCAGGAGATCCCAAGCGGCTCCCTCGACCCTGGCGTCGCCTGAAAGGGCTGCCTTTACCGCGTCCTCGGGAGAGAGAGACTTGGCCGCGGCGGACTCGGCCCCCAAGGCCGGAACGAAAGCCAAAGCGGCCAGGAATACCAGCAAACTTACCTTATTCATGCGTATCGCTCCATATCTAGTGTCCCGCTTTATTCGCTTCGCTCAACGCAAAATTATGCAAATGCCCGACCACATGGCGGGTGGCAGCTCGGGCATTAGGCCTTATGAATAATTCAGGACACTAGCTCGATTCATGGCGTCTCTTCCGTTCGTCGAAGTAGTCGGTCAACTCGGAGAGGAGCGAGATGAGCTCGGCGCTCTTGTCCTTCCCGAGATAGTCGACGAGGCCCGCGAATACGCGGTCGACCGAGACTGAAATTGTTTCGGCCAAACGCTCGCCCTCTTCGGTCAGGACGACTCGAACCGCCCTGCGGTCCTCGCTGTCCATGCTGCGGCGGACATAACCCTTCTCCTCGAGCGTCGTCACCATCTGCGTGATGCTCGAGGCAGTGATCTCGAAGGAGGAGGCGAGGTCGGAAATGCGCAGGCCCTCGGGGCTGGATTGGGAGGCCTGGCGAAGCTTGGTCATCAGGAAGACATGAGGAGGTTTTTCCCCAACATTGATCTCGCGAAGGAGCCTGCGGTGCATGATGAAGTCGACGCTCTTTAGTTTCTCTATTAGCGCTCGAACGTCGCTTTTATTCGAATCATCCATAGCCACCCTCCGAAGCCAACTCTTCAACTAAAAACAATTAGTTTAGATATTAATTATTTTAGTCACTAAGTATTTTATACTTTAATGAAACAAGGAAAAGAGGTCAAGCGAAAAAGGACACCATTTGCGAGGTATTCACCAGGATGCGTCATGCAACATCGGGCGCAAAAACTATTAGTGTTACAAACATTAGCGATAATAATTGTATAAAACATTTAGCCAATAGCAAATGCTGGTAGATAAGCTACTTCCTCCGTCCCCGGCGTCGGGACCTCCTTCTTCCACAACTTATTCTCCATCGAGTCGAGCTTGATCAGACTCAAAAAAGCGCGGCGCCTAAACATAGTCCTACGGACTTTTGCGATAGGCGCCTATGGAATTCCCGACGTTTTCGCGTGC
>DBTW01000014.1 GCA_002307245.1 Spirochaetaceae bacterium UBA1306 | reverse complement strand
GCACGCGAAAACGTCGGGAATTCCATAGGCGCCTATCGCAAAAGTCCGTAGGACTATGTTTAGGCGCCGCGCTTTTTTGAGTCTGATCAAGCTCGACTCGATGGAGAATAAGTTGTGGAAGAAGGAGGTGCGAACACCGGGGACAGCGAAAGCAGCTTATCTACCTGCATTTGCTTTTGGCTAATAAAAATACTGAAATATCACCACTAATCTTCGTAACACTAATCAAGACTTGAACGAGATCTCGTACTTCGTCCCCGTCCCTAAGCGGCTCTCGATGGATATGGTCCCCTTGATCTGATCCACCAGCAGCCCGATCAGCTGCATCCCGAAGCCGGAGGACTTTCCCTCGTCCGCCTGGCCGCGAAGGCCGATACCATCGTCCGAGAATACCAAGGAGACGAGCTCCTCCGTCCTGCGCATGGATATCGCCACGACCCCCTCGCTCCTCCCCTCGAAGGCGTATTTCATGGAATTGGTGATCAGCTCGTTGACGATTATCCCCAGGGGGCTCAACAGCTTAGCGCCGAGGACGATGTCCTCGACCGCAGTCTCGATCCTGATATCCGCCGTGCGGGGAAAGGCTTGGGCGATCTCCCCGATGAGGGCGGGGAAGAAGTCCTGGGCCGAGAGCGAGTATCTGTCCCCCGAGCGGTACAGCTTGTCGTAGAGGACCATCATACTCTGGACTCGGCTGGCGGCGTCCAGGATAACGGCCTTGGCGGGTTCGATAGCTAGCGAATCCGCTTGGATGCTCAGCAGGCCGTAGATCGTGCCCATATTATTCTTGATCCGGTGATGGACTTCCTTGAGGATGATCTCCTTCTCGCGGAGGAGCTTCTGCACGTCGTCCTCGGCGCGCTTGCGCTCGGTGATGTCGAGGAAGGTGCATACGACCTCCCGGACCTTCCCCCCGCCGTCCAGGAAGGGCACGGCATCCACCGACAGCCATACCCGGTCACGGTCCCGCGCCCGGGCGACTCCCATGATCGTGTTCCGGACAGGGAGCCCGGTGGCGATCGCCTGCGGAACCGGGTGGGCCTCGCCGGGAAAGGGCAGGCCGTCCTCGTGGACGACGTTCCAATAGGGATCGAAGGATGTCTTGCCGAGGAGCTGGTCCTCGCTGAGGCCGAGGAGCTCCAGCGGCTTGGGGTTGCACAGGAGGACCTCCGCGCCAGAGCCTTGAAGGAGGACCCCGACCTGCATCTCCCGTATGAGGCGCTTGAATTTACCCTCGCTCTCCTTCAGCTCCTCCTCGGCCAACCTGCGCTCGGTGATATCCTGTATGGAGCCGTAGACGCCGAGGACCTTCCCATCCGCGCCGAGGCTCTGCCGGCCGATATGCTCCAGGTACCTCACCGCGCCCCTCGCGGTCACGATCCGGTAGACGTAGGAGGCGACGGGCTCGCTCATCGGGCGGGACTGCCTTTCCGAGCGATCGAGGACGAAGGCGAGGTCGCCCGGATGGACGCGGCCGAGGAATTCCTCAAAGGTAGGATTGGGGCCATCGAGGGGCATCTCGAATATCGCCTTCAGCCCCTTCGACCACTCGATGCGCCCGTCGGGGAGAGCGTAGCTCCAAAAGCCTATCCTCGCGACTTCCTGGGCGGAATCGAGCTTGGCCTGGATGCCTTCCAGGTTCCTCTCGAGGCTAAGCCGCTCCGTAATGTCCTCGACCATGCACAGGAGCTTCGTTTCGGAGCTTTTCCCCAGCAGGATCGGGGCGATCGTCGTAGCCACCCGAACGCGTAACCCGTCGGGCCGGGTCACACTCTGGCGCAAGCCGATGGAGGATAGCTCGCGCGAACTCAAGAGCGCGAGGCCCCGAAGGAGTTCCTCCGCGTCCTCGGGTTGGACGCTGTCGGCCCAGCGCGAGGCGATGAGCGCCTCCCGGTCCCTCCCCGCGATCTCCGCGAACTTGGCGTTGACCTCGTGGATGAAACCGTCGCCCGAGCCGATCAGGGCGATGCCCAGGGGCGCTCGCTCGAACATGGTCCGCGCCCGCAGCTCGCTCGCGCGCAGGGTCGACTCGTTCTCGAGCAGGGCTGCCTGGGATTTCAGGAGCTCGTCGTTCGCCGCCTACATCTCCTCGTAGGCCACCTCGAGCTCCATCTTCTGCGCCTGGATGCTCCGATGGGCGGCGAAGAGCTTGAGGGCCATCTTGATCGAGGCGTCGAGGACGGTGATGAGCGAGGACTTAACGACATAGCCGTAGTTGGTGATCGCCTCGGTCTTCTCGACTATCGCCGGCTCCGTATGGGAGGACAGGAAGAGGATGGGGATCTCATGGCGCCGGAGGATCTCCTGAGCGGCATCGGTGCCGTCCATCCCGCGCCCGAGGTTGATGTCCATCAGGATGAGATCGATGCCGCCGGGATTCGAGTCGACCATCTCGATGGCACGCTCGCCCGTCTCGGCCAGGATGACCGAATACCCGCGTTCCTGGAGCTGCATCGACTCGCCCAGGGCCAGCAGGGCTTCGTCCTCTACGAGCAGGATGTTCTTCCCTTCGATATTCACGGCGATCCCTCCCCTATTGGGCATACGAACACTATAATGCCTAAGGCCGGGGGCGCGAGGGAGGCTGGCGGAATTTCCCGGGGAAGCTTGGGCGGCGTGACGCATGGAAGAGGCGGCGGCGTTCCTGTATAATCGGGAAACGACGCTATCCCGGAGGATTCCCATGTCGATCCTGACGATTATCCTGACGATCTTCGGCCTCTGCCTCTTCGAGACCATCTCGAGCATCGACAACGCCATCATCAACGCCGAGGTCCTCTCGGGCATGGGCAAGCAGGCGAGGAAATGGTTCCTCACCTGGGGCATCTTCATCGCCGTCTTCGCGGTGCGGGGCCTCCTGCCCTGGGCCATCGTCTGGGGCGCGGTCCCGAGCCTCGGGCCGGTCGGCGCCTTCATGGCCGCCTTCTCGAGCGATCCCCTGGTCCACGAGGCGATCGAGGCGGCCAAGCCGGTGCTGCTGATGGCGGGCGGCGTCTTCCTGCTCCTCCTGTTCCTCCACTGGCTCTTCCAGGAGCCGAAGAACTTCGGCCTGCCGGGCGAGCGCTTCTTCATGAAGCAGGGCGTGTGGTTCTACGCGGCGGCCTCGGGGCTCATCGCGGCCCTGGTCTGGTTCGCGAGCGAGGCGGGCGGCAAGATGGCCTTCGCCGTCACGCTGGGCTCCACGGCCTTCTTCCTCACGAGCGGCTTCAAGCAGAACGCCGAGAAGCAGGAGACGAGCCTGCTCTCGACCTCGATGTCGGACATCTCCAAGCTCCTCTACCTCGAGATCATCGACCTGACCTTCTCGATCGACGGCGTGCTCGGGGCCTTCGCCTTCACGCTCTCGGTGCCCCTGATCCTCGTCGGCAACGGTCTCGGGGCCGTGGTGGTGCGGCAGATCACGGTGGGCAACATCGAGCGGATCAAGCGCTACCGCTTCCTCAAGAACGGCGCAATGTACTCGATCCTGGCCCTCGGCGCGGTGATGACCGCGGAATCCTTCGGGGCGCACCTGCCCGAATGGCTCTCGCCGGCCACGACCTTCGGGATCGTGGGCTTCTTCTTCGCCAAGTCGGTGCTCGACGCGAGGAAGGGCGATGCCGCGAGCGGGGCGTCGAAAGCATGAGGCGAGGCCCGTAGCGATGGCCAATCCCTTCGTCGAGCCCCTCCTGCGCGCCGCGGGTGAGGACCCGGCGAGCTTGAAGCGCGCCTACCGCTCGCTTTGCCTGCGCCTGCACCCGGACAGCTCTGGGCGGGGAGGCGAGGATTTCATCCTCGCTCAGGATGCCTACGCCGAGGCCCTGCGGATACTCGAAGGCCGCGCCCAAGCGCAGCGGGCCGATCGGCACACCGCCCCAAGGGATGCCGCAAGCTCGCCCGTGACCTCGGCTCGGGCGGAAGCGCGGGGCGCCGCGCTCTACTACGGCGTGGCTTACTGGAAATACAAGTCGCCAGAATCGCGCCTCGCCTTCAGGCTGGGCGAGTTCGCCTCCTGGGCGAAACTGGCGCCCGAGGATCCTTTTGACTGGCCGGACGGATACGGGATATACGGCCTACCGCCTGAGGCGCGACCCTGGACCCTGCACCTCAAGCGGCAGAGACAGGTTGCGCCGCTTGCGACCGAGGACGAAGTCCTCTACACGGAGCTAAGGCGCTTCGAGGACCACTTGAGGAACCGACTCGAGGACGAGCATGAGTCCGGCGAGGCGGGCGCGCGTAAAATAGCCGCGCTCTTCCTCGCCGCGCTGAGATGGGGCTTCGTCTCCTTGGGCAAGGCGGCGGGCCCCGAGCGCGAGGGCGCTACGACGATAGGTTCGAGCTTTCCCTCCGCCCTGCGGGAGCTCGGTGACTTCAAGGTCGGCATCGCGGGGCCTTTCGCCTTCAAGACCGCCTGCCTCAGGCTCGCTCGCGCCCTAGGCTCGGTCATCGAGGGGGGGTGGTCATGGGAAGAGCCAACCGGCCCCGCTAAAAGGGGTAGCCGCCCTTGAAGACCGCCCTCCGTAGGGGTACAATCTCCTAAAAATCGGCTGCGAGGCCCGCCCGGCGACGGGGTCGGGACAGGCGGCCCAAGCGGAGTGCGCCAGTGTCCGACGACATAGATCCCGAGATAGCGGCCCTGATCGGCGGTTCGGTCGAGCAGTACAAGCCGGGCGCCACGCCAAAGGGCGCTCCGACTGGGGGCCCGGCCGCTCCCGAGTTCAGCTCCCTCTTCGGGGACATGGGCGTCACCGCCGAGCCTCGGGACAAGTCGGAATACGGCGTCGACCTCACGCGCAAGGGTTTCACGCCAGTCGAGAGGATCGAGGCCGAGAAGCCCGCGGCCTGGTTCGCCGACCCCTCCTACTACAAGACCGTCCTGGGCGGCGAGGGCGAGGAAGCCACCAAGCTGCACGAGCTCCTCGGCAAGTACATCAAGGCCGTCGACCCCAAGGACAAGGGCGTCTACCGCCAGCAGATAGTCCCCGCCTTCTGGTATCTGTCCTCCAAGCTCGCCCTGCACTCGATCAGCGCCCAGGCCCCGGTGGCCAAGAAGGTGGCCACCCGCTTCTCCGCCATCCTGCCCAACCTCATGTCGCCCGAGATGGCCGAGATCTTCCACCGCGTGATCTTCGAGAAGGAGATCGACGAGCCCGTCTATTACGTCGACGAGTGGATGCGCGCGATAGCCACGGGCCAGGTGAGCGCGAGCGCGACCGACGAGGTGAAGCCCCGGGCCCGCGACGGCGACGACAAGTCGCGCTTCGCCCTCCTCATCCAGCGGGCCCAGGGCAAGCGCGACGCCTCCGAGGGCATCATGAAGTCCAAGGCCGAGGAGAGGCGCCAGCTCGAGTCCCTGCTCAAGGAGCGGATCGAGGCGATCTGCAGCCACCAGAGCCAACCGGGCCTCCTCCACGTCCCGGCCCCCTACTCCGAGACCCAGAAGAAGATGATGAGCGAGCTCTACGAGATCGTGCGCAAGATGCTCGCGGTCGACAAGGAGCTCCAGCAGACTGTCCACGAGTTCGACAAGGCGGGCGAGGACCTCAAGGTCGTGCAAGAAAAGGCGGGCTCCCTCGGCCAGGAGTCCAAGGCCGACATGCAGACCCTAGCCCAGGAATACGAGACGGTCCACCAGATGACCCGCCTCTGCGTGGGGAGGCAGGGCAACCACTTCCCCATGCTCACGCGCGAGTACTTCCACGGGAACATCAAGGACGTCGGCACCCGCGACAACGTCGTCAAGGCCCTGGCCTGGATCGAGTCGATCTAC
>DBTW01000092.1:34418-38659 GCA_002307245.1 Spirochaetaceae bacterium UBA1306 | reverse complement strand
TCAAGCCGGATCATACGGCCTCCTGAATATCTATATGATATCATAATGATGGCAGAAAAAGTCAAGGGATTAGGCTCTAGACGAGAATAAAAAGCCCAGAGCCAGGCTCTGGGCTAATGTCGCGCTTCCTTGGTCTGATGAATGGGCGACGGTTAGGCCATGGTCAGAATGCTCTGATCGCGCGGACCATGTAGCTTGTGGACTTGTCGGAATTAGTGTTGGTGAGCGAATAGGTCGAGGACGAAATATTATAATAATCGACATATGCGGCAGTCGAGCTGTATTGGCTTGAACACCAATAATAGGAGTTGCTTGTTAAGCCACCCAAGCCCTTTTTGATGAGATTCGTATAGAGTAGGCTAAACTCGCCCGTGCTGGGCAGAAACCAGTCGTGATAGCCGCCCTGACTGAGGTTGGCGCAGAGGTAGGCCGCATAGATGCCTACGCCTTGAGCAGCGATGATGGTGGCCGTGTTCGCCGCGCCCGTGCCCACAGCCGTACCCGTGGATACGCTGATATAGCTTCCGTTCCACCAAGGCGCGTAAGAACTCTGATCGCTTGGGGTGCATTCGAGGTAACGCCAACCGTAAGTCGTGTAATTGCCCGCGTCGTAGAAGATGTAACCGGCCGCAGGGCCGGCCGCGCCGGTGGCAAGCGTCGTCGAACCGAGCACCGTAAAACTGATGCTGTCGCTATAGCTGCTGCCCGAGGCGCTATCGCTCAGCGAGAAGGTGATTGTTGCGCTCCCGGCGGCTACGGCGGTCACCGTGGCGCCGGCCACGCCCGAGCTTACGCTGTTCGCGGTGACTGTGGCGACGCCAGCATTGGAACTCGACCAGGCGAGGCTTGTATAGATCGCATTAGTCGGGTTTATGAGGGCCGAGACGGTCTCGCTCGTGGCCGCGCTGCCCGAGGCGCAGCTGAGGTAATAGCTCCGCGTATTCGGCAGGGCGAGATAGACGCCCGTGACGGTCGTGCCTGCCCCCGTGAGGTCGCCGCTCGAGATGGCCTTGGCGAGGCTCGAGGTGGCGCCGTTAAAGATTTGGACTGTCTCGTAGACGTAGTAGGTATAGGAGACGCCCGAACTCGTCGCCGTGATGCTGCTCGTGACGAGGTAATCGCCCGCCGCGAGAGAGCCCGAATAAGTGAGGGGACCCGAGCCCGACCAGGTCGGGCTTGTCGGCGCCGTTCCGCCCGAGAGCACGGCGACGCTCAGGGCTGCGGCGGAGGAATACGCGACGCCCGTGCCGAAACTATAGCTCAGCGAGAGCGTGCCATTGCCAGCGACGCGGGCCAGACTCAGGGGGATGGCGGCCGTGGCATAGGGGCTGACCTCTACGCCCGTGACGGAGCCCGAGAGGATGCTCGCGCCGTTCAAGGTCACGGCGACGCTGAAGCTCCAGATGCCGGGCTTCACGCTGAAGCTGATGGGGGCGCTCGCGAAGCTGTCGCTGTAGGTGGCGCCGCCGGTGGAACTGCCTGTGACCGCATAGACGAGCTTGGAGGAGAAGTCCGGGCTGATCGTGCGAGCCGGCGAGCTTTGGGGATCGAGGGTCCGCGGGGCGCCGAGATCGGTGTCGGCTGAACTAAGGGCGAGTCTGACCTGGGCGGTCTCGGCGCCTGAAGCCAGGCTGGCTTGGCAGGAAGCCGCTAAAAGGGCGAGGCTCATGCAGGCGAGTATGCACGCGGCCCCGGGGAAACGTATCGTTCTAGCTTTCATGCTGCTTCTCCCTATTGAACCGCGAAGCGGAAACTCGCGCTGAAGTAACGGCCCTGAGCGTAGGCCTGCAGCGTGATTGTGTGGCTGCCTGCCACCGTATAGGTGCTCGCGCCGATGGTGTAGCTCGTTCCAGAGCTGGCCTTTAAGACATTGTCGATATACCAGCCCTTGATCGTGACCGAGCTCGAGCTTTCGTAGCGGGCCGTGAAGGTCTCTGACCCGGTCTTGGCGTAGGCCGAAGGCCCGACAATGGCGAGGCCTATGTCGCCAAGCCCGACCGTCGATGCTAGGCTCGTCGCTGTCGCCGGGATGTCGTATACATAGGCGTAGGTGCCGTCGGTGAAAGCCGCCAAGGTGCCGTCGCCGGAGAAGGTCGAGTCGTTTGCGCTGATGCTGCGGTTGAGAACAGTCCATGAACTACCGCTGTTGAAACTACAGACTGGGTAATAACTACCGTAATTGTAGCTCTGAAAAGCAATGACCTTATCCGCAGCGGCCGAGGCGGCGACGACTTGGAGACTGTGGTTGCCTGTGTCCACCTGTGTCCAGTTTGATCCACCATCTATAGATTTGTAGTCGTAGCTGTCATTGATCGCATGCATGACGAGCCCGTCGTCGCTCATCGCTACAGAGGTCCAATACTTCACATCGGGGCTCGTCTGCTTGGTCCAAGTCCAGGCGGAGGAGGCGTAGACCCCCTTATAGAGATAGTCCCCATAGGGGGCAGCGAGTATTACTGAACCGTCTTTCGAGATAGCCACGCTCTTCCAACTATAGGCGGCCCCTCCTGCCTGCTGCGATGACCAGCTGACCCCCTGGTCGCTCGAGATCCAGAGGTAGCCCGAGCCGACGCAGCCAACTATGGTCGAGCCGTCTCCCGAGACGGCTATGTCGGCCCAGGCTCGCGAGCCAGCGCCGCTCTGCTTGGTCCAGCTGACTCCCTTGTCGGTGGAGGTATACACGTTGCCGTTCGAGACGTAGGCGGCGAGGAGGCTCCCGTCGCCCGACATGGAGATATTGCCCCAGCTTGTGCCGCTCGTCGTCGAATGCTGGGTCCAGGTGGCACCACGGTCAGTCGACGTAATGATCCCCTTGTCGGTCCCGCAGAGGGCGAGGAGATCGGCGGTCTTCGAAACCGCGATGCCGCTCCAGTTGGAACCCGCCGTGGCCTGGATTCGTTTGAATGGGAAGGAGTCGACTGTGACTGTACAAGTAGCGGCGTATGAGCCTTCACTGGTAGTGGCCGTGATCTTGGCCGTGCCGCCGCTCGTAATCGCGGTTACGACGCCCGTAGAGGTGTTTACGGTCGCGACCGAGCTGTCACTCGTCGACCAGGTCACCACCTGATTTGGCGCGTAGGTCGGTTGCACTCCCGCCGTCATCGTGAAGCTCTCGCCGGCTGCCATGGTCAGGCTGCTGGTCGTGAGGCTCACCCCGGTCACGGCGCCGTCGGCCACGTAGATAAACAAACTGCCCGCGGGTCCATCGCTGCTCGTGGCGTATATCCAAGTACTGCCCGCCGCCACTCCGGTAACCAAGCCCGTGGAACTCACAGTGGCGATCGAGGAATTGCTCGACCAGGTGACGTTCTGGTTAGGCGCATTACTCGGGCTCACTGTGGCGCTCAGCTGGAGCTTCCCGCCTATCGCGAGAGTCTGGACGATGGAGGGCGTAATGGTCACTGCGATCACGCTGATTGTATTGACAACTATGTTGGTCGTCTTCGACATGGAGTCGGCCGCTGCGGTGATAGTCACTGTCCCTGTCGCCTTCCCGATGACAAGCCCGCTCGAGTCCACCGTCGCGATACTCGGGTCGGAGCTGCTCCAGGTCGGCGTCTTGATGCTGGCGTTATTCGGGAGGATCGCTGCCGTCAATTGGGTGCTGCCTCCGACAAAGATGCTGGTGCCGGTCGCAGCTGCCGCGGTGATGGTTATGCTCTCCACCGCTATCGGCGCGCTTGCCAGCACTGTGACTACGCAGGAGGCGCTTTTGCTGTTAGCCGTGGAGGTGGCGCTGATCGTGGCGCTGCCCGCGCCCTTCCCTTTCACGACGCCATCGCCGCTTACGGCAGCTATCGCCTCATTGGAGCTCGACCAGGTGAGGCTTTTATCTGTTGTTGAGCGAGGCAGGACGCTGGCGACTATCAGGACCGTTCCATCTACGACGATCGTGGCGCTCTCCCTGTCGAGGATCACTCCGGTGGTGGCTGAAGAGGCTGAAATCACGGTGATGACCGCGCTGGCGCTGCGGTTGCCGTCTTTCGACGCTGCCGTTATCGTGGCGCTTCCGGTCGCGATGCCGGTCACGACGCCGCCAGAGTCGACCGTCGCGACGGCGGTCGCGGAACTCGTCCAGCTTATGCTCGTGTCGCTCGCGCTGGAGGGACTGACCGCCGCGCTGAGCGTCAGGGTCGAGCCCACGCTGACAGATGCGCTGCTTACGTTTAGGCTAACCGCCGATACCGCTATCGTCGTGCCGAAGACCTTGCTTAAGAGGGCCGTATTGTCGCAGGAGGAGA
>DBTW01000092.1:28360-34013 GCA_002307245.1 Spirochaetaceae bacterium UBA1306 | reverse complement strand
GCAGGCCCGAAAATCGTGCCTACCGCTCCGGTCTCGATATCTATTTTTTTTAGGCTGTATCTGCTGATGCTTGAGGAGACAAGGTCGGTTAAATACAGGTTCGCGCCATCGGTGACGAGTGCTTGGGGACTGAAGAAATTAGCCGCGCCTCCTATGCCGTCTACATCCGCGTTTACGCCTTTCGTCCCGGCTAGCTTGGTAATTATTCCTGTCGCTAGTTCGTATTTATATATAACTGTGCTGCCGATAAGGTAGAGGAATTTACCGTCGGTACAAATTGAACCGAAACCATAATCATTGAATGGAATTAGTGTGACGACCTGTCCCGTCGTTATCGTCACTCGCCTAATCATGAGACTGTCTTGGATATATAAATAAAGGCCGTCTGTACATATGTTC
The DNA here is from genome assembly GCA_002307245.1 of Spirochaetaceae bacterium UBA1306. GTDB lineage: Bacteria > Spirochaetota > Spirochaetia > Treponematales > Rectinemataceae > UBA1306. Next base: position 33,614 of record DBTW01000092.1, on the reverse strand, counting down.
GTCGGATACGAGAAGCGGGCGTTGCTGCCGGTCCCATCGTCCTGCCCTTGCATACCAGCGGATCCAGCAAGCGTGCTGACGACATTCGTCGCGATGTCGATTTTACGGATAGTGTAGTTCCCGAAGTCGCATAAGTAGAGACTTGTGCCATCCGTGCAGATTCCCCTGGGCGTCTTGAACGTGGCCGTCGTGCCATCCCCATCGGTACTGCCGGACTGCCCGGGAATACCCGCGACGCGCGTGACCTGGTGCGTCGACAGGTCGATGGAACGGACGTCGTTGACGAGGACTGTGTTTCCGCTATGGTCGTCGTACGAATTCTCGGTAATGTATATTTTTCCGCCGACGCCGCAAATCCCCGATATATCGCCGAATGTCGCCGCTGTACCTGCCCCGTCGGTGAAACCCACTTCGCCATCACTCCCTGCGAGTGTTGTCATGTTCGAGGTTAGCGGCACGGAGGCAGCGCCCGAAGCCGTGAAGCCGCCGTCGACGCTCGTCGCCGTTATCACCGCGACCGCGCCGGGCGTTATGTAGCTTATTCGCCCCTTGCTGTCCACGCTCACGGCGCTCGAGTCCGAGCTCGCCCAGGTGACCATGGCGCAGCTCGCATCGGGGGGCGCGATAGCGGCAGAGATTGTCTCGGAAGAGCCTGAGCTCATGCGGAAATTAGTGCCTATGGACACTCCCGTCGCCTTCTTCAAAATGAAGCTCTGAGTCGCGCACCAAGCTCCCCAGTCGCTCGTCTGGGCGCGCATGCGCCAGTAATAGGTCGAGCCTCCGCTTAGCGAGTCGAGCAGCTCCGGCACCGGCGCTTCGTTGCTCGTGAAATCGGCCTTGTCGAAGAGCCGTGTGCCTGAGAAATCGGAGGATGCCGCCACTTGGAGCGCGTAGGCTTTCGCTCCGATCACCCGAGAGCAGGTGAATACGGGGACTGATGATCCATCGGAAGGAGCGGCCCAGGCCTTCCCCGCGACGAGTTCTGAGGCGCTCGCGACGGTAGAAATGCCTTGGTAATTAGATGCGCTCGGGTCTACGGGATTGGAGAAATCGTACTTACAGCCGGCAACCATCGTTGAGAGCATAAGCGCAATGGCGATGGCGATGGGTGCTCTCATTCGGCGCCTCCGAGCTCATGGATCTGCTTGTCGAGGGAATCGATCGCTTGCTGCAATGTCGCCATTCTCGGTCGCGTCATGAGGATGATCGATCCGATGCCGGCGATGCCTCCCCCGGCCGAAAGCGCTATCGTGCTGTAAAGATTGTACTGCTCGACCTGGTCCCTATATGAAGCAGCGTCCGCGCTCGTGCTCGCGCCGCTGTATTTCCCGTAAGTGGAAACGGCGAGATAACTGAAGATGAGCGATGAGGCCGCCCCTAATGCCCCCGTCGCGAAAAGCGTGGTTCCCCATGCTGTCGACGATTTGCGCCGACTCATAGTCGCGCTGTATTTCTCCTGCGTGGTTACCCGTTCTGAAGTCAATTCATCGATCTTTTCTTTTCGTTGATAGTCCGCGAATGCTACGCCGAGCTTCACGTTTATAGCTTTAATCGCTTCTACGAGCTTGACGCATCGAGGATCAGTTTCGATGGAAACCTTCGCCAGGAGATCGGCCGCTATTTCCAAACCGGCATTAGCTGACCATGGCATCTCCAAGTAGTAGTTGAGAGAGTCGTATTGATCGGCATAGGCCTGGTAGAGCAGGTCCTGATAATGTGCCTGCAGGGCGATTGCCTGAGATGCTAATTCCTGAAAATCCCCATATGGCTGGGCTTGTACTTTCAGCAAGTAGGTCGACAGGTTGTTTTGATCATCTTTATCGATCATCCTGGCATGCTCGATGTTCCGCAGTTCCTCGAGTTCGGCGGAGTATGAAGCATAAAGCTGCGCCGGCCCCCGCGCCCCGAGCGAACTCGAGTTGGTGCCGCCTTGAGCCGGCCTTAGGGCCTCTAATTTGGCCTTGATTTCGTCGACTCTCGTCGCGAGGGGGATGAGCTCCGTTCGGGCCTCGGCGCGGATCTTCTTGGCCAGGATCGCTGTCTCGTCGATATCCGCTTGAGTTGCGCCGCCGCTGTCGACTACTGCCTGCGATCGTGCGATCGCGGCCTCATATTTGGCATTCAGGTAATCGAGAGAATATCGGAGCCTAGGCGAGAAGTTCGTGGCCTTGCCCCGCTCGACGAGGACGGTGGCCGAAAACGGCTCGAAGTCCCCGCCCGAAGCAGTCAGGCTATATTTTCCGGCGGGCAGGGCGCCGTAGTTGAAGACCGAAGTCGTGTCGCGGAGACCCATGCCCTCGATGAGGCAGACCGCCCCCTGGGGCAGCGAGAGCATCAGCGAGCCCATCGGGACTAGGTTTGCCTCCACCGTCGCGGTCTTGCCCGCTCCGACCTCGACCTTGCCCTTGAAGGAGCTCGAGTCGCCTTTCAGCTCGAGTGTATGGCTCCCCGCGTCGATTCCCTTGATGAGGCCCGATGCGTCGACCGCCGCCGTCTGGCCATCCACGAGCGCGGAATATTGCTTCTCGCTCGCCTTGATGAAGATGTCGCCGCGAGCCACCTCGAGGATGAGGTCGAGCTTCTGCTCCTCGGCGTCCTTGAGGGTGATGCGCTGGGCCCCGCTCTTGTTGCCGTTCCTTGCGCTCACCTCGAACTCGGAGAAGCGCGGCAGATCGGCGAGCGAGACGGGCGATACTCCCTTCATCTGCCCGTCGACATAGACCTCGGCGCCCGCCGGGGCGGTGCTCACGCGGAGCCTGCCCCCGCCCGCGAAGGCGAAGCCCGCGCCGGCGATCGAGGAGTTGTTCCAGGGCACCTGTGCGCCTCCCGTGGTGCTCATCACTTCCTCGCGTACTCGCCTTATCATGAGTTCCACGTCGATCCCCGGGTCCGCGATATGCCGCAGGAGGGCGCTCGTGAAGACGCCGTTCTTGCCTTCGCCGTCCTGCGCGGTCTTGCCGGGGGCCGTCGCGTAGACGATGAGCGACTGCGGGGGCTGTATGGTGCCCACGACGGCGAGGCCCCGCTCGAGCGAGCGCTCCGTCCCGGGGAAGGGATTATTGCGGCAGGCGTCCAGGATGATGATGTTGGTCTTGTCCCCGGCGGATTGCATCTTTGAATAGACGGCTTCGGCGTTGATCGCCGCATAGCTGAGTTCGTCCGCATCCTGTATATCGGCCTTGGCTGGAATGAGGTAGTTTGCCCCTTGATATTGGATCCCGTGGCCCGAATAATAAAATAGAGCGATCGCATCGGGCCGCTTGATGGCATTGCCGAAGTCACGTATGGCGCGGTTCATCGCGATAAGGTCGCCGTTCACGACTAGATTGATCGAAAAGCCGAGGTCCTTCAGCGCCTTCGCTAAGTCCTGGGCGTCGTTGGGCGGATTCTTGAGCGGTACGTTCGTGTAATCGCCGTTGCCGATGATCAATGCTACTCTCGTTTCTGCGAAAAGCGGTCCGGCCATGACCGCGAGAGCCAAGGTGAGCAATATCGGTATCTTGTGCATGCTACGCATGGGGCAACCCCTCTTCGCTTCTTTGATTACTATCTCGCCTAGACGCGAATCAGGCAGGACTGTTTGTTCGCTGATGGAATTATACCTGCATGAATTCGTCATTAATGTACAACTTTAGTTGAGCCCGTCCGGGCCGCCGGGCATGCCCAGTACAAGCTCGACGCGGGAGCGGAAGCCGGTCTTTTCATAGATATTGTGGGTATGGCGCTTGACCGTGGACTCGTCGATGCCGAGCGCCTGGGCGATCTCCTTGTTGCTTTTCCCTCCGTAGATGCCGAGGATGACTTCCTCTTCTCGCGGCGTCAGGTCGAATCGGGCGCCGCCGTCGGTCGCATGCCGCGGGCGGGGCTTGGGCGGCGCGCGGCGCGCATCGACGAGTCTCGCCATGGCGAAGGGCATGCCTTCCATCCTGAAGCCGCGCCCCATGGGATCGACCCGGCTGAAGATGAAGGCGAAGCGCCTGTCCCCCGCGCGAAGGCTCAGTCTGTCCATTCCGACTGCCATGGGACCGCGCAGGTAGCGCCTATATGATGCCTGGAAGGCTTTGGCCAGGTCGGGGCGGCTCGCGTCCGAGCCCGGTGCCCGCCCCCGTCCGAAGATATCGCCGAACGCCTCGCGTATGCGCCCTCCCGCGGCGATGACATTGCCCCGATAATCGAGATAGGCCAAGTCCTCCTCGAGGGGCGAGGGCAGGAGGGCGCGTTCGAAGGCGTCATTCATGAAGGAAAGCCCGAAGCGCAGGAGCTCGAGCTCATCGTCGCTATAATATGGGTTCCGGAGTCCGGCTCTACCGAAGGCCCAGTAACCGCGCAGCTTGCCCTCGATCTTGATCGGGAAATACCCGATGTCCGATATAGGCCTCGCGTCCTGCACCGCCAAGATGAAGTCCTGATGCTCCGGGACGTCCATTACGGGATCGCGACGCAGTACGTATTCCCTGCCCGAGGACACGAGGCTATCCATGAGGAAGTCCTGGCTCTGTACCGACAGGTAGACCGGCATGAAACCGGGCGGGTTGTTGGAGACTATGGTCGGCCTCGCCCTCTCTCTGCTCGTGAAGAAGGTGAGCGCATGATACTGAGCGCCTACGAGGCTGCCGAGATCGCGGCACGCCGCCATCGCGAGCTCTTGGTCGAAAGGGCGGCAATACAGCCTGAAGATGAAATTTCGCAGGGCTTCTGCCTGGCTGTCGGTAATGCGGAGTTCGCTCATGCTTCCCTGATAATGCCGCGGAGGCGGAATCTGTCAAGATATGTTGAGTATGTAACTTATATGAAGGAATCAAATTATTGAGGGCAGTCTATGCCGAATCGTAATAAGTACTATCAATAAAAGTATTTAATTGCATATGGCGATATCATGATCCAGCTATTTCCTGCTCTTTCCCCGCGATCGAAATCGGCGATAGGACTACACACAATTTAAGCACTTCCTACTTGCCGAGCTTGTCCGTGCGAGGCTATCTTTCCTCCATTATGGACAAACTGATCATCAAGGGCGCGCGCGAGCATAATCTGAAGAATATCGACCTGGAGCTCCCCCGCAACAAGCTGATAGTCATCTCCGGCCTTTCGGGCTCGGGCAAGAGCTCCCTAGCCTTCGATACTCTCTTCGCGGAGGGCCAGCGGCGCTATGTCGAGTCCCTCTCGTCCTATGCCCGCATGTTTCTCGGGCGCATGGACAAGCCCGACGTGGACTATATCGAGGGCCTCTCCCCGGCCATCTCCATCGAGCAGA
>DBTW01000092.1:27353-28086 GCA_002307245.1 Spirochaetaceae bacterium UBA1306 | reverse complement strand
ATCTCCATCGAGCAGAAGACGACGCACCGCAACCCGCGCTCGACGGTGGGCACGGTCACCGAGATCCACGACTACTACCGCCTCCTCTTCGCGCGCATCGGCATCCCGCATTGCCCCAAGTGCGGCCGCGTCATCAAGGAGCAGAGCGTCGACCAGATCCTCGACACCATCCTCTCCTGGCCCTCGGGCACGAAGCTCCAGGTCCTCGCGCCCGTGATCCGCGCGCAGAAGGGCGAGCACAAGAAGGTTATCGAGGACGCGGCCAAGCAGGGCTTCGTCCGTGCCCGCGTGGACGGCGATATGCGGGAGCTGGCGGCGGAGAGCGGCGCCGAGTTCAAGCTCGAGAAGCAGAAGAAGCATTCGATCGAGATCGTGGTGGACCGCCTCAAGCTGGCCGACGACTCGCGCAAGCGTCTCGCCGAGTCGGTGGAGACGGCCCTGAATATCGCCGAGGGCACCGTGATCGTGCTCCGCGAGGACTCCTCCGGCAAGGGCTCTGAGGAGTTCTTCTCGCAGCACGGGGCTTGCCCGGAGTGCAATATCTCCCTGCCGGAGATGGAGCCGCGCCTCTTCTCCTTCAACGCGCCCCAGGGCGCCTGCCCCGTCTGCCTCGGCCTGGGGAACCGGCTCGAGTTCGATCCCTCCCTCGTGATCCCCGACCGCTCCCTCTCCTTCGAGGAAGGGGGCTGCGTACCCTACAACCCCGACGCCGCCTGGAACCGCAGCCGCTTCG
>DBTW01000092.1:26116-27098 GCA_002307245.1 Spirochaetaceae bacterium UBA1306 | reverse complement strand
ACCGCAGCCGCTTCGAGGCCCTGGCCAAGCACTTCAAGTTCAGCCTGGACACTCCCTTCAAGGACCTGTCCAAGAAGGTGATGGACGCGATCCTCTACGGCACCGACGAGGCGGTCAAGATCAAGTACGAGAACCGCGAGGGCACGGGCCGCTTCGAGTACGAGTCCAAATTCCCCGGCATCCTCGCGGAGCTCAAGCGCCGCTACATGGAGACGCAGAGCGACGGGATCAAGACCTGGCTCGAGCGCTTCATGAGCGAGAAGCACTGCGACGCCTGCGACGGGATGCGCCTGCGGCCCGAGGCCCTGGCCGTCACGGTGGGAGGGGCCAGCATCCACGAGCTCTCCGTCATGTCGGTCGAGGAAACCCTCGCCTTCCTCTCGAAATTGGAGTTTAGCGATACCGAGAGGCAGATCGCCAAGCAGATCCTGAAGGAGATCACGGCCCGGCTTACCTTCATGCGCAACGTCGGCCTCGAGTACCTCACCCTCGAGCGTAAGGCGGCGACCCTATCCGGGGGCGAGGCCCAGCGCATACGCCTCGCGACGCAGATCGGATCGGCCCTCGTCGGGGTCCTCTACATCCTCGACGAGCCCTCGATCGGCCTGCACCAGCGGGACAACCAAAAACTTATCGACACCCTCGTCTACCTGCGCGACATCGGCAACACCCTGGTCGTCGTCGAGCACGACGAGCAGACCCTGCGCACCGCGGACTACATCGTGGACCTCGGCCCCGGCGCCGGCGTCCACGGCGGCTATGTCGTCGCGCAGGGCACGCCCGAGGAGGTCATGAAGTGCCGCAAGAGCGTCACTGGCCAGTACCTCGCCGGCACGATCGCCATCCCGGTGCCCGAGCAGCGCAGGAAGGGCAACGGCAAGAGCATCGAGATCCGGGGCTGCCGCGAGCATAACCTCAAGGGCATCGACGTGGAGCTGCCCCTCGGGACCTTCACCTGCATCACCGGGGTCTCGGGCTCGGG
>DBTW01000092.1:25570-25701 GCA_002307245.1 Spirochaetaceae bacterium UBA1306 | reverse complement strand
CGCACGCCGCGCTCCAATCCCGCGACCTACGTCGGGGTCTTCACGGACATCCGCAACCTCTTCGCCTCCATGCCGGAGTCCAAGGCGCGGGGCTGGAAGCCGGGGCGCTTCTCCTTCAACGTCAAGGGCGG
>DBTW01000092.1:24983-25306 GCA_002307245.1 Spirochaetaceae bacterium UBA1306 | reverse complement strand
TTCTCCTTCAACGTCAAGGGCGGGCGCTGCGAGAACTGCCAGGGCGACGGCACGATCAAGATCGAGATGAACTTCCTCGCCGACGTCTACATCACCTGCGACGTCTGCCACGGCCATCGCTTCAACTCCGACACCCTCGACGCGCGATACAAGGGCAAGAACATCGCCGAGGTCCTCGACATGACGATCGAGGAGGCGGCCGACTTCTTCGAGCACATTCCGCACATCGCGCACAAGATGAACACATTGCTCTCCGTCGGCCTCGGCTACATCAAGCTCGGGCAGTCGGCCCTCTCGCTCTCGGGCGGCGAGGCCCAGCGGGT
>DBTW01000092.1:22281-24717 GCA_002307245.1 Spirochaetaceae bacterium UBA1306 | reverse complement strand
GGCGAGGCCCAGCGGGTCAAGCTCGCCTTCGAGCTGGCGAGGCCGAGCACGGGCAAGACCCTCTACTTCATGGACGAGCCGACCACGGGCCTGCATTTCGCGGACGTGAAGCAGCTCATGGAGGTGATCCAGCGGCTCGTGGACAAGGGCAACAGCGTCGTGATGATCGAGCACAACCTCGACGTCATCAAGCAGGCCGACTGGGTCGTCGACCTCGGGCCCGAGGGCGGGACCCGCGGCGGCGAGATCGTCGCCAGGGGGACGCCCGAGGCCGTCGCGAAGGTCAAGGGCTCGTATACGGGCAAGTACCTGAAGCCCTTCCTCGCGCGCAAGGACGCCTAGCGGGGCCGGCCTTTACTCGGGAGCCGATGGCCGTATACTATTCTCGTCGATGACGCGCCGCCCCGCCCTAGCGATCTCCCTCTGCGTCCTAGCCCTCGGCTCCGCGTCGATACAGCGCTCCTTCGCCGAGGGCACGACGGCCGAGCCCGCCACGACCTCGCCGACCGCGGCCGAGGCCGGCCCCGCGAAGGCGGAAGAACCGACGAACGCGGCTGCCGCCGACGCCGCGGCGCCGGCCGCTTCGACCGAGCCCGCCGCCGAGCTCTCGCCCGAGGAGAAGACCCGCCAGGACGCCCTCTTCGTGGAGCTGTCCACGGCGCCATACTACGAGCTCGTCGCGAGGACGAGGGAGCTCGGCCTGGTCGCGACGGGCGGGACAGAGGAGCTGCGCAGCCGGCTCTACGACTACTACGGGCTGAAGGCCCCCGTCGCGTCGACGGCCAAGGGCCGGACGATCACCATCGAGCGGGCGGGGCAGGCGAGCTACGCCAAGGTCGAGGAAGGCGATGGTGGTATCATCAGGGCCACGGGCGGCGTGATCCTCACCCTCGTCGAGACCAACGGCGATACTCATCGCATCCAGGCGGACAGCGTCACCTTCGATCGGGAGCGCTCCACCGTCACCGCGCGCGGATCGGTCAACTACGAGCGCAAGTCCAGCTCCACGACCGAGGTTTTCGTCGGGGAGGCCCTTAACGCCGATCTCGACGACTGGTCCGGGGTCTTCCTAGACGGTAAAGTAAGGAAGGCGGGGGAGGCGGCGACCGGAAGCGACCGGGGCCTCGTGGTCTCCGCGGACACCATCCTGCGCCGCAGCTCCAACGTGATGGTCCTCCAGGACGGCGTGATCACGTCCTGCGACGAGGACGATCCTCACTACGCCATCAGGGCGGGACGAGTTTGGCTCCTCGGAGACAAGGAGTGGGCGGTCTCCGACGCCGTCTTCTCCCTGGGCAACGTCCCGATCCTCTACATGCCCTTCTTCTATTATCCCGGCGACGACCTCGTGTTCCATCCGGTCTTCGGTTACCGCAGCCGCGAGGGCCGATTCCTCCAGACCACGACCTACCTCATCGGCCAGAAGGCGCCGAAGAAGGAAACTTCCTCCATACTCAGCTTCAAGACGACGGAGACGAACTCGCCGATGGAGCTTCGGGGCCTCTTCCTGCGCCGCGTCTCCGGGCCGGCCCCGAAGGATTTGGGCACGCTCAAGCTCATGGCCGACGCCTACTCGGGACTCGGCGGCTTCGCGGCCATGCAGGGTTCCTTCACTAAGCTCGGTTTCCTGGATAAGACCGAGCTATTCTTCGGCGCGGGCCTCAGCCGCTCGCTATTCCCCGTGACGAGCAGCTACCTGTCCTATTCGCCTTACATATCCGACGGCGATTGGAAGAGCGTCTGGAATTCCTCCAACTTCCTCGGCTTTTCCCTGCCGCTCCGCTTCGGCCTCGATTTCTCCACTAGTTTCCGAGTCGGCAGCCTCACGACCAACATCGCTCTTCCTCTCTACTCCGATCCCTATCTCGACCAGGATTTCCGCAATCGCTCGGAGGACATGGACTGGTTCAAGCTGCTCAGCTCGAAGGAAGACGATACGACCACTACGCCCTCGGTTCGTTCTTCGCTCCTGCCCAAGATATCTTTCTCTTGGCCCCTCAAGATCGATGCGTTGTCGCCTTGGCTATCCTCCGTGGAATTGACCAATCTGAGCTCCTACGCGACCTTCTCCACCGCCGCCTCGACCGCGGCGAAACTGGACGAGACCTCCACGCTGTTCGCCTACGATCCCCGCCGGCAATTCTTTTACCCCTCCAAATTCACCCCCTTCGACGTCTCGGCCTCGCTCAGGGGCAGCCTGTTCGGCTCGTCGAGCGCTGCGACAACCGCGACAACCGCGCCCGCCGGGGCTGCCGCGCCCGCCGGGGCTGCCGCCGCGGGGGCTTCGGCGCCCGGCGCGCCTCAGGCGGGCGGAGACAAGCTCAAGACCGAGGCCGAGCTCAGGAATCCCTGGGGCGCGGAGGCGGCGAGCGACGGAGAGGTGGCTGGCGCCGCCGACGATGTGGCCGCCGATGACGGCGCTTCGAAGGCCGATGA
>DBTW01000092.1:13832-21946 GCA_002307245.1 Spirochaetaceae bacterium UBA1306 | reverse complement strand
GCGAAGGCAGATGACGGCGATGTTACGGCCGAGGCGAAGGCCGAGCAGCTTTTCAGGACGGCGGCGCGGGCGCCGAGCGCGGCCGCGGCGAAGAATTACGCTTGGACGGGCGGGGCGAACTGGAGCTTGAGTCCTTCGGCCTTGTCAGAATACAGCTATAGGTACGCGAATTGGCAATCGCCGGACGATATCTCCATCAAGCAGCTCACGTACAGTCTCCTTTCCTATCGCGTCGCGGCCGCCATCGACGCGAACGCCGCCTACTCGGATCTCCTCAGCTCATCGCTCAACCTCACCTACGAGGACACGAACCGCTGGCGGCCCTACCTCTACGACGACGGCACCGGTACCAGCACGATCGCGGCTAACGCTACCACTTTGAGGAATGCCGACAAGATATACGAGGCGCATAAGCTGACCGAGAGCCTGAAGCTCGGCTTAAAACCCTTCGCCTCGTCTTGGCTCTGGGGCGCTTCCTCCCTCAACTGGGGCATGGACGCGACGATCTATAACCGCAAGTACGACTCGATATCCGCGACTTCCATGGACGACAACTGGATATCCTGGGACCCTACGTCCATCACCTCGCACAGCCTGTCCATGAGCCTCGCGGCCAGGCCCGGCAACCTAACCCAGAGCCTCACGCTCACTGCGGCCCTGCCCCCGACCCTCGATTCCTACACAGGCGCCATCGCCCTCAACGCCGGCTTCGCGAATCTCTCCGTCGGCTCGCGCATGTACCGCAAGTCCAAGGGAGCCGATTTCTCCTACGATAATATCACCGCCAGCGCCAAGATCGGCGCGACAGGCTGGCCGACCCTCAACGACAGCTTCGTCTACGACCCGACGGACAAGTACGCGGTCTCGAATACGACGACCTTCGCCTGGGCCACGTTCAATGCCAGCCTCGCCGCGAGCCGGGCGAAATCCTATAAGCCGGTGGTCGGCTCGGGCTGGGTGGCCTACGGGGACGAAAAATTCAGCCTCAGCAGCCTATCCGCCAGCTTCGCGCCATCCTGGAAGAGCGACGCCGCGGCGACCGACAAGTCCGTCTGGTCCATCGCTCCCTCCCTCTCCTACTCTCAGAGCCTGATCCGCTTCTCCGAGTCCAGCCTCGCCTTCAGCCTCTCGGGGAGCCTGAAGCTCGGCGACGACCTGACTCTCTCGCTCTCGAGCAGCTCGGCCAATTCGGCCGTTTGGCGCTATTACGCCTGGCTGTTCGACGATGATTTGACCGCTATGGACCTGTCGTCGGACTCGTACCAGAAGAACCCCCTCACTGATATATGGGAGTCCGTGTCCTTATGGGACAACTCCTCGCTTCGCGAGGGCCTATTCAAGCTCAAGAGCCTTTCGTTCAGGGTCGCCCGCGACCTCCACGACTGGACCCTCTCGGGCGAGGTAACGACGAAGCCCCTGTACCATTCCACCGCGAGGTATTACTCGCTCGATACTTCCTTCTCCTTCCTCCTCACCTGGAAGGACATGGCCGACATCAAGACGACGGTCAAGAAGGACTCGACGGGCATTACATACTAGCCCGGAGCGCATCGCGGCTCGGTTGCTTTTTTCCATTGACGCGGGTAGAGTATGGCGGTGGACGGTACCGTCGGAATCGTGCTCGACAAGACAAGCGAACTCGCCGATCTCTGCGGGGCCAACGACTACAACCTCCGTATCATGGAGCGCCTTGTCGGGAACCGCATCTACTGCCGGGGCAACGAGCTCTACCTGGATTCCGAGGACGAGGCCGCCCGCGAGCTTTTTCGACTCCTCGTCGAGCGCCTCCTCGAGTCCATGGCCGAGGGCATGCCGCCCACGCCCGACCTCATCATAGCCCTCCATGCCGACCTCACGCCCGAGGGCTCCGCCTGCCCCGATTCGGGCGACTTCCTGGAATCCTGTCTCCAGATCCCCGGCGGCTACGGCAAGGTCTTCCCCCGCGGCCGGGCCCAGTCCCTCTACCTCAGGGGACTCGCTTCCCACGATCTCTGCTTTTCGGTCGGACCCGCGGGCACCGGCAAGACCTACCTGGCCGTGGCCTGGGCCCTCCGCGAACTTCTCACGAAGTCCCGGCGCAAGCTCGTGCTCACCCGTCCCGTGGTCGAGGCCGGCGAGAGCCTCGGCTTCCTGCCCGGCGACCTCGCCCAGAAGATCAGCCCCTACTTGAGGCCTCTCTACGACGCGATGGAGGCCCTCGTGCCTTTCGAGGTCGTGCGGAGGCTCGAGGAGAGCAGGGCGATCGAGATAGCGCCGCTCGCGTACATGCGCGGGCGCAGCCTCTCCAACTGCGTCGTCATCCTCGACGAGGCGCAGAACACCACCAAAGAGCAGATGAAGATGTTCCTGACCCGGCTCGGTGAGAACACGAAGGCCATCGTTACGGGCGACGTCACGCAGATCGACCTCCCCCGCAAGGGCGAGTCGGGCCTCGTGCACGCCCTCCAGCTCCTCGCGCGGGTCGACGAGATCTTTACCTGCCGCCTCGACGCGCGCGATGTCGTGCGCTCGAGCCTCGCGCGCCGGATCATCGAAGCCTATGAAGCGGAATAGCGACTCGGGCCAGGAACGCTCGCCGAGCGCCGCGGAGCGCCTCCGCTCGGCCTTCCGGCGGAGCGGCCGCCGCGCCCCCGAGCTCCGCACCCTCGCCGCCCTGGCCTCCTGCGCCGCGGCCGCCTTCCTCCTCCTCCTCGCCTTCGGCCCCGGCTCGGTCGATTCCCGCGGCGGCCCCTCGGTCCTCGAGGAGGGTCGGGTCGCCGACAAGGACATCACGGCCGATCGCGAGATTAGCTTCGTCGACGAGAACGCGACGGCCCTCCGCGTCGAGGCCGAGGCGCGCCTCGTCCTTCCCGTGTTCGTCGTCGACGAGAAGCCCGCCTCCCGGGCCATCGAGCGCTTCCGTAGCTTCCAGGACCTCCTCGGCGACCTCTCCGCGCGCAAGGTCGCCGGCGAGACCCTCTACCTGCAGGTCCAGAGCGCCTTCCCTGGCCTCCTCTCCAAGGACGAGGTCCTCGCCCTCTCCCGCTCGCCCCTCAAGGCCCAGGCCCTCGCCTACGCCGACGACATCCTGAAGGAACTCCTCGACCAGGGCATCGCGGCCGTCCCCGCCTCGGGGCTCGAAGCATTCAACCCGGACTATATCGAGCTGCGCTCCCTGCGCGACGGCAGGCCCGTCACCTCGGAGATCCCCTCCAACCGCCTCGTGACTCTCAAGACCCTCAAGGACGCCATCGAGGCCGAGGCGATCGACCGGCGACTCGCGCGGCCCCTCGCGGCCCTGGCCTCCGGGCTCGCGATGAGCTTCGCGGTCGAGGACGCCTTCTTCGACCGCGACCAGAGCCTCAAGCGCCTCGCGGCGGCCAAGGCCGCGGTGGAGCCCGTCGTCCGCACGATCGCCAAGGGCGAGCGGATAGTCCGCAAGGGCGCCGTCGTCACGCCACTCGACGCGGCCAAGCTCAGCGCGGCCAAGGGCGCCGTCTCCCGCGTCGACTGGGGCACAGCCGCGGGCTCCCTGGGCCTCCTCTGCGTCTCGATCCTGCTCGGCCTTTTCCTCCTCGGCCGAGCCGTCTCGGGCTCCCTGCTTCGACGGCCCTCCCTGTGGCTCCTCTCCCTCTCCGCCTTCGCCTATTTCGCGGTCGCCCTCCTCGTCGGGCGCTTCGCCAGGCCCCCCTCCCTCGTCCTGGCCTGCCTCCTGCCGACGGCCCTCTTCTCCATCATCGCCACCATCCTCGAGGGCCCCCGCTTCGCCGTCCTCTTCGGCCTCGTGCTCGCCTCCCTCGCCCAGGCGGCGACGGGGATCGACGGTCGCCTCTTCGCCTTCTGCCTCCTCTCGGGCGTCGCCGGCGCCTTCTCGGTCCGCGGGGCCGACTCCCGCATCGAGCTCGTGCGCGCCGGCGCCGTCCTGTCCCTCCTCGAGGCCGCTGCGGCCGGGGCCCTATCCGCCCCCGGGGCGGCGAGGCCCTCTGCGGTGCTCGTCGCCGGCCTCGAGGGCGCGGCGAACGGCTTCGCCTGCGCCCTCCTAGCCCTCGCCATACTCCCGATACTCGAGCAGGCGCTCAACGCGCCGACGCGGTTTCGCCTCATGGAGCTCTCGGACCTCAACGCCCCCATCCTCAAGCGCCTGCTCACGGTGGCCCCCGGAACCTACAGCCACTCGGTCACCGTCGCCCACCTGGCCGAGTCGGCCTGCCGCGAGATCGGCGCCGACCCCCTGCTCGCCCGCGTCGGCGCCTATTACCACGACATCGGCAAGATCGAGCAGCCCGAGTACTTCGTCGAGAACCAGTCGGGCTACAACAAGCACGACGAGATCAACCCGCGGCTCTCGGCCACCGTGATCCGCAGCCACGTCAAGCTCGGGGCCGAGAAGGCCCGCGCCCTCGGCCTGCCCGACAGCGTCGTCGACATCGTGGCCCAGCACCATGGCAACGCCGTGATAGCCTGGTTCTACGAGCAGGCCAGGAAGGCGAGCGGCGAGGTCGACCCCGACGACTTCTCCTACCCCGGCCAGCCGCCCTCCACGAAGGAGGCCGCGGTGGTCATGCTGGCGGACTCCGTCGAGGCCGCGTCGCGCTGCCTCAAGAAGCCTACCGCGGCCCGCCTCGAGGACTTCATCCGCGAGATCATCATGGAGAAGGTCCAGAAGGGCCAGCTGGACCGCTCCGAGCTCACCTTCAAGGACCTCGAGACGATACGCGACAGCTTTACGCGGATCCTGGCCGGCCATTTCCACTCGCGGATCGAGTACCCCAAGATCAAGGAGCCCTCGCGATGAGCCCCCGAGCCGCGAACGGGGTCGAGATCTCCGTCGAGGGCATCGGCACCCCTCCCTGGCTGGACCGCGCGAGGGACTTCGCCCTCGCGGTGCTCGCGCGCCAGGGCAAGGAGGGCTGGGACCTCTCGATCCTCATCTGCGACGACGCCTTCATCCGCGGCCTCAACCTGCAATACCGCGACAGGGACGAGGCCACCGACGTCCTATCCTTCGAGCAGGGCGACGCCTATCGCGGTCCCGATGGCCTCGAGCGCTTCCTCGCGGGAGACATCGTGATCTCCCTCGACGCCCTGGCGCGCAACGCGGAGGAATTCGGCATATCCCGCGACGAGGAGCTCCGGCGCCTCATCACCCACGGCATCCTCCACCTCTCCGGCATGGACCACGAGGACAACGATCCCTCGCGGCCCATGCTGGCCCTCCAGGAGGAGCTCCTCCGCGCCCTCGCGGCGGAGGGGGGGGCGACCATCCTATGAGGCGCATCCTGACGAGGCTCCTGGGCGGCTCGAGGTCCCGCGCCGAGGACGCGGCGCGGGACGACCCCTCGGCCGCCGCGGTCGCCACGCGGGCGGTCGCCGCCGTCGCGGCCGCGCGGGACGCCGACGAGCGCGAGATGATCCAAGGCGTCCGCGAGTTGCGCGAAACGACCGTGAGGGAGGTGATGGTGCCCCGCATCGACACGGTCTTCCTCCCCCTCAGCTGCGGCCGCGAGGAGCTGCTCGAGAAGGTCGTGGGCTGCGGCCATTCGCGCATACCCGTCTACAGCGACTCTATCGACTCGGTCGTCGGGGTCCTCTACGCGAAGGACCTGCTCCGCGCCCTCGTCAAGGGCCAGGGCTTCTCCCTCTCCGAGCTCGTGCGCAAGCCCTTCTTCGTGCCCGAGTCCAAGCGCATCGACTCCCTCCTCAAGGAATTCCGCCGCAAGCGGGTGCACATCGCCGTCGCCGTGGACGAGTACGGCGGCGTTTCGGGCATCGTGTGCATGGAGGACATCATCGAGGAGATCGTCGGGGAGATCCAGGACGAGTTCGACGAGGAGCGGGTGGACGTCGTGCGGCTCGGCGACGGGGCCTGGCTCTGCGACGCGCGCGCCGACATCGACGACGTGAACCGCGAGACGGGCCTCGGCCTGCCCGCCGACGAGTTCGAGACCCTTGGCGGCTACGTCTTCGCCCTCTTCGGCAAGATCCCCGCGCTCTACGAGCGCGTCAGCGAGGGCGAGCTCGACTTCACCGTCCAGGACATGGAAGGGCATCGCATAACCTCGGTCAAGATCGTCCGCCGCAGGGCCAGGCCGGCCGAGCCGTCGTCCGGTCAGGGCGGGCCAGGCCCGACGCGCCAGGGCGAGGAGTAGAGCTTGTCCGCAGCCTATCGATTCCGCGCAACGCATTCCTTGGCCCGGGCCTTCGCCCTGGCCCTCGTCCTGGCCCTGCCTGCCTGGCCCGCCCTCGCCCAGGGAGCCCAAGACGCGCGGTCCCTCGTCTCGGAGGCCGAGCGCCTCCGCTTCGCCGAGGACTGGTACCCCGCCATCGACGCCTACCTCGCGGCCGTCGCCAAGAACCCTTCCTACGGCGAGGCCTACCAGGGCCTCGCCGAGTGCTACTACGGCCTGGGCGAGTACGACCAGGCCCTGTCCTACGTCCGCAAGGCCGCGCCCCTGCGCAAGGGCGACGCGGCTCTCTCCAACCTCGAGGGCTTCGTCCGCATCGGCCTCGGCGACCTCGCCGGGGCCCGTGCGGCCTTCGCCCAGGTCGCCGCCGCCCTCCCGAACGACCTGGACGCCCGCTTCGGCCTCTCCCTCCTGGACCTCTCCGGCGGAAAGAAGTCGGCCGCCCGCGAGCGGCTCGAGGAGAGCCTCCGCCTCTCGCCGCAGAACGGCCGCGCCCTCCTCTCGCTGGCCCTCATCGCGCAGGACCAGGGCCGCAAGGCCGATGCCCAGGCCCTCGTCGAGCAGGCCCTGCGCTACCACGGCAGCGAGGCCAAGACCCAGTACGTCGCGGCCGGCCTCGCGGCCGGCTCGGGCGACTTCGAGTCGGCCGTCTTCCACGCGAGGAGCGCCCTGGACCTCAAGCCGGGCTACGCCGAGGCCCGGCTCCTCCTCGGCGAGCTCATGTACTCCTCGCGCTCCTACGACCAGGCCATAGCCCTCATGCGCGAGTCCGTGTCCAGGGACCGCGGGAACGGCATGGCCTGGTACACCCTCGGCATGGCCCAGGAGGCGGCGGGCAAGCGCTCCGACGCGATCTACAGCCTCAAGACCTCCGTATCCCTGCGCCCCGACGACGAGCTGGCGCGCATCGCCCTCGAGCGCGTCGTCGTCGAGTCGACCGGCGCCGAGGACCCCTCGCGCGCGCCCTACGCCGATTGGCACCTCGCCCGCGGCTCCGAGTTCGAGGACCGCAGCTCCTACGACCAGGCCATCTTCGAGTACCGCCGCGCCCTGCGGATCTATCCCTACTCCAAGAAGGCGCGGCTGGCCTACGCCGGCATGCTCAAGGCCCGGGGCTTCCCAGGCAAGTGCCTCTCCGAGCTCAAGTTCCTCAAGTCGAACGGCGCGGCGGACCAGGCCACCCTCGACTCCATAGAGTCCTACGATTCCCTCCTGGTCGACGCGGTGGGCAGAGCCTGGGGCGTCGACGAGGAAGCCTTGCCCAAGCGGCCCTACAAGCTCGCCTTCATGTACCTTCCCGCCGCCGGCGCGATACCGGGAGGCGGCAGCCATGCGGCCGGCGACGAGCTCGCGCTGCGCTACCTCGAGGACGCCCTGTCATCCTCCTCCCGCGCCCGCGTCCTCGAGGTCGAGCCGAGGGTCGCCTCCTTCGCCGAAGCCTTCAAGGTCGCCCGCGAGGCCGAGGCCGACTACTTCGCCCTCGTCTCGATCAAGGAGACCGAACGCGACGTCGAGATCGGCGTCGACCTCCGCGTCGCGCGCACCGGCAGCCGGGCGAGCTCCTTCACCGCCTACCGGACGGGCAACGACAGGCTCAAGAACTCCGTCGCGCGATCCGTCCAGATCCTCGAGTCCTACCTGCCCCCGCTCGGCGTCCTCGAACGGCGCAGCCAGGACAAGGTCCTCGTCGACCTGGGCAAGTCGGACGGCCTCGCCGCCGGCGCCAAGCTCGTGGTGGTGAAGAAGGGCTCGATCCAGGTCAAGCCCGAGGGGCTGGGCATCGCCTATCCCGAGTCCGCGGTGCTCGGCGAGATCAGCGTCGAGGCCGTCGGCGAGGAAGCCAGCTCGGGCACGCTCAAGCGCTCCGGCTTCTTCGACGCCGTGAACCTCGGCGACCAGGTCTGCCTGGCGCCGGCGGCTGCGGCCGCCGCGCCGGCGACTAAGGGCGCC
>DBTW01000092.1:12876-13538 GCA_002307245.1 Spirochaetaceae bacterium UBA1306 | reverse complement strand
GCCGCGCCGGCGACTAAGGGCGCCGGCACATCCGTGGCGCCTCCGACGGCGGCGCAGGCCGAGCCGCAACGGGAGTGGCCGGGGCTCTTCTCCGCCGTGCGCGCGCTGCGCTGAGGGCGGGCCTACTCCCTCTCCTCCGGATAGCCGTACCTTTCCCGCCCGGTCGGGGCAATCCCCGGCGCATATTCATGCACGTATTTGCATACGCTCCCGACCTTGCCCGTCCCGGGCTCCGGGCTTACACTTTGGCTACGAAGGAGATTAGCGAATGAACCCCTACATCGCGCGGGTACAAGGCGAGCTCAAGGGACGATATCCCTGGGAGACCGAGTTCCTGCAAGCCGTCGACGAAGTCCTCGAGTCTATTTCTCCCCTCATCGACCAGGAACCCAAATACAAGTCGCAGGCCATCCTCGAGCGCATAACGGAGCCCGAGCGCTCGATTCTCTTCCGCGTGCCTTGGATGGACGACCGCGGGACCTACCACGTCAACCGCGGCTATCGCGTCCAGTTCAACTCGGCCATCGGCCCGTATAAGGGCGGCCTGCGCTTCCACCCGAAGGTCAGCCTCTCCACCCTCAAGTTCCTCGGCTTCGAGCAGATCTTCAAGAACTCCCTCACCGGCCTGCCCATGGGGGGCGGCAAGGGCGGCTCGGACTTCG
>DBTW01000092.1:10367-12622 GCA_002307245.1 Spirochaetaceae bacterium UBA1306 | reverse complement strand
AGGGCGGCTCGGACTTCGACCCCAACGGCAAGAGCGAGAACGAGATCATGCGCTTCTGCCAGAGCTTCATGTCCGAGCTCTTCCGCCACATCGGTGCCGACCTCGATGTGCCCGCGGGCGACATCGGCGTGGGAGGCCGCGAGGTCGGCTTCCTTTTCGGCCAGTACAAGCGCCTGGCGAACCAGTGGAACGGCGTGCTGACCGGCAAGGGCCTGAACTTCGGCGGCTCCCTCGTGCGCCCCGAGGCCACGGGCTTCGGCGCCGTCTACTTCGCGCAGGAGATGCTCAGCGAGAGGGGCGAGAGCCTGGAAGGCAAGACCATCGCCGTCTCGGGCTTCGGCAACGTCGCCTGGGGCGCCTGCATCAAGGGCAGCCAGCTCGGCGCCAAGGTGGTCACGATCTCCGGCCCCGACGGCTACGTCTACGATCCCGACGGGATCGGAACGCAGGAGAAGTGGGACTACCTCACGCAGATGCTCGTCATCGAGCGCGAGAAGTGCGAGACCTACGTCCGCAAGTTCCCGAAGGCCGAGTTCTTCGCCGGGCGCAAGCCCTGGGAGCGCAAGGTGGACATCGCGATGCCCTGCGCCATCCAGAACGAGCTCTCCGGCGAGGACGCGAAGCTCCTCGTCGCCAACGGCGCGAGCTCGGTCATCGAGGTCTCCAACATGGGCTGCGCGGCCGAGGCCTGGAAGCTCTTCATCGAGAAGGGCGTGGCCTTCGCCCCGGGCAAGGCGGCCAACGCGGGCGGCGTAGCCACTTCCGGGCTCGAGATGAGCCAGAACTCGATGCGCCTCGCCTGGAGCGCCGAGGAGGTCGACCGCAGGCTCCACGAGATCATGCGCAACATCCACCGCTCCTGCTTCGAAACGGCCAAGCGCTACGGCTTCCCCGGCAACTACGTCGTGGGCGCCAACATCGCGGGCTTCAAGAAGGTGGCCGACGCGATGGTCGACCAGGGCCTGGCGTGATCCGGGATGCTCGACGATAAGGCGACTCTCGGGCGGGCCCTGGCCAAGGTGGCGAGGACAGCCGCCCGCGCCAAGGATACCATTCCCTACCGCACGGTCGGCGGCCGCTACGACGACCTCTCCGAGGGCGAATAGCCTGGTGGACCAACGGTTTCTGGCCAGGCATCCCCTGGCTGGCCTACCGCGAGATGGGGGACGAGGACTTGGCCGCCTGGGCCCTCTACGGCCTGGCCCTCGGCGCCCGATACGCTGGTAGGGCCGACTTCCTCGCCGGCTTCAAGGCGCCCATTGCTGATAACGTCCACCTAGACTCGAGCGCGGGCGCCTGCGCCGCGAGCGGCCTCCTCCTCCTCTCGACCCTCGTCGCCGAGGGGAAGAGGGTCGCCCTCGTCGAGGGCGACGAGGGGCGCGCGCGGCTCTCCTTATACGATACCGAGGGCCTGTCTCCGGGCGAGGCCCGAACTCGAGGCGATCCGCGAGCTCAAGGCCCCCGGCTTCCTCCGCGCCTGGATGGCCGAGCGCCTTCGTCGGCTCCTGGTCCGACCCCGGGCGCCTGTCCTCGCTGCAGGGCTTGCTCGTCCTCTAGCCCGGCTCCCGCGGCGCTCCGCTTGTTGCGGAATCGAGGCCCTTCGTCCATACTGAGGCCATGTACTTCAACGACCTCGTGGAGGCCTACGACGCCTCGCGAGTCGAGCGCAACGCCTTCCACGACCTGATGCGCTACAGGGTGCGGGAGCTCCTCCTCGTCGCCAGCCTCTACGACGCTTTCGTCATCGAGTCCGACGGGGTCCTCACCGAGCAGGTCTACGGCGAGTACTTCAAGCTGCACCTCAACACGGTGCCGCGCATGACCTGCGCCTACAGCACGGAGTCGGCCCTCGAGATGTTCCGCGGCGGCCGCTTCGACCTGGTCGTCCTCGTCGCCGGCTTCGACTTCGACGGGCCCCTGCGCCTCGCGCGGGCCATGAAGGACGAGTGGCCGGGCGTGCCCGTCCTCCTCATGGTGACGAACAACGCCGCGCTGGCGGCCCTCGAGGACGTCCGGCGCGGCGCGCCTGGGCTCGAGGCGATCGACCGGGTCTTCGTGTGGAACGGTTACTCGAAGCTCTTCGTGGGCATGCTCAAGCAGGTCGAGGACCTGCGCAACGTGGACGCCGACACGCGCACCGGCCTCGTCCGCGTCATCCTCCTCATCGAGGACTCGGTGCGCTACTACTCGCGCTACCTGCCCCTGCTCTTCCAGGTGGTGCAGCGCCAGGCCCAGGCCCTCATCGAGGCCGAGAA
>DBTW01000092.1:0-10093 GCA_002307245.1 Spirochaetaceae bacterium UBA1306 | reverse complement strand
GGCGTCGAGGCCTCCAAGCTCCTCCGCGCCCGCGCGAGGCCCAAGATCCTCCTCGCCTCGAGCTACGAGGAGGCCGTCGCCCTCTTCGACCGCTACGAGCCCTACCTCCTCACCGTGATCACGGACGTGCGCTTCCCCCGCGCCGGCAAGCCCGACCCCGAGGCGGGCTTCGCCTTCCTCGAGATGGCCAAGTCGCGGATCGCCTCCCTGCCCGTGATGATCCAGTCGAGCGAGGAGGGGGTCCGAGGGCGGGCCTTCGCCCTCGGCGCGGCCTTCGCGGACAAGGGCTCCGAATCCCTCGAGCACGAGCTCGCGGCCTTCCTCAACGAGAGCCTGGGCTTCGGGCCCTTCCTCTTCCGCATGCCCGACGGCGCGCCGGTGGCCGAGGCCCGCGACATCGCGGAGTTCATGGGCCTCCTCGAGGAGGTGCCCGAGGAGTGCCTCGTCTTCCACGCGAGCCGCAACCACTTCTCGACCTGGCTGACGGCCCGCGGGGAGCTGCGCTTCGCCGAGATGCTCAAGCCCTACAAGATCGGCGACTTCGGCACCACCGGCGCGATGCGCGACTTCATCGTCCGGGTGCTGGGCCAGGCCCGCAAGGAGCGCTCCCGCGGAGCGATCGCCGACTACGACGAGGCCTCCTGCCGCGACGACAACTGCATGTCCCGCCTGGGCTCGGGCTCGGTCGGGGGCAAGGGCCGCGGCCTCATCTTCATCAAGGGCCTCGTCGAGAACGTCGACTTCTCGCGCTACGTCGAGGGCCTGGACGTGAAGGTGCCGCGGACTGCCTTCATCGGCATCGACGAGTTCGAGCTCTTCCTCGAGTCGAACGGCCTGTGGTCCTACGCCTTCTACGAGGCCGGTCGCGCGGACGAGGAGCTGCGCTCCCGCTTCCTCGAAACCGGCCTCCCCTCAGCCCTCGTGGAGCGCCTCGAGCGCTTCGCCTGGGCCACGGAGGGGCCCCTGGCCGTGCGTTCCTCGGGCCTCTTCGAGGACATGCTCCAGGTGCCCTTCTCCGGCATCTACGAGACCTACCTCATCCCCAACTCCCATCCCGACCGCGCCGCGCGCGGGCGGCAGCTCGCCCGCGCCGTCCTCCTCATCTACGCGAGCCTCTTCGCCCGGAAGACCCGCGACTACTTCGAGCTAGCCGGCTACGCCCTCGAGGAGGAGCGGATGGGCGTCGTGGTCCAGGAGCTCGTGGGGACGAGGCGGGGCCGCTGGCACTATCCCCACGTCTCGGGCACGGCCCAGTCGCGCAATTACTACCCGGTCTCCTACCTCAAGCCCGAGGACGGGCTCTGCGTCGCGGCCCTGGGCCTCGGCTCGTACGTCGCCGGGGGAGGGCCGGCCTACCGCTTCTGCCCGAAGTACCCCAAGCTCGACATCGTCCCGCCCGCGAGCCTCCGCGATTGCTCCCAGCGGGTCTTCCGCGCCCTCGACATGGAGGACGACGAGCCCGACATCCTCTCCGGCGACGAGGCCGCGCTGCGCGAGCTCGACATAGGGGAGGCCGAGGCCGACCCGAGCTTCGGCCTCCTCGCCTCGACCTGGGACGCGGGGGACGAGCGGCTGGTTCCCGGTCTCTCGGCCCGGGGCCCGCGCGTCGTCGACCTCGCCAACATACTCAAGCACGGCGCCCTGCCCTTCGCCGAGGCCATCGACATGGTCCTCGACATGGGCTCGCGCTCGATGGGCACGCCCGTGGAGATCGAGTACGCCCTCAACCTCGACGAGCCCTCGGGCAGGCCGGCCCTCTACGTCCTCCAGCTCAAGCCGCTCATCCGCGGCGACGGCAAGGCGGCCGTCGACCTGGGCGGCGTCCCGAGGGAGGAGTGCTTCATCCTCTCGGAGCGGAGCATGGGGAACGGGCGCGACGCGACGATCTCGGACCTGGTCTGGGTCGATCCGCGGCTCTTCGACCGCTCCGAGACCCTGGCCATCGCCGCCGAGATCGAGGAGCTCGACCGGGAGATGCGCGCCTTGGGGCGCCGCTACGTGCTCGTGGGACCCGGCCGCTGGGGCACGCGCGACCGCCGCCTGGGCGTGCCCGTCTCCTTCGCCCAGATCTCGATGGCGCGCGCCATCGTCGAGGCCGACCTCCCCGACTTCCATGTCGACTCCTCCCTTGGCTCGCATTTCTTCCACAACGTGACGAGCATGAGCATCGGCTACTTCACCGTGCCCTGGGGCGGCGCGAGCTTCGTGGACTGGGCCTGGCTCTATTCCTTCGCGCCCGCGCGCCGCACCGCCCACTGCGCCCGCACCCTCCTACCCGCTCCCATGGAGATCCTGATGGACGGACGCGGAAGCCGCGCGGCCATCCGCAAGCGGGCGATGACCCCATGAATTGACGCCGGGGGCTTTTTTCGCCACAATGGCGGGAAATTCGGGGGGGAAGCCTCGGCGATTCTCGCATGAGAGGCCTTCCCGATCGTCGAAATCGGAGCACCCATGGACGCACGATCCCTCGTGAAGAGTCTTCACCCCCTAGAAGTGAAGGTACTTCTCCGCTACGGCAAGGCCGACCGGCTCGATTCGGGCAGGCTCCAGGCCGAGCTCTCATATAAAGAAGGCCATTGCAACCAGGCCTTCTCCTGGCTTTCCGCGAAGGGCCTGGCCGCCGAAGACGGCCGCGAGGCCCGCACGGTCTACGAGCTCACGCCCCTCGGGCGCGAGTACTCGGAAAAGGGCACGCCCGAAGAGCGCATCCTGCGCTTCCTCTCGGAGAAGGGGCCCGCCAAGCTGCCGGAGATTTGCGCGGCCCTGGGCCTCGAGCAGAAGGACGTGGGCTCGGCCTTCGGCCTGCTCTCCAAGGAGGGCGCCCTCGCGATGGACGGCGACAAGCGCGCCGTGCTCGACGCCGCCTGGTTCGAAGGCTCCCATGCCGCGAAGGGCCCCAAGCCGAGGATCGCCGTGGTCCGCGAGCTCCTCGCCAAGGCCGCCGCGGCCGAGGACGGCCTCCTCGAGGAGGCCGCGCTGTCGCCCGGGGAGAAGGCCGCGATGGGCGGCATCGCCCGCAAGCGCGGCTCGGGGGACGCGGCCTTCCGCGCGGCCGAGCGCGAGCGGGTCTGGTACCGCCTGACCCCCGACGCCGCCGAGGTCGCGGCCGAGCTCAAGGAGGCCGGCGTCACCGGCGAGGAGCTGGGCGCGGTCACGAGCGAGCTCCTCGAGAAGGGCGCGTGGAAGGAGGCCTCCTTCCGCCCCTACAACATCAACGCCCCCGCCGCCAGGCTCATGCCGGGCAGGCGCAACGCCTACGTCGAGTTCGTCGAGTCCGTCAAGGACAAGCTCGTCTCCCTCGGCTTCGAGGAATTCGACGGCGGCCTCGTCGAGACCGAGTTCTGGAACTCCGACGCCCTCTTCATGCCGCAGTTCCACTCGGCCCGCGACATCCACGACGTCTACCACATCGCCGCCCCCCAGAAGGCCAAGTTCATCGAGGAGCCCTACCTTTCGCAGGTCGCCTCGGCCCACCAGGACGGCGGGGCCACGGGCAGCCGCGGCTGGGAGTACGCCTTCGACCGCGAGTTCACGAAGCGTCTCATCCTGCGCAGCCAGGGCACCGTGCTCTCCGCGCGCCAGCTGCCCAAGGCCAAGGTGCCCGGCAAGTACTTCGGCGTCGCGCGCTGCTTCCGCTACGACCGCGTCGACGCGACCCACCTCTCCGATTTCTACCAGACCGAGGGCATCGTCCTCGGCGAGGAAGTGAGCCTGCGCACCCTCCTCGGCTTCCTCGAGATGTTCGCGGTCGAGGTGGCCGGCGCCACGGAGGTCAAGTACGTCCCCGGCTACTTCCCCTTCACCGAGCCCTCCGTCGAGGTCCATATCAAGCATCCCGTCCTCGGCTGGTTCGAGCTCGGCGGCTCGGGCATCTTCCGCCCCGAGGTCACCGAGTCCCTCGGGGTCAAGGTGCCGGTCCTCGCCTGGGGCCTCGGCATCGACCGCATGGCCCTCATGGCCCTCGGCCTCAACGACCTCCGCGAGCTCTTCAGCCCGGACATCGAGAGCGTGCGCCTACGCCGCGCCAAGGCCGTATGAGCGCCGCGCGCGCCAAGAACATCCGAGGGGAGTGAGCCAGAAATGCCGAAGATAGAAGTCAACGAGAGCCTGTTCTTCTCCTTGCTCGGCCGCCGCTACGACGCGGCGGGCCTCGAGGCGATCCTTCCCGGCGCCAAGGCCGAGCTCGACGAGTGGGCGGCCGAACAGCATTGCCCCGCCGACGAGCGCGTCATCAAGATCGAGCTCAACGACACGAACCGCCCCGACCTCTGGTCCACGGCCGGCCTCGCGAGGGCCCTGCGCGTCCGCGAGGGCGGCGAGATGCCCGAGTATCCCTTCTTCTCGCGCGAGGGCGCGCCCAGGGCCGCCAAGCGGAAGGTCCTCGTCGACGCGACCGTCGAGGCCTCGCGGCCCTTCCTGGCGGGCTTCTTCGTCTCCGGCAAGGCGATGACCGACGCCGTCCTCAAGGACATCATCCAGACCCAGGAGAAGGTCTGCTGGAACTACGGGCGTAAGCGCCGCACCGTGTCCATGGGCATCTACCGCACCTCCATCATCCAGTGGCCGGTGCACTACAAGGCCGTCGACCCCGACTCGGTGCGCTTCGTCCCCCTGCAGGGCGACCGGCCCATGACCCTCACCGAGATCAACAAGGAGCATCCGAAGGGCAGGGAATACGGCCACATCAACGCGCCGCACAAGCTCCATCCCCTCCTCGTCGACGACAAGGGCGCCATCCTCTCCTACCCGCCGGTCATCAACTCGAACGACCTGGGCGCCGTCAAGGTCGGGGACCAGGAGCTCTTCGTGGAGCTCACCGGCACCGACCTCGCCTCGGTGACCCTTTCCGCTTCCA
Organism: Spirochaetaceae bacterium UBA1306; assembly: GCA_002307245.1. Classification (GTDB taxonomy): domain Bacteria; phylum Spirochaetota; class Spirochaetia; order Treponematales; family Rectinemataceae; genus UBA1306. The sequence continues at coordinate 5,235 of DBTW01000092.1, read as the reverse complement.
TCGTCGCCTGCGACTTCGCCGATTCCGGCTACTCCATCGAGCCGGTCGAGGTCGTCTATCCCTACGATACGGCCTTCGGGCGCGACGTGACCTTCCCCTACTATTTTCAGAAGCCGGTCAGCGTCGAGGCCTCGCGGGTCTCCAAGCTCCTCGGCGTCCCCCTGGGCGTCGACGCGGTCCGCGAGGCGATCGCCCGCATGGGCTCGGCCACGGAGAGCCACGGCCAGTACGTCACCCTCTTCCCGCCGCCCTACCGCAACGACTTCCTCCACGCCGTCGACATCGTCGAGGACGTGATGATGGGCAAGGGCATGGACGCCTTCGCGCCCGAGCGGCCCCGCGACTTCACGATCGGCCGCCTCTCGCCCATCGAGCTCTTCTCGAGGAAGGCCAAGAACATCCTCGCGGGGCTCGGCGCCCAGGAGATGGCCTACGGCTACCTCGGCTCCGGCAAGGACTACCTCGAGCGCATGGGCCTCGATCCCGCCGAGCAGGCCGCGTCCGGAGCCGCCTCCGCGGGGGCGGCCGTGCGCATCGCCAACCCCATGTCCGAGAGCTTCGAGTACGTCCGCCCCTCGATCCTGCCCTGCCTCATGTCCTCGGAGTCGGTGTCGAGCCGCGCCCCCTATCCGCACCGCATCTTCGAGGCGGGCAAGGTGGCCTTCCTGAACCCCGCCGAGAACTACGGTGTCTCCACGCGCCAGAGGCTCGCCTTCCTCCTCTCGCACGCCGCGGCCGACTACAACGAGGCGGCGAGCTACGTGGCCACCCTCCTGTACTTCCTCGGCAAGGATTACACCATCGCCGAGGCGGAGGACCAGCGCTTCATCGTGGGGCGCCAGGCGAGGATCATCTACCGGGGCGACCCGATAGGCCTCTTCGGCGAGCTCCACCCCCGCGTGCTCGAGGCCTGGAGCGTCACGATGCCCTGCGCGGCGGCGGAGCTCGACCTGGAGTCACTCTTGGCATAGGCTCGGGCGGCGCGGACTCGTCGCCCGAGCCGGTACCGCGCGCCGGAAGAGGAAGGATATGCGGGTCAAGGCTTCGATTTACCTCGCCATGCTCTCCGCCTTGGCCTTTTCCCAGACTGCGGCTTTATCCGCCCAAGCCCAAATCAAGGCCCCCTCGGTATCGAGCGAGGGGAAGGCATCCCTCTCCGATAGGGTCGAGGCTTACCGAGCCTGGCTCGGCCGGGGCTCCATGCCCAAGCCGGCCGACTCCGAGGAGCTAGCCCTCGGCCTCGCCGCCGACTTTTCGACCCTCGACGCGGCCGCCGCGAGTTCCCTCGCCGCCCTCCTGCCCGCGGCCTACCAGCGCGGGCCGGGCTTCTGGCCCCCCTCGGGCGGCTCGGGCAGGGCGAGGCTGGCCGAAGCGCTCCTCGACCGGGCCGACGCGGCGCAGAAGTCGGCCCCTGAGTTGCCTTCGCTGGCGATCAAGCTCGCCGCCCTGTCGCCCGCGCCCCTCTCCCTGAACCAGGCGCGCGTCGCCAAGCTCCTGTCGGCCCTTGACCAGGGGCGCCTCCTCTCCGACCCCGAGTCCGAGGCCCTCTGGGCGGCCGCGTGGGAGGCGGTATCCCGGGGAACCGACGCGTCCTCGGCCCTCGGCCTCGCATCGCGCGTCGTCGAGCTCTCGCCCTATTCGCTGTGGACCTGGATCCTCCGCTCGCCCTATGTAGCTCAGGATAGTGTCATCGCCGCCTTTTCCGATCCTTCCCTGCCCAAGGGCCAGGCCCGCCTCCTCCTCGCCGCGGTCGCGGAGCTCAGCATCGAGGGGGACGGAAGCCTCTCGCTAAAGGCGAGATTCGAAGAGAGCGCGCAGTATATGAAGCTCCGCGATTCGCGGCTCAAGGCGGGGGACGCGGCCCTCGGCGATCTCGGGGCGCTCCTCGCCAAGCCGGCCGCGGCCGGCTTGGCGCCCTCTTCGTCGGCGCTCAAGGCCCAGGCCGACTGGGGCGCCGGGCTCTCCCTCCTCCGCGCTGCGGGCGAGGCCGCGGCGACCGGGCGCGCGCCGCCCCTGTCCGAGCCGGAGCTCCTCTCCCTCCTCGATCCGTCCAGGCCGACCCAGGCCGCCGCCGCCGCCTCGCTCCTCGGGGGGGGCAAGACCCCCGCCGCCATCGCGGCCCTCTCCGCCCTCGTCAAGGACAAGTCAGCCCGCGATCCCGCGCTGCTCGTGTCGGCGATGCGCGTCCTCGGCCGGGCGGCGAGCCCCGACTGCCTCGAGCTTTTCGTCCTCCTCTGCTCCGACCCGGCCGCCTTCGTGCGCGAGGAAGCCTGCCGGAGCCTCGTGCGGCTGGGCGATCCCCGCGCCGTCCCCGCCCTCCTCGGCCGCCTGGCGGACCGCGACGGCTCCGTGCGCGTCGCCGCGGCCCTCGGCCTCGGCGAGCTGCGGGACTCCCGCGCCGTCGACCCGCTCTCCGCCATCCTCGTCGACCCCGCCGAGGGCGAGGAGATCAAGCGCGCCTGCGCGAAGTCCCTCGGCAAGATAGGCGACACGAGGACCCTTCAGACCTTCGTGCGCTTCCTCCTCATGCCGCCCTCGGGCGGCGACTCCGCGGCGCGGATCTACGCCGCGATGAGCCTCGGGGAGAAGCGCGAGAAGGCCGCGATCGACTCCCTGCTCAAGAACATCGACCCGAGCCGAGAGGCCGACCTGAACTACCACTGCGTCGTCGCCCTCGGGCGCATCGCCGACCCCATCGGCCTGCGCAAGCTCCTGCCCCTCGTCCAGCAGGGCCTCCCCGTCTGGCAGGCCGCCTCCTGGACGCGGACACCGTCCGCGGCCTACTGGGCCCTGCTCCCTCTGGAGCCCTCCCTTGCGCGGCAGCTCTACCTGGATCGCTGGAGGCCCTCCCGGTCCGCCAAGGCCAAGGCCGGTCCCGGCGAGAAGGCCGAGGCCGCGACCTGGTATGCGGCCCTGTATCTCGCATCCCATCCCGCGAAGGACGACTCGGACGCGGAGCGAAAAGCCTGGGAAGCCTACCTCGATTCCGGGCTCAAGGCCGCGATCGCCGAGGATTGCGTGATGGCGGGGGAGGCGATCGATCATTTTCCCATGCCTTCGCTGATCGCCCGCTCGACCGCCCTCCTACCGAGCCTGGATCCCTACCCGAAGTCCTGGATCGCCACCCTCCTCATCCATCATCCCGACGCGTCGATGCTGCCCGCCTTCCGTTCCCTCCTCGACGACGACGACGACTATCTCGCCTATGCCTCCCTCGCGGGCGTGGACGCTCTGGTCCCGAAGCTGCCCAGCCCCCTCCCTCCCGAGCTCTCTTCCTCCCTCGCGGAGTACCGCTCCAAGCTGCCCGGCCTAAGCGAGCGGCAGCTCAAGGGGGGCACCCAAGCTTGGAGGGACGCCGTGATGAAAAAACTGGACAGGCTCCTCGCCGCGGCCCCCTAGGCGGCTGATCGCTTCAAGCTCGACCGTTTGCGAGCCGATACTCTCGGCGTGATGAGTTCGGCAGATACGATCTTACTGGCCTCGCGCCTCGCCACGGCCGCGGTAACAGCCTTCCTGGCGATACTCCTCTGGTCCAGGACCAGGGATATCGCCTGGATGCTCATCGTCATCGGCGTGATCGCAGGCTATGCCGACATTCTCTTCGATCTTCTCGCCCGCCTCGGCCTCGTCGACGAGTCGCGCTTCTCCCCCTGGGGCGTCCCGATCGGGCGCGTCCTGCTCTCAAACCTGCCTTACCTCTTCCTCTGCGCGGCCTTGGCGGTCATGATCCGTCGCAAGCGCGTCCGATAGCCTCGCGATCGTCCACGCCCAGTTCGGAAACGAATCCATCATGCCCTGAGGAATTCCTTTCCATGCGAGCTCGAGCATCCTGGGCGAAATCGCGAAAGATACTTAGCTATCCTTCAATCATCCGGTCTTCCCGCGCGCGTTGCATCCGCGGGGAGGCAGCATGACCGTCATCGCGCACGAGCCCTCGGGTTTCGAAGGCAGCCTCGTCCACGTGGAGGTGGACATCAGGCGCGGCATCCCCGGCGTCGACCTCGTTGGACTCGCCGCGGGCGCCGTCAAGGAGGCCCGGGAGAGGGTCCGGGCCGCCATCCGCAACTCGGGCTTCGAATTCCCCCTCGATCGGGTCCTCGTCAATCTCGCCCCCGCGGACCTGCCCAAAGAGGGGGCAGCCTACGACCTACCCATGGCCCTCGCCATCCTCGGCTCTTCCGGCTCCATTCCCGACCCAGGCTTTTCCTTCCTGGCCTTGGGCGAGCTTCGCCTCGACGGGGCGGTGCGACCCGTCAGGGGCGTCCTTCCAGCCGCCGCCGCCGCCCTCGCCGCCGGTGTGGGGCGCTTCGTCGTGCCCGCCGAGAACGCGGCCGAGGCTCGCGCCCTACGCAGGGGCGCGGTCTTCCCGATCGATCGCCTGGAGGATGCTACCGAGCTCTTCGCCCTCATGCGGCAGGGCGCCGAGCCCCCCGCGGGCGACCGGGAAGGGGAGGGCAACTTGGTCTCATGCACGCGGAGCGTGGCCGAGGAAGGCGACATGGCGGAACTGAAGGGCCAATCCCTGCTCCGCCGCGCCCTCGAGGTCGCTGCCGCTGGCGGGCACAATGTCCTGCTCTTCGGCCCCCCTGGCTCGGGCAAGACCATGGCCGCGCGGCGCTTCGTCGGTCTTCTTCCCGACCTCCCGGAAGAGGATGCCGTCCGGGTCGCCTCGCTTTATTCGCTCTCGGGCCTCCTCGGCGCGGGCGCCGCCCTCGACCTACGGCCCCCGTTCCGCTCGCCCCACCACTCGGCTTCCCTCGAGGGCATGATCGGCGGTGGGCGGCGGCTCCGTCCCGGCGAGATCAGTCTGGCCCATCGCGGCGTTCTCTTCCTGGACGAGGCGGCCGAATTCCGTTCCGACGTGCTCCAATCGCTGCGCGAACCTATAGAGGAGGGGCGGGTATCCCTTGTCCGAGCCGGTTCGGTCGCCCGTTTCCCGGCCGAATTCCAGTTGATCATGGCCGCCAACCCCTGTCCCTGCGGCAACTTGGGCCGGAAGGGGCGGGCTTGCCTCTGTTCCATACAGGAGCTGCAGCGATACAGGCAAAAGCTCGGAGGCCCTCTTCTCGACCGTATCGATATACGGATCCCCGTCGAGCCTGTCCCTCCCTCGGCCCTCATCGGCCCAGGGGGCGAATCGAGCGCCAGCATACGCGCGCGCGTCGCGGCGGCCCTGCGCATCCAGGCTGATAGGTATCCCGGCCTTCGCAGGCCGCCGCTCAACGCCCGAATCGA
>DBTW01000021.1 GCA_002307245.1 Spirochaetaceae bacterium UBA1306 | reverse complement strand
CTTCTCCATCGAGCGGCCGGGCGTACGGGAAATCGCGATCGAGCTCTGAGGCACCTTGTAGTGTTACGAAGCCTTGAGGTTCGGATGCATGATGAGTGATAGCTAGTAAGGAAATACCTGCGCTCACAAAAATCACAGAAAATGCATGCATCTAATTATTTCAACTAAAGTAATTTACTAGTTTTTATTCCACAAGCTTCGTAACACTAGACTAGCCTTCCAGGCTCTTGAGGCTGAAGGCCTCGTCCTTGACGCCCTCGTCCACCATGAGCTCGCCCAAGGCCATCACGGTCGTGCTTCCCTTGCGGAGGTCGGAGACCTTGGTCCTCGTCGCGATCAGCGAGCCCTTTATGAGCTCGATCCTCTCGAAGACGATGACCTTGACCAGGCCCCCGTCCCGGCGATCGAAGCATTCCAGCCGGTAGATGTCGCCGTCGTCCATGCAGACCCAGGCGACCATCCGTGAATAGGGCGCCTCAGGGTCCTTGGGCCTCATCTCGAGTCTGTAGAAGCGTTTCCCGGCCAGGGCCTCGTCGGGGGCCGCCTCGCTCTCGGACAGTAGGACATATGCGCAGTCGTCGAAGGACCTGGGTTCCATGTCGTAGAAGGACAGGTCGGAGTTCACGAAGGCCCCGTCTTTCGCCGAGGAGGCTATCTTGCGCGTCTTTTTGAGCGCCGGCAGGTAGAGGCGCTGCTCGGAACCGCCGCCCTCCTTCGCGAGAGTGAGGAACTTGGTGCCCGCCACGTCGGCGGGCTCGAGGAAGCGCACGAGGCTGTCCCGCCCCCTCGGGCCCTCGCGCGTCAGCATCTCGAGCTTGCGCACCTTGCGCGACAGCGACTTGGCGACGATGGTCATCGTGGCCACGGCGCGGGTGTCGCTCGGCTTGGGCAGGGAGAAATAGATCCGGGCGACCTCGTCGCCCTTGGGATCGGCCAGAGCCGGGGCGGCGCAGAGGGCGATGACGGCGCATAACGCGGCGAATCTTTTCATGATGCTCTCCTTGTCAGGAACTTCGGTTTCGCGATGAGCAGGGCGACCGGCAGGACGGTGAGGGCGCCGAGGATGCAGACGAGGATCGAAACCGAGATGAGGGCGCCGAAGAACACGACGGGCAGGAAGTTGCTCCAGAAGAAGACCACGAAGCCTATCACCACCGAGAAGCCGTTGTAGACGATGCCCTTCCCGATCGTCTCCATGGTCCCGACGTAGGCCTCCTCGAGGCTGGCGCTGCTAGGCGCGAGCTCGCGCATGCGCCAGAGGAAATAAGCGGTGTAGTCCGTGCCAGCGCCGATCATGATCCCCGTCAGGATCGAGGTGATGTTGTCCAGGTTGATGCGGAACAGGGCCATCATGCCGAAGACGAGGGCGATGGCTATGACGAGGGGTATCGAGGCCAGGATGCCGGCCGAGACCGAGCGGAAGACCAGCATGTAGCAGAGGACTATCACGGCGACACTGAGGAGGATCGTCTTGATCTGCCCCTCGACCAGGAGTCCGTTGAGTTCGTAGATCCCCATCACGGCGCCGCCGAAGGACACATCGAGGCCCGGAGGCGGGTCGCGCCCGACGAAGGACTTGAGGCCCTCCACGACCGTCCGGACGCTCCCCGTCCCCATGTCGGGCATCTGTATCACGACCTGCGCGGCGTTGAACTTGGAGTCGACGAGGCTCGACAGGTCGGCCTGGTCGGCCAGCATGAGGTACTGCGCGATGAGGCCGTCGTCGTCGGGCACTCGGTCCTGCGCCGCGTCGCCCTGCATCGCGCCGTTCAGGTAGGCGACCTGGTCGGCGATCGAGGACGAGTCGCCGACCAGGGCCTTGCCGGTCTCGGGATCGGTCAGCGACTCGGCGTAGGCCTGCAGGCGCTCCATCCACTTCATCGCGGCCGCGGACTTTAGGGGGCCGTCGTCCGGCGAGTCGGCGGCGGCGGGAGACCTCGCCTCGAGGAGGACGTCGATCGTCGAGGCGCCGCCGAACTTCTCGCCGATCATTTCGAAGGCCTTGTAGACCGCGCTGTCCTTGCGGTAGTAGCCGACCGCGTTGCTGTCGGTGCGCACGCGAGGGATGAGCAGGGCGCAGGCGGCCACCAGGGCGGCCGCGAAGGCGAGGATGGCGTAGCGTCGGCGCACGACGAAGCGGGCCGCGGCCGCGAGGGCGCGGTCGACCGCGGCGTCCTGCCCGCCCGAGAGGGCGCGCCTGGGCGGCCCGAGCAGGGAGAGGATCGCGGGCGTCAGGACGATCGTGAGGGCGAAGGCGAGCGTGATCCCGAAGGCGCTGAAGAAGCCGAGGTAGGCCATCGGCGGCAGGGGATGGCCGAGCATGGTGAGGAAGCCCACGATCACGGTGGCCGCGGAGAGCAGCAGAGGCGAGCCCATCTTTACGACGCTGTCCCGCGCGGCCGAGGCCAGGTCCGCCGAGCCCGGCCGCGCGCGGATCTCCTCGTAGTAGCTCGCCACGAGCTGAGTGCCGTAGTTATGGGCGATCGCGATGAACATGGGGCCGATTATCACGTAGGGAAGGTAGATCTTCTCGCCGAGCAGGCCGATGAAGCCGTACAGCCCAAGCAGGCTCGACGCGACCACAGTGAAGGGCAGGAGCATGCCCCGGAGGCTGCGGAAGCAGAGGAAGAGAAAGCCGAGCATGATGGCGATGCCGGCGGGAAGGAAGAGGGACATGTCGGCCATCATCTTCTTCGCGGATTCGTAGCGGATGTACGGCAGGCCCGAGAAGGAGACGGCTATATCGTCGCTCTCGTAGCGCGCCTTGAGGTTGCCCAGGCTGGGCCGCCCGGGGCTGGCCGGGTCGGGGGCGCAGACCTCGGCGTCGGTCACCTTCCGCTCGACCGATGCCTCTCCGGAGAGCTCGCTCAGGCTCGGCTTCAGGAGGACCGCGATCAGGGCCGCCTTGTCGTCGGCGCTGACGAGTCGCCGACCAAGCAGCGGATGCGCGCGCAGCCTGGAGCGCAGGGCCGCGATCCCGGCCTCGTCCGCGGGCAGGCCGTCCATCATCTTCCCGATGGTCAGGCTGTCGTCCTCGAGCCTCGCGTCCTTGCCCTCGGAAAGGGAGATAACCTTGTCGACGTAGGGCGCCGCCGCGAGCTCGTCGCACATCGACTTTACGGCGGCGAGGACGCCGGGGCTCCAGGCATCGCCCCTCTTCGCCTCGACGACGATGTAGACTCGGTCGACGCTGCCGAAGGCCTTCTCGATCCGCAGGTCGGTTTGGCGCGAGGCCATTGTCGCGGGCAGGATCGAGTTGAGGTTGGCGTCGACGCGCAGGCGCCCGACGCCGAGGCCGAGGCAGGCGACGAGGAGCAGGCAGCAGGCGATCGCCGTCCGAGGGCGCCGCGTGGCCGCCGCGGCGATCCGGCCTATGCCGATCAGGCGGTAGAAGGCGAGGACGGACAGGAACAGGGCCAGTACGATGAGCAGGATGCGGTTGGCCGCGACGAATGACAGGAGCGTAAGCAAGCGAGACCTCCGATGCCGAGGCGGCGACCGTCTCGCCGCGCGCCTCGAGACCGACTATACTGGCGACCTCGGGAAAGCGGCAAACGACAGGGCGCCCGCTCCTGTCGCATATGCGACAGACTGGCCCGATGTGTCGCTTCGCGCGGCCTCTCGACGCGCGGGCGAGGACGGAGACGGGGCATGGGCGAGGAGACCGGGAAGAGAGGGGACCTGAGGATCGGGCGCACGCACTCGAGGCTCTGGGCGGCCCTGGTCGAGCTCATAGACGAACGGGGCTACCGGGACATCACCGTGCGGGACATCGCCTCCCGCGCCCAGGTGAACCGGGCTACCTTCTATCGGTACTACGAGGACAAGGACGACCTGTTCCGGCAGGGATGCGTGGGCTTCTTCGACTCGATCATCGCGAAGATGGGCGCCCCGGCCCTGAAGGACGACAGCACCGACTGGGCCGCCCCCTACTTAAGGACGATGTTCAAGTTCATCGAGGAAGAGCGGAAGACCCTGAGGATCTTGATCGGCCCCGGCGGCAACCCGGAATTCCGCCTCATCATGGCGGACAAGATCGAGGCCAAGATCATCGACGAGCGCATGAAGTACCTGGACGCCACCTACGCTATTTTCAAGGATCCGGCCTTCTCCGAGATCTACGCGGTCTCCATGGCCGCGCTCCTGATCAGGATCGCGACCTGGTGGCTCTCCCAGGACTCGCCCATGTCGATCGAGAGCGTCGGCTCGGTCTACGAGACCATCGTCGTCGGGGCGTTGAAGGAGCTCCTGGCCGCCGGGCGGCCCGGCCGGGATCGATTGTAGCTCCCGGGGCTTTTGCGGTATCCTGGGGCCCGCCCCCCTTGAAGAGGACCATCCTCCATGCGAATCGCCTCCTTGAACCAAACGTCCAGCCAGCGCCGCGAGCTCATCTTGAGCGGGTCGATACTCCGGACCCTCGTGGTTCTCTCCGTCCCCAGCCTCATGTTTGGCTGCGTCCAGTCCCTCATGCCCCTGATGGATGGGCTCTTCATAAGCAATCTGGCCGGGGACATCGCGATGAGCGCGGTGACCTACTCCACGCCCGTGATCAACATGGTGAGCGCCATCGCCCAGGGCCTCTCCGTGGCGGCGATGGCCATCCTCGGCCAGCTGAACGGCCGCGGCAACCTGGCCGAGTCGAGGCGCACGGCCACGCAGATCGTGGTCGCGGGCTCCCTCCTCGGCTGCCTCTCCGCGCCCTTCCTCGTGGCGGCGGCGGCCCTCGTCTCCGGCCGGATCAACCCGGAGATATCCCGCGACGTGTTCCTCTACCTCTCCCTCAGCGCCATAGTCCTGCCCTTCTCCTTCATGGAGTCGATCTACAACGGCATCATGAGCGCGAACGGCAAGCCCGAGGCTCCCTTCATCCGCATGGTCATCATGCTGGCCCTCAAGATCGCCTTCAACTTCCTCTTCCTCAGGTTCCTCGGCCTGGGCATCGTCGGCTGCGTCCTCGCCTCGCTCTTCGCCAATGCCCTGGTGACGGCCTGGATGTTCCACGAGCTGTTCGTGAGGAAGGGCGAGGACCGCCTCGAGCTCAAGGGCTTCGGCTTCGACCGCGCGATCGTCAGGCAGCTCGCGCGGGTCGGCTTCCCCGCCATGCTCAACTCCCTGTTCCTCAACCTCGGCTTCTTCCTCATCAACAACGAGACCCAGCGCTACGGCAGCCTGGTCCTGACCGCCCAGGGCATCGCGAGCAACATCACCGCGATCTGCTACACGCTGCCGGGCACCTTCGGCTCTGCCGTGACCATGATGGTGAGCATGAACATCGGCGCGGGCAAGCCCGCCAAGGCCAGGCGATCCTGCCTGGTCGGCTGCGTCGCCAGCGCCCTCGCCGGCGCCTGCGTCATAGCCATAGTCCTCCCGCTCTCGTCCCACCTCACGGTGTTGTTCACGCGCGAGGCCGGGCTCCTGGAGATAGCCAACCACGCGCTGCACATCTACACCTACTCGGTCATCGGCTTCGGCGTCTGCATGACGGTCCAGGGCGCCTTCATCGGCCTCGGGCGCACCAAGGTCCCCCTAGTCCTCGGCATCCTGCGCATCTGGCTCCTTCGCTACGCGTTCATCCTCGCGACCGAGCGCAGCCTCTCGTTCTACTCGGTCTTCTGGGGCAACCTCTTCTCGAACTACGCCGCCGCCCTCATCGCGATCGTCCTCATCGCCCGGGTGAAGTGGGTCTCGGCTATCGTCGCGAAGCGGCCATAGCGCGGAGGCGCAGGGCCTCGACGGCCCGCTCCCAATCCTCGATGCCGCCCTCGCGCTCCTCGAAGGCCGCATTGAGGCGGATCACCTCAAGGGTCTCGAGGCGGGAACGCCTCTCGGGATCGCGGCTTTCCAGCTTCCACCTCAGGAGCTCTAGCTCGTAGCGGAGCTGCCCCGAGTTGACGCCGATCCTCATCCGGTAGCCCGGGTCGAAGTGCCTGATCCTGGACGCGTCGAAGGAGAAGCCCCGCGACTCCGCCTCGGAACGGAGCGCCTCGAGGTACTGCGCGATCGATCGCAGGGGATCGCCGCAGCCCTTGAAGCGGAGGAGCTGAGGATGACTCGCGTAGCCCTTCGTCCCGCCCTCGAGGACCTTCTGAGCCAGGAGGCCTTCGCGCCACGCGGCCACGAGGCCCTTCGCGTCGAGGTAGCCCGGGTGCAGGGTCCACAGGCGCATGCTACAGCCTCGGCCCCGCCATGTCAGAGGCTCAGGCCGCGATAGCGCATGTACAGGAAGAGCGTGGCCGTCATGAGGGCGTGGCCGTAGTCCTCGGCCCCGACCAGGTCGACGGCGTCGCGCTCGGGCACGAGGCTGACCTCGATCTCCTCGTTCTCGTCGAGGAACTGCTCGCAATCGCAGCGGCAGCCCTCGGCCACGAAGGCATAGAAGGCGTTGGTCATGAAGGCCGGATTGGGGGAGAGTGAGCCGAGGGGCACTATCACCTGGGCCTTATAGCCCGTCTCCTCGGCCAGCTCCCGGCTGACCGCCAGGGCGGGGTCCTCCCCCCGCTCGACCGCGCCGCCGGGGAACTCCAGGCAGAGCCTGCCCGTCCCGTGGCGATACTGGCGGATCATCACGATCATCCGCCCGGCGGCGGTGTCGACGACCGGGATCACGCCCGCCCAGTCGAGGGAGTTGAGGAGGTAGAAGGTCCCTCTCTTCCCGTCCTCCGACACGCGGTCGCTCGAGGAGATGTCGAAGATCTTGTAGTCCGCCAAGTTCCGCGCGGCGAGCTCTCTCCAGGAACCGGCATTGCCCATACTTCAAGACTAGCGCGGCCGGCCCCGGCACGCCAGGACCGGCCCGCTTCGCCCGCGGCCCCGTCCGTGCTATCATGCCCGCGCTTTCGCCCGAACCCAGGACAGGAGAACACGATGAAGCACAATGCCTATTTCGACGGACGAGTCATGAGCCTAGCCTTCGCGGAGCCCGAGGGCCCCGCCACCCTCGGCGTGATCGAGGCCGGAAAGTATTCCTTCTCGACCTCGAGCGAGGAGCGCATGTCCATCCTCTCGGGGACCCTCCGCGCGAGGCTCCCCGGCGAGGACTGGAAGTCCTTCCGCGCCGGCGAGGGCTTCGTCGTGCCCAAGGGCTTGGCTTTCGAGGTCGAAGCCCAGGCCGACGTCGCCTACGCCTGCCGCTACCGCTAGACCCTTAGCGCACGAAGCTCGTCATCACCTTCTTGACCGGCCCCGGCTCGGGGACGCTCCCCTTGGCGGCCTCGCGCATCTCGAGGATCCAGGCGAGGTTGTCCGCGAGGAGCTCGACGGTCTGGACGCCCTCGGCGTCCTGCTCCATCTCCCCGACCTGGCGGCCGTGAACGATGTTCCAGTAGTTCGAAGTGGCGACGATCATCTCGGAGTAGCTTAGGTAGTGGTTGAGGCAGTCCAGGGCCGAGGAGCCGCCCGAGCGCCGCACGGCGACGAGGGCGGCGCCGACCTTGTGCCTGAACAGCCCGCCGTTCGCCCCGGCCACGTAGAAGGCCCGGTCGAGGAAGGACTTCATCGTCCCGCCGACGCCCGAATAATGGACCGGCGACGCGAGGATTATACCGTCGGCCGCGGCCATCGCCTCCACCGCCGCGTCGAGACCGTCCGCGCCGAAGGCGCAGCGCCCGTCCTGCCGCTTGAAGCAGGCCCCGCAGGCCATGCAGCCGCGCATCGCCTTGTCGCCCACCTGGATGACTTCGAAGCCGATGCCGCGCCCGCCCAGGCGCTCGCCCACCCGGCCGAGGGCCATCGCGCAGTTCCCCGCCGGGCGGGGGCTTCCGTTGATCGCGACTACTTTCATGCTGTGCTCCTTCGTCGAACGGGAATGGCCAAGGGTAGCAGCTTTGCGAGAGGAAGGTCGAGGGCTCGGGCCCGCCTTGCCGCCTTGCCGCGTTGCCGGGCGATTGAACAGCCTCGAGGCGCCTCCGTATACTCGTTGCCATGCCCGCATCGCCCAAAAGCCTCGTCCGCGGTCCCGCGCTCATGGCCCTCTACGCCCTCCTGGGGCTCTTCGCCTTCGTCCAGAACATGATCGGCCCCGCCGTTCCCTTCCTCCGCGCGGAGTTCAAGCTCGACTACGGCACGGCCGCCCTGCACATGAGCGCCTTCGCCCTCGGCCAGATGGCGGGCGGCCTCAGCGCCAGCCTGTGGATCCGCCGCTTCGGCGTCCGCCGGATGCTGTGGGGCGGCATGATCGGGATCCTGGCCGGGCTCTCGGGCCTCGTCCTCGCGCCCGTCCCCGCCTTGAGCCTCGCGGCCATCCTCGTGATGAGCTACGCGGGCACCCAGGCCCTCTCTTCCATCCAGGCCTCGATCTCCCAGCTTGGCGGCGAGGGCCGCGGCCAGGCCCTGATGGAGGCGAACATAGCCGCCAGCGTCACCAGCGCCCTCGCTCCCTTCGTGCTCATAGCGGGCGTGGCCGTCGGCCTGGGCTGGCGCGCGGTGTGGCCCGCCTTCGCCCTCGGCCTCTCGGTCACGGCCGCCCTCGGCTTCAGGCCCATCGCGAGGGAGGTCGCCGGCGCCGAGGAGAAGGGAGAGCGCGGCGGAAGGATGCCCGCCGCCTTCTGGGGATTCCTCGCCTTGATCTTCGTGGGCGTGGGCGTCGAATGGTCGGTCGGCTTCTGGGCCACCGAGTACCTAAAAGGCCTGCCCGGGGGATCGGTGAGCCTCGCGGCCGCGGGGGCGGGCACCTTCCAGATCGCCGCCGTCTGCGGGCGCTTCGCCTCGAGCCGCCTGATGGGCCGCATCGGCGAGAGACGCATCCTCTGGGGCGCGATGGCCCTGACCCTCCTCGGCTTCCCCCTCTACTGGATGCGCGCCGCGCCAGTCACGGCCTTCGCCGGCCTCGCCCTCTGCGGCTTCGGCGTCGCTACCTTCTACCCCCTCGCCCTTTCCCTCGCCCTCGAAGCCTCGCGTGGCCTGACCGCCAAGGCGAGCTCCCTCGCGGCCTTCTCCGCGGGGTCGGCTATCTTCGCCATGCCCCTCGCCCTCGGCCTCGTGGCCGACCGCGCGAGCCTGCCCGCCGCCCTTTGGGCCATACCCTGCGGCCTCGCGGCCATGGCCCTGCTCCTGGCCCTGGGCGGGCACGGGGCGCGCCGCTAGATTCCCTTCAACGCCGATTCGACCCAAGCGAATCCGATGCGCTCCTGTTCCAAGCGCAGGGCGGGGGCCAGGCGATCGTAGCGCAGGTCATCGTAGAGCGCGCGCTCGTCTGGCCTTAGGCGGCCGAGCTCGGCCTTGGTCGGCGTCGCTTCACTGGTCCATAGCTCGCGATGCGCGAGCAGGGTCTTCCGATCCATCAGGAGAGACCCAGCATCGGGGAAGTCGGCGCGAAGCTGGTCGAGGATGGCGAAGCCGTGGGTATCGAGGTCGCCCCAGTAGAGGACCCGGCAACGATGAAGCCATTCGGCCAAGGCGATGGCGGCGAAGCCGTAGCCCGAGCCGAAGACGATGAGGCTGCCGGCCACGGCGGGGAAGGCCAGGAAGTTGACCTCGTTCTCGGTGATGAAGACCCGAGGCAGGGTATCGGCGCCCTGGGGCGGAAAGAGCCGGGCGAAGTCCGCGGAGAGGAGGCCGAGCTCCTCGGGACGCGGTTCCGAGGACGAGGCCGCCATGGCGACGCGGAGACCCAGGGCCGGATCGAGGACGCGGAAGCGGACTCGGGCCGGCTTCTCGCGGAGGCCGTAGCGGCGAGCGAAGGAAAGGGCCCCGACAGCCTCGCTGTCGACCGCCTCCGACGGGAGGATGATGTCCAGGAGCTCGGCCAGGAGTCCTCGATGGGTCTCCACGAATTTGCTGTGCACGCCCGGGGCATCGATCTGCCGGGCGTAGAGCCCCGAGCGCGGGTGGGCCCTAAACCAGGCGAGTGTCGCGAGGAGGGCCGGCCAGTCCGCTTCCCGCTCGAGGACGACGAGAGGGCGCTTGACGATCCAGTCCCCGAGTTCCGGGAAGGCAGTCCCGATCTCCCCGGCGAGGCGGAGGAGACGCGACGCGTCGCGGCGCTTGCCGATAAAGGCGAGAGCGTCCTCGGGCCTATCGAAGATGGCGGCTATGGGAATATCGTTGGCCCCGAGCTGGCGATGCTCGATCGCCTTCATCTCGAGGCGGTAGCCGGGGCTTCCGGCTCCTTCGATCAGTCCCGCGATCCACGAGCGCGCCTCGCCGAAGAGCTCGGAGAGCTCGCGGGCGCTCGGTCCCTTTAATTTCAAGCGCATGGGGAAAAGCTCCTGCCCTCCGACGAGCGCCGCGGGCAGGAGCCCCCTCTCCCATTCGCGAAGCAGCCGCGCCCGCAGCTCAGGCACGCTCGTCCAGGGCCTGGGCCCACCGTCCTTCGCCCCGCTCACGGCGCGGGACCGTCCCGGCGCTCCCGCTCGGCGCGGTATTCCTGGATGCTCAGGTTGCGCAGCTTCGAGTCGCGGCCGTCCTCGTTGTAGACGAAGCCCACGGCCGCGACGTAGGGCTCGATGATGTGGATCTTCTGCAGCGGCGTGATGACGAGGAGCTGGAGGTTCAGGCGCTTGAAGAGCTCGAGGCCGTAGCGCGCGGACTCGTCCGAGCCGCGGCCGAAGGCCTCGTCGATCATCACGAAGCGGAAGCTCCTCGACTTGACCGCTCCCCACTCGAGGCCGAACTGGTAGGCGAGGCTGGCCGCCAGGACGGTGTAGGCGAGCTTCTCCTTCTGCCCGCCCGACTTGCCGCCGGAGTCGGTGTAGTGCTCGTATTCGACGTCGTCCTCGCGCCAGCGCTCAGAGGCGGAGAAGACGAAGTACTGCCGGACGTCGCTCACTTTCTCCGTCCATCGCTTGTCGACCTCGCTATAGCCTTCCCGGCCCTGGAAGCGGCCGATGATCCGCTTCACCTGGAGGAATTTCGCCTCGGAGTACTGCTCGTCGGCGGAGCCGGTCAGGCTGCCCTCGGTACAGGCCTTGAGGTCGGCGAGGAAGTCCCTGATCTCGCCGTCCGGCCCCTGCTGGGCCTCGAGGACGATGTAGCGGCCGGGGTTGTAGTCGATCATGGTAAGCGACTGGTTGATCCGCTCGATGCGCTCGCGGATGCTCGCCCGCTCTCGGTTGAGCTGGGATTGGAAATTGGCCACCTCGCGTATGGTGTTCTCGTTCAGGAGCTCCTTGAAGGCCCGCTCGAAGCGAGGGAGGTCGTCGGCCCGCAGCCGCGCGAGCATCTCGCGATAGGCCCCCGCCGACTCCAGGCTCGCGTCCACTTCACGGGTCTCCAGGGGCCAGGAGCCGCGATAGGCCTGCATGGCGCCGCTGATCCTCTCACGGAGCCGGCCGAG
>DBTW01000096.1:9349-27412 GCA_002307245.1 Spirochaetaceae bacterium UBA1306 | reverse complement strand
ACCAAGCTCGACCCGCTGGAGAATAAGTGGTGGAAGAAGGATGTGCGAACACCGGGGACAGCGAAAGCAGCTTATCTACCTGCATTTGCTTTTGGTTAAGCAATTTATGGAATTATTACCGCTAATCTTCGAAACACTAAATAAGGATCAAGGCCGATCGCGCCCCCCTACCTGATCCTCCTGATTATATTGTTGTTGCGGTCGGCGATGTAGAGATCGGCCCCGACGATGACGATCCCGTAGGGGAAATTGAACTTCGCGTCCACGCCGATGCCGTCGACGTAGCCCGAGCCGCCGGATCCCGCGAGCGTAGTCACGGCGCGCGTGCTTAGGTTCATCCGCCTGATCGCGTGATTACTGCCGTCCGTCACGTAGAGATAAGTCCCGTCCGTCGCCACTCCGTAGGGCCAGTTGAAGGTCGCCGCGGTTCCGATGCCGTCCGAATACCCTTTGCTGCCCGAGCCGGCGAGGGTCGTCACCTCGGCGGTGGCGATGACGATCTTGCGGATCAGGGAGTAGCTGATTTCCACGACATATAGATTCGTCCCGTCCGTCGCGAGGCCGTAGGAATTCGAGAATCTGGCCGATGTCCCGCTGCCGTCCGCGCAGCCCGGTGTGCCGACCGAGCCGGCGAGAGTCGTCACGGCCTTCGTGGAGATGACGATCTTCCTGATGGTGTTATTGCCCTTGTCCGAGACGTAGAGATTCGTTCCGTCGCTCGCCAAGGCGACCGGACCGGAGAAGCCGGCGGCGGTTCCGGTCCCGTCGGCGGATCCGGCGGTCGTCGAGCCGGCAAAGCTTGTCACTGCCCCCGTGGCGGGGTCTAGGCGCCGAATCATGTTGTTCCCGGTGTCGGCGACATAGAGATAGGCTCCCGCCAAAGCTATGCCCTCCGGGAAGCGGAAGCCGGCGGCAGCGCCGGTTCCGTCGGCGCTGCCCGAGCTCGTCGAGCCCGCGAGGGTCGTTACTGCGCCGGTGGAGACGGCGACTTTCCGAATCATGTGGTTGTATGAGTCGACTACGTAGAGGAAAGTCCCGTCGCTCGCCATTTGATTCGGGCTGTTGAACCTGGCGGCGCTGCCCGTGCCGTCCAGGCTTCCCGAATAGCTTCCTCCCGCGAGGGCGGAGACGAGTCCTTTGACCGTCACGGCGGCGCTCGCCGCGAAGCCTCCGTCCTCGGCTGTCGCCGTGATCGTGGTGGAGCCCCAGCCCGTCCCGGTCACGATGCCCGCCGAGTTGACGGCCGCGATGGAGGGATCGGCGCTCGACCAGGCGATGTTCCGGTTCGTCGCGTCGCTCGGCGAGAAGACGAGGTCGAGGGCGACCCATGTCGACCTCGCTACGGTGGCGCTCGTGTTGGCGAGGCTTATGCCCGCGAGCGGGATGACCACGCTGATCGCGCAGCTCGCGGTATAGCCGCCGCTGGCCGTAGTGACCGTGATGACGGCGCTGCCGTTCGCGAGGCCGGTCACCAGGCCGGCGGCCGAGACGGTCGCGACGCCCGCGGCGCTCGTCCTCCAGGAGAGGCCCTGGTTGGTGGCGTTCGAGGGCGCGATCGAGGCGACGAGCTGCGCGGTCGCGCCTACGGCGAGGCTCGCGCTCGAGGCGGAGAGGCTGACGCCGGTCACGGGCATGGTGACGTAGACGGCGCAGCTGGCCGCGAAACCGCCTTCGAGGCTGGTGGCGGTGATCGTGGCGCCGCCGGGCCCGACGCCCGTGACGAGGCCGGTCGAGGAGACGGTCGCGACCGAAGAAGAACTCGTGCTCCAGGCCACGCCCTGGTTGCTGGCGTTCGAGGGCGAGATCGCCGCGCTCAGCTGCTTGGTCCCGCCGGGCACGAGGCTCGCGCTCGAGGCCGAGATGTCGATTCCGCTGACCGGTACTATCACCGAGACCGCGCAGCTGGCCGCGTAGGCTCCCTCGGCGCTGGTGGCGGTGATGACAGCGCTGCCGACGGCGATGCCGGTGACGAAACCCGTCGAGGATACTCTCGCGACGGCCGCGGCGCTCGTGCTCCAGGAGAGGCCCCTGTTCGAGGCGTTCGCGGGCTCGATCGAGGCGACGAGCTGCTTGGTCCCGCCTATGAGGAGGCTCGCGCTCGAGGCCGAGAGGCTTATGCCCTTCACGGGCACGGTGACTGTCACCGCGCAACCGGCGGAGTAGCCGCCGTCGTCGCTGGCGGCGGTGATCGTGGCGCTGCCCGCCCCGATGGCGGTGACGAGGCCGGTAGCCGAGACGCTGGCGACCGAGGCGGCGCTGGAGCTCCAGCTCACGTTCTGGTTCGTGGCGGAAGCCGGCGCGATCGAGGCGGCGAGCTGCTTGGTTCCTCCCACGGCGAGGCTCGCGCTCGAGGCTGAGAGACTGAGGCCCGAGACCGCGACGGGCGTGTTCGTGACGAGGATCGTGCAGGAGGCCGTATGCCCGCCGTCGGCGCTCGTGACGGTGATGACCGCGCTCCCTTCCGCGAGGCTGGATACGAAGCCCGTGCCGGATACGGCGGCTACGGCAGGGGCGCTCGACGACCAGGAGAGGCCTTTGTTCGTAGCCTTGGCGGGAGCGATGGTGGCGCTGAGGCCCTCGGTCTTGCCTACGAGCATGGCGGTGCTGGATTTATTGAGGCTGAGGCCCGTTACGGGCACGGAAGCGACGGTAAAGGCGCAGGTAGCGGTATAGCCGCCGTCGGCGCTCGTGGCGGTGATGAGGGCCTTGCCGGCCGCGAGGCCGGTGACCAGGCCGAGCGGCGAGACGCTCGCCACCGAGCTCGCGCTCGAGCTCCAGCTCAGGGCCTGATCCGTGGCATCCTCGGGCGCGAGGCTCGCGACGAGCTGACGGACGTCGCCGACCTCGAGGCTCGCGGCCTCGGCGTCCAGGCCGACTCCGCTCACGGGGATCGGCGGTACGGTGATCGCGCAGGAGGCGATGCGGGCCCCGTCGGCTGTGACGACGTAAACGGAGGCCGAGCCCACGACCAGGGCGGTCACGAGCCCGGTCGAGCTGACGCCGACCACGGCCTCGTCGCTCGTGTTCCAGCTGAGCCTCTGGTTCGTCGCGTCCGAGGGTTCGATGGCTGCGCTCAGCTGGAGGGTGTTGCCGATCTTCAGGCTCGCGCCCGTTTCCGATAGCCTCACTCCCGCGACCGCTACGGCCGTCTTCGCGACGGCAACCGCGCAGCTCGCGCTATAGCCTCCGTCCTTGGTAGTTACCGTGATGGTGGCGAGTCCGGGCGCGATGCCGGAGACGAGGCCGGTGGGCGACACCGTAGCCACATCGTCCGCGTCGCTGCTCCAGGCGAGGCCTTGGTTGATGGCGTCGGCCGGCGCGATCGTAGCCGCCAGCTGCTCGGTCCCGCCTACGAGCATGGCCGTGCTCGGCTTGTTCAGGCTCACGCCCGTCGCGGCGATCGTGGGCGTCACGGCCTTCATCGCGGCCTTGATCCCCGATAGGCCTTCCATATCGCAGCCGCCGGCCGAGAGGAGGATCGAGGCGGCGAGGATCGAGGCGGCAAGGCGATTGGAATTGCGCGGCTTCGTCGGGTTCATCGTTTTACGCTCCGGGCTGGGTCGCCGCCCTCGGGCGGCGGCGACCTCTCTAGCATTATTGTACGAGGCGGATCCTCGCGCTTTTACCGAAACCCAGCGCGTCGGTCAGGTATAGCTTGGTCCCTATGAGCGCAATCCCTGCGGGGGATGTGAAGCCCGAGGAGGACCCGATGCCGTCCACGCTGCCCGTGGCGCTCCCCGAGCCGGCGATGGTCGTCACGACGCCCGTGGAGATGACCACCTTCCTGATTCCAGTGATGGCGCTGTCCGTGTCGCAGATATAGAGGTTGCTCCCGTCCATGACGGCCATCGTGGGATTGCCGAACAGGGCCGCCGTGCCGGTACCGTCCGCGTTGCCTGAGATGGAGCCTGCGAGGGTCGTTACGACGCCCGTGGAGATGACGATCTTCCTGATCCTGGCATTCCAGGTATCTGCGACGTAGACATAGGTCCCGTCGGTCGCGACTCCATAGGGGTTATAGAAGGTGGCTGCCGTGCCAGTTCCGTCGGCGCTGCCCGAGTTCGTCAGCGAGGCGCCTCCGCCCCCGGCGAGTGTGGTCACGACGGCGTTGCTGACGACGATCTTGCGGATTTTATGGTTGCCCATATCCGCGACGTAGAGATTGCCTCCGTTGTATACGATGCTCTTCGGGTACTTGAAGCTCGCCGAAGTGCCGGTGCCGTCCGCAAAGGCTGCCGTGCCCGAGCCCGCGAGGTTCGTCACGGCTCCGCCCGAGATGGCGATGCGCTTGACTGTGCTGGTATTGTTCTCGGTGACGTAGAGATAAGTGGATCCGTCGCTCGTGATCCCGAAGGGGTCCGTGATGCTCGCCAGCGTCGTCACTTCGCCGGCTGCGGTTACCTTGCGGATCTTGTTGTTTTGCTCGTCGGCCACGTAGAGATCGGCTCCGACGGCGCAAATCCCGCGAGGGCCATAGAAGGTGGCGGCGGAGCCCGTCCCGTCGGCGCTGCCGACGGCGCTCGTGCCCGCTATGGTGGACACGGAGCCCATGACCTTGGCGACTTCCGTCGCCGTATTGCCCTCGGCGCTGGTCGCCGTGATCGTCGCGTAGCCCCAGGCGATGCCGGTGACGAGGCCCGAGGAAGAGACGGTCGCCGTGGAGGTATCGCCGCTCGACCAAGTAATGGCGGAGCTGGCGGGGACAACCGTGGCCGTCAGCTGCGTCGTCGAGGCGCGGGCGAGCTCCACGCTCGCCGCCGCGAGCTTTATCCCTGGCACGGAGATCGCGCAGCCCGCCGTCTTGCCGCCGTCCTCAGTGGTGGCCGTGATGGTGGCGGTGCCCATGGCGACTGCGGTCACGAGGCCCGCCGATGATACGGTCGCCACGCCGGGATCCGAGCTCGCCCAGCTGACGGCCTTGTTCGTGGCGTTGGATGGAGCGACGGTGGCGGTCAGCGGCTTGGTCGCTCCCTTGACGACGGTCGCGCTGGCGGCGTCGAGGCTGATGCCCGTGACGGGTATGACCACGGTCACGGCGCAGACCGCGATGAAGCCGCCGTCGGCGGAGATGGCGAAGATGGAGGTGCTGCCCACGGCCAGGCCGGTGACGAGGCCGCTCGAGGAAACTGTCGCGATAGCGTTGTCGCCGGAGGACCAGTTCACGGACCGGTCGCTGGCGTCGGCGGGCGCGATCGCGGCCGTCAGCTGCTTCGTGGCGCCTAGGGCCATCTTTGCGCTCGTGGCGTCGAGGCTGATGCCCGTGACCGGGACCACGACCTTGATCGCGCAGCTCGCCGAGAAGCCGCCGTCGGCGCTCAGGGCCGTGACCGTGGCGTTGCCTATGGAGATGCCGGTGACGAGTCCGTCCGATGATACGGTCGCGATCGAGCTCGGGCTCGAGCTCCAGGTGAGCAGCTTGTTCGTGGCGTTCGCGGGGCTGATGGTGGCGATTAGCTGCGAGGTTTCGCCCACGACGATGCGCGCGCTCGAGGCCGAGAGGCCGATCCCGGTCGCCGGCACCACGACGACGACGAGGCAGGCGGCCGAATACCCGCCGTCGGCCGCCGTCGCGACGATGGTGGCGTTGCCCGCGGCCAGGCCGGTGACGATCCCGGAGGAGGAGACCATGGCCACCGAGGTATCGCTGCTCTCCCAGGAGACGCCCTGGTCGCTGGCGTTGGCCGGCTCGATCGAGGCGATTAGCTGCTTGGTCCCGCCCACGGCGAGAGTCGCGCTCGAGGCCGAAAGGCCGATCCCGGTCGCGGGCACGGTCACCTTGACCGCGCAGATCGCGTAGAATTTGCCGTTGTCCGCCGAAGTGGCGTAGATGTTGGCTTGACCCGAGGAGACGCCCATGACCATGCCCGTCGGGGATACGGTCGCGACCGATGGGGCGCTCGATGTCCAATTGACGTTCTGGTTCGTGGCCTTATCCGGGGCGATGGTCGCGGTCAGTTGCTTGGAGACACCGACGAAGAGCTCGGCGCTCGAGGCCGAGAGGCTGATCCCAGACACCGCCACGGCATTCGTGGCGACGTGCAACGCGCAGCTCGCGGCGTAGCCGCCGTCGGCTGCCTTGGCGGTGATCAGGGCCAGTCCTTCGCTCGCTCCGGTGACGAGGCCGGTTTCGGAGACCGTGGCGACCGAGGGGGCATCCGTGCTCCAGGTCACAGCCTTGTTCGTGGCCTGGACCGGCGAGACCGAGGCCACGAGCTGTTCCGTGGCGCCTACGAGGATCGCGCTGCTCGATTTGTTCAGTTCGAGGCCGGTGACCGGCACCGCCGAGACCGTGACCTCGCAGCTCGCGCTGAGGCCTCCGTCGACGCTCGTGGCCGTGATCATGGCCTTGCCCCCGGCAATGCCGGAGACGAGGCCCGAGCTCGAGACCGAGGCTATCGATGGTGAGCTCGTGCTCCAGGTCAGGGCCTTGTCGGCTGCGTTCTCCGGCGAGACCGTGGCTGTCAGTTGCCGCGTGTCGCCGACGAATATGCTCGCGCTCGAGGCGTCCAGGCTCACGCCGGTCACCGCGATCGGAGTTACGGTGATCCGGCACTTTGCGATGAAGCCGCCGTCGGCGGTGGATACGATGACGTCCGTGTTCCCGACCGCGTTGCCGGCGACGAGGCCGGTGGAGGATACGCTGGCTATTCCCGCGGAAACCGTGTTCCAGCTCAGGTTCTGGTTCGTCGCGTCGGCTGGCTGGACCGAGGCGAGGAGCTGGAGGGTCGCGCCGATGTCGACGCTGGCCGAGCTGGCCGAGAGGCTCACTCCGGTGACCGCCACGGCCGTCGTCGCGACGGTGACCGCGCAGCTCGCGGTAAAGCCGCCGTCCGAGCTGGCGACGGTGATGGTGGCGGCGCCGGCCGCGATGCCGGAGACGAGCCCCGAGGACGATACCGTGGCCACCTTGGGGGCGTCCGTGATCCAGGCCACGGCCTTGTTCGCGGCGCCGGCCGGGAGGACCTCGGCGGCGAGCTGCTCGTTGCCCCCCACGAGCATCGTCGTGCTCGACTTGTTCAGCCGCACGCCCGTCGCGGCGGTCGGGGCCGAGACGATCGCCTTCATGTCGGACTTGAGGCTCGAGACGCCCTCCAGGTCGCAACCGCCGGCCGAAAGGAGGATCGAGGCCGCCAGGACGGCGAGGACGCCGAATCCGAGAGAGGCCGCCGCATGTTTCTTGTCCATCATTCGCTCCAGATCATCAGGCCGGAGAGGCTGGCCGCATCCGCGGCCCTCGTGCCCTCGGCGCCGCGCAGGGCGAGGTAGGAGAATCGCTCGGCCAAGCTCGGCGCCATGGACTTGAGCTGTTCATAGGCGACCTTCACCACTCCGTAGTTCTCCAATTCGTGGTTCGCGCGCGCCACCGCGAGCAGGATCTCGGGCATGTCCGGCGCGAGCTTCCTTGCTTGATCGTAGGAGGCCAGGGCCTGGACGTAATCTCCCGCCATGAACCGAAGGTTCCCGAGGTTGACGATGGACGGGACGTAGCCTGTCTTCGCGCTCTCCTCGAAAAGGGCTTTCGCCTTCTCGGACAGGCCGTAGCGGGCGTAGAGCACGCCCAGGTTGTTGAGGGACCGGGGCGAGCGCTGACTCTTGGCGATCGCCTGCGTGAGCGTGTCGACCTGGGCGTAGATCTGGCCGTCGATGTAGCCGGAGAGCTCCTTGCCGTAGACGGCGGCGAATTTGTCCTTGTCCGGGAGCTCGATGTCCCCCATGTCGGAGGCGAAGCCCACGGGCTCGTAGAGGGCCCAGGCCTCGTGGACGGGATAGAGGGCCGCCGCGCCCTTCGCGTAGTTCTCGCGCCATTCCTTGGCCGCGGCCTGCCAGGCCTTCACGAAGCCCGAGTCCCGGGCCGTGGTCTCGATGGGCAGCCAGACTTTGTCGCCGGCGATGACCAGGTCGTCCGAGGAGGCGAAGCCCTTGCGGGCGTCGGCGGGGCTTATGTCGAGGTTGACGGCCATGAAGATATGCCCCGGCACGGTGATGAAGGCGGTCTCGATGCCCACGGACTCGAGGAGGGCGCAATACAGGATGGAGAGGGCCGAGCAGTTCCCGCCCTTGTAGTCGAGGGTCTGGCGCGGGAACTGGAGGTAATCGACGACGGTCTTGTCGTTGAGGACGGCCGCGTAGGAATTCGTCGGGTCGACGACGTAGCTCAGGCCGTAGAGGCGGGTGGCCTCGTGGAAGGCCATGGCCGCGAGGAGCTTCGAGTTTATCGCGCGGGAGTCCCTCTCCTTGGTCATGGCCAGGACGTTCTTGGCGAAGCGCAGGACCGTCTGGTCCTTGGAGGTGACGAAGGCGGCGGCTTTCCGGTCGTCGTCCCACATGCTCGCGTTGCGATCGAATACCCTGACGGTCTGAGTCGTCTCGTCGCGCCACGCCCTGCCTTCGA
Source organism: Spirochaetaceae bacterium UBA1306 (assembly GCA_002307245.1). GTDB lineage: Bacteria > Spirochaetota > Spirochaetia > Treponematales > Rectinemataceae > UBA1306. The sequence goes on along the minus strand of DBTW01000096.1, from coordinate 19,020 downwards.
CCGAATAGCCCAGGGCCAGCTTGGCCGAGACCTTGGTGCCCTCGGAGACGCCGAGGAGCTTGTCGTTGAACAGGGCCGCGAGGTCGACCTCGGCGTCGGCACCCGGCTCTATGCGCCCGATGGTGGCGCAGACCTTGGGATTGTCCATGTACTGGTTGACGAAGTAGCTGAGCTCGACGCCCTCTACGGCCTTTTGGAGCCCGTTGTGGAGGACGGCCTTGCCTACGGGATGCTCGTCGTAGTACTTGAAGAGGATCGGGAAGATCGGGTCGAGCTCGGCCTTCGCTATGCATAGCTTATCCGTGGTCGAAGAGCCGGCGACGAGGGGCTGGAGAATCGAGCCATCGGAGCTCGAGGGATTCGGGGCCCATGCCTCCGCGTCGAGCCTGAGTCCCAGGCCGAGGCTGATCGTGGCGGCCTGGTAGAGTCCGTAGTAGTCCCTCCAGCCGCCGGAGAGGCGGAGCTCGAGTTTCTGGCTGAGGGAGGCGCAGGCGCGGAGGTTCGCGCCGAAATACAGGCTCCTGCCGCTCGCCCCGCTCTTGTCCTGGGCGAAGTAAAAGCCTCCCTCGGCTGCGGCTCCCAGCTCGAGCCAGGGCCTGAGCCGGATGGCGGGGCCGAAGTCGGCGCCGACGGATACCATGGTGATGGCCTCGTCGTTGAGCTTCCCGCCTTGGTAGGCGAATCCGAGCCCCGCGCCCGCGGCGAGGGGGAGCCTCCCTAGCGCCATCCGCGCGCCGAGCCCGGAGCCTCCCCCGACGCCGAAAGCATCGATATCGGAAGTAGGGAGGAGTATCTCGGGGCTGACAGCCGCGGTGATGCGCGATGCCTGCGCGGCCAGGGATGGCCCGGTTGCCCAAAGGACGCCGATGGCGAATAAAATCGGGCGCGAGGCTCGCATGGGTTTTTTATTCACGGTGGACCTTCCTTAAGTGCGCGGTATCAGCAAGGCTTGGACTGTGATCCAGAGCTTAGCGCCCATAGAGCGGAGATGCGTCCGAGAATTTAAAACTTGGTCGTATAACGTTTTTTTGGGGGGGGAGGACGCATTGGGATGCCGCCGCTCGCCTAGAACAACTGGTATCCCACGCTTAGTCGGGGCGTAATGCCCCCGGAGTCGTGGCCTACGAGGTATATGTTGGACCAGTCGGCGCCGATCTCGCCGTAGAGCTTGAAGGTGGTGAAGGCCTGGAGGGCGATGCCCGCCCTGATGAAGGGATCGGCGCTCTGCGCCGTCTGGCCGGCGAAGCCCGAGTAATCGAAGGCGTGTCTGCTCCAGGCGATGCCTCCGCCCAGGCGGACAAGGCCGTGCAGCCTGCGCGTGAAGCGGTATTTGTACAGGGCGTTCGCCCCCGCCAGGAGGTACTCGCTCAAGATGGAAGCCTCATCCTCGCCTCCCTCGAGCCTGCGGTAGTCGGCGCCGAGCTCGATCCCCACGAAGCCCCAGCGCTGTTTGACGAAGAAGAGCTCGAGCTGGGCGTCGGCGCAGAGGGGGTTGAAGACGCCGTCCCAGGTCGCGGTGAACCAGGAGTCGGAGAGGGCGATATAGGGCGAGTAGCCGACCGAGAAGAGCAGGTCGACCGGGCGCTGGAACCGGATCTTCAGCGCGTCCGCGACGGAGGCCGAGAGGCCGCCGGGGTTCTGGAAGGAGATGGAGTATTCCCCCGCCTCGTAGGCCCTGTCCGGGAAGATGACGACTATCTCCTCGTCCCCCTGGTTCTTAATCGTCTTGCCCAGGCTGGGCGGTTTCCCGTTTTTCGGCACAAGGGACGCGATGCCCTCGGCTAGGAGCTTCTCGCCGACGAGGGTTATGCGGCCGTCGAGGCTGTCCATGTAGATCGTCGCGGGCCTCGATTCCGAGATCCGCGGCTGCTCGGCCTTGATGACCGCGAAGCCGACCCAGTCCGTCTCGGCGTCGGCCTTGCCGAGGATGTTGTAGGTGACGATCCTGTACTCGTAGGCGCCCGGAGCGAGGTGCAGCTCCCGCTGCGTGGCGTCCGTGCGCTCGTCGAGGACCTCGGCCCCGCTCGAGTCCCTGATGACGAGCCGGTATTCGAGGGCGTTGGGATCGGCATCCCAGCTCAAGACCTGCGTAAACACCGGATTGCCCTCGGCGTCGAGCTTGAAGTAGAAGCTCTTGGCCTCCTGGTCGGGGCCGGCGGGCGGCGCCGCGACCTGCGCGCCGATCCGCGCGCAGGCGAGCGCCAAGGCGGCGGCGACGCTTAGGGCCAGCCTTCGTTTATTTGCCATAGAGCTTCCCGCCGTCCTTCGCCTTGGCCTTCTGCGATGCCGGGATGTCGATGACGAAGCTGGCCTTGGCCTCGACGCCCGGCTGCTCGAGCTCGCCCGCCTGGTCGAAGGCACGCGCCTCCACGCTCCATGCGCAATCGCCCCGATCGAGGACGGAGAGATCGGCTATCGCATAGGACTCGCCGGCCAGCCTGTCCTGCTCAATGACCGGCTTCTTGCCCCCTCGCGCGTACACGGCGACGCGGTAGTGCGTGGCTCCCGCGACGGGCTTCCAGGACAGGAGGATGCTGCGCTTCTCGCGAAGCTCGGCCACGCCGAAGCTCGCGCCGGGGAGGGGCAGGAGGATCTCGGGCGCGGGCAGGGGCGGGGGCGGGGCGACCTCGAAGCGGAAGCGCTCGCGGGCGGAGATGTCCAGGCCCTCGAGCCTCCCCGATACCGTCCAGTAGTAGGAACCCGGGTCCAATCGGCTGACCTTCGCCCGCCCCGACCGATCGGCGACGCGGGCGACGATTTTCTTGCCCTCGGCGTCGCTCGACACAATGAGCTCGGCCGAGTCGGGAGGATCCTGGAGTTCGTAGGTGAACAGCGTTCCCTTCCTGCGCGCGTCGAGGCCGGGGAGCTTCTCCCCGCTGGCCGGGCTGCCCAGCTTGATGTACGACAGGCGCCGGTACTTGAAGTCGCCCTCGGCCGGGATGCCGTCGAGCTCGGTCCGGTCGTCCCGTGCCGCCGCGATGCCCCGAACGGAGATCCTGTAGCTGCCGCTCGGCAGCTCGCCCAGGGAGCAGGCCAGGCTCGAGCCTTCCACGCGGCCTTTCTCGAGGACGATCGAAGCGTAGCGATCGGCCGAGGACCTCAGGGCGAGGCCATAGTATTCCGCGCCCTCGACCGGCGCCCAGGAGAAGGCCGCGGCGTCGCCCTCGCGCAGGCAGATACTTGAGCTGGGCAGGGGCGCCGCGATGACGGGGGCGGCGAGCGGCGGGACGATCTCGACGCCGCGGCCCTCGCTGTCGAGGAAGGCCGAGCCGTCCGCGTTGTAGGCGCGCACGCGCCAATAATAGCTCCCGCTTTCCCATCCGCGGCCCGCGATGCCTCCGTCGCCCGATTCTTCCTGCCGCGCGAGGTCGCGGAATTCGGGGTCGCGGGCGAGCTGGAAGACCATGCGCGCGGGCAGGCTCGACTTCCAGGAGAAGCGCGTGTCGCCGAGGCGGCTTTGCGCGATGCGGTAGCCCTCGGGCGGGAAGGAGAGGCCGATGGCTCCCGTCGCGTCGATGCCCATGAGGCTCCTGCTGGGGCTGAGGAGGGAGAGGTCACCGTCCTTGTTGGTCCATCGCAGCCCCCAATAGCAGGAGCCGGCGCGCTTCAGGGCCTCGGCGTCCCGGCCGGAGATCTTCGCGTAGGGCAGGGTCGAGCTCGTCCTGATGAAGGGCGAGGAGAGGTCCTTCGACCTGGATACGAGGAGCTCGTAGGAGGCGGCATCGGCCTCGGGCACCCAGGAGAAGGCGAGGCCCCTGTCCTCGACGCCCTGGACCCGATACAGGAAAGCCTCGCAGGGCGCGGTAAGCAGGGCGGCCGGCGGCGGCGGCGGCGGGTCGACCTCGAATCGGACGCTTTCCTTCGACGAGACGTCCAGGCCGCCAAGGCTGCCCTTGACTGTCCAGTAATAGACGCCGGGATTCAATCGGCCGACTCTCGCGCTACCTGAGCGGCCGGAGGAGCGGGCCGCGATCCTCGCGCCCGCGGGATCGGTCGACACGATGACCTGGGCCTCGTCGGGCTGGTCCTCCAGGCTGTAGGAGAAAGCTCTCCTTGCCGTAGCGCGCGTCCAGGCCGGCGATGTGCTCGCCATCGGCCGGGCCCTGGAGCTTGATGTACGAGACCGGCTTGTAGCTGAAGCTATTGTCGCCGATGTAGCCGATGACGCGCGTCGTGCCCGGGCCCGAGGAGGCGAAGGCCTGGACAGAGAGCCTGTAGGCTCCCCCGGGCAGCTCGCCCAGCTGGTAGTCGAGGCTCGCGTCCTCGATAAAACTCCTCTCCAGGATGGGCGGGGCGTCCTCGGCCGCCTCGGCCGAGCGCAGGATCACCTTGTAGTAATCCGCGTGTTTGATCGGCGTCCACGAGAAGTTCATCGAGCCGTGCTCGCGAAGGTAGAAGCTCGAGCCCGAGGCGGGCTTCAGGAGGGCGGGGCCGGCGAAGGGGTCGACGATCTCGAAGCTCCGGCCCGGAGTCTCCAGGAAGACCGAGCCGTCGACGTTGAAGCTCCGTAGGCGCCAGTAGTAGGCGCCGCTTTTCCATTGGTGGCCGATGAGGGTGTCGGCGCTCATCGTCTCCTCGTAGGCCAGGTCCTGGAAGCCCGGGTCGCGGGACAGCTGGAAGACGGTGCGCGAGGGCACGTTAGACTTCCAGCCGAAGCGCGCGTCGACGATGAGCGAGTCGGCGATGCGGTAGCCCTCGGGCGGGAAGGAGAGCCGCATGGCGATGGAACCGTCGATGCCGCGCAGGCTCCTGCCCGTCGAGAGGGGCGACGCGTTGCCTTCCTTGTCGAACCAGCGCAGGCCCCAGTAGTAGGCTCCCGCGCGCTTCAAGGGGGCGGCCTCGGCGCCCGAGAGGCTGCGGTAGGACTTGTCCGAGGCGAAGCTCGCGATCGGCGAGGAGAGGTCCTTGGTCTTGGAGACGACGAGTTCGTAGGAGACCGCCTCGATCTCGGGCATCCAGGAGAAGGCGAGTCCCTTGCCGCCCAGGTCCTGCAGCTGATACAGCGATCCCTCGACTGGCGTCGTGGGCGCCGGCGCGGCCATGGCCGCCCTCCGGGCGATGATGACGCTGCGCGCCGCGGCGGCCGGCGCCTCGCCGACGAGGGTGAAGGCGTGGACCGGCGATACGCGCCAATACCATGTGCCCTCGCCCAGGCTGTCCAGGGCGAGGCTCGCGGTCGTGGTCCGCGAGCGGACGAGGGGCTTCGCGAAGCTCGGGTCGGGCCCCAGCTCGAAGAGGTAGGAGGAGGCCTCGTCCATGGCCGTCCAGGAGAAGCGGATCTCGGGCTTGACCGAGCGGAAGGAGTAGGCTTGGGCGTCGGGCGGGAAGGCGGGGCGCGGAGCCTCGGCGAGGCTCAAGGAGAACTTGCGCTCGGGCGATGCCTTGCCGGCGTCGTCGCGCACGCGCCAATACCAGGTGCCCGGCTCGAGCTGGGCGCGGGCCTGGAGGCCCGAGACGCGCGTCGAGAGCTCGGGTTTCGCGAAGTCCTTGCTCGCGGATACCTCGAGCTGGTACCACGCGCCCTCGGCCTTTGCCTCGTCGCCCTCGAGCCTCCAGGCGAAGTCGACGGCGGCTTTACGCGGCCCGGCGCCGGTCGCGCCCTCGGCCGAGAAGGAGAGGAGCCGGCCGTTCCGCTCGGGCGCGATGGGGACGATCGGCCTCGAGACCAGGGCGGCCTGGCCGCTCTTCACGTCGAGCCGCATCTCCTGGTTTTGCGCTATGGCCTGCGTACTGCCGTCGGGCTTGACGAGGCTGGCGCTGCCCTCGCTCACCTCGACGCTCAGAGTATCGGCCTGGCGGCTGAAGGACGCCTTCGATCCCTTGTCGACCTTGATGCTGCCGGCGGCGGACGAGATCGTGTAGCTCGTCGACTCGCCCTTCGCGCCGAGACTGATCTCGCCTTCGAGGAACTCGAGGTTTTTGGCCTTGCCCCCGAGGTCGAGCTTGAGCATGGAGTTCTCGAACATGTCGAGGCTCGTGCCGTCGTCGAAGTAGACCGAGGCCTCGGAGAAGCCGGCGGTGCGCAGGGTGTCGGCGTTATAGACCGGGCTGTTGTTCCGCATGCGCTCCCAGCCGAGTCCGCTGGGCGCCTTGCGCGTCGCGGTCAGCTTCTTGAATACCACCGTGCCGAGAGATTTCTCGCCCAGCCGCAGGGAGGAGGAATTCAGGTCGACGGCGAAGAGGTAGAGCAGGCCCGCCGCGCCGAGAAGGACGGCCGCGGAGACCGCGACGTCACTTCCCGATAACTTCATACTTGACTTCTTCCTTGTCGACGTCCACCGATCCCTCGGGTGGCTGGATGCCCAGGAACTCCCGCAGCTTGGCCAAGGTCTCCGGGCCTTCGGCCCCCTTCATCTTGACGACCGCGTAGATCGTCAGCGGCTCGGCCTTGCCTTTGACCTTTATCGCGGGCATGGCCTCGGCTACGATCTCGTCCTTGACGAGCTCGTAGCTGTACTCGGAGATGAGGATGTCGGTGCCGAAGGGCTTGTTCAAGGCCTCGATGCGGCTCGCGAGGTTGACCGCGTCCCCGATGACCGTGTACTCCATCCGCTGCAGGCTGCCGATCTGGCCGGCGATGCAGGGGCCCGTGTTCACGCCGCAGCCGTTGTGGATCAGCGGCCGGTCCTCCCCGCCGCGATCCTTGTTAAAATCGAGCAGGGCGTAGCGCATCATCACCATCGCCTTGATCGCGGCCAGGGCGTCGTCCCTTGGGCTGCCGGCCGAGGCCGGGGCCCCCCACACGCCCATGATCGCGTCGCCGATGAACTTGTCGACGACGCCTCCGGTCTTGTCGATGCAGTCCACCATGCGCGTCATGTAGTCGTTGAGGAACTCGACTACCGCCTCAGGAGAAAGCTTCTCGGAGATGGCCGTGAAGGACCTGATGTCGGCGAAGAAGATGGTCGCCGTCTTGCGCGTGCCGCCGAGGGAGAGCTGGCCCTTCAGGGCCTGCTCGGCTATAGCCTTGTTGACGAACTTGCCGAAGGTCTCCTTCACGCGCTCGCGCTCGGCAAGGCCGTGGCCCATGTGCACGAAGCTCTCGGTCAGCAAGCCCAGCTCGTCTCGGGTCTCGCTCTTCATGTCGAGCTCGAACTGCCCCGCCTCGATCAGGCTCGAGGCCTCGACCAGGCGCAGGACCGGCCGCGAGACCGAGCGCGAGAAGAACCAGACCGCGAGGATCGAGAAGAGCAGGACTACCCCGGTGAGGTAGAGGTTACGCCGCGTGACGTCGAGGGCCGCCTTGTAGACCAGGGCGGTCGGCGTGGAGCTGGTCACCGAGAGCCCCCCGACGGCGAGCTTGCGGAAGGCGCTCAGGTACTCCCGTCCGTCGGCGTCGCGATAGCGGAACTGCATGTTGTCCGTGGGGCTCTTGAGGAGGCGCTTGACCAGCTCCTTGTCGGAGAAGTTGACCCCCATTTTTAGGAGCTGGAAGTCGGGGTGGACGACGAGGCCCCCGTCGAAACCCACGACGTAGCTGGAGGACGTCGAGCCGGTCTGGACGATCGCCTGGAGGCTTTCCGTCGAGAAGACTAAGATCATCGCGCCCTTGGTCCCCATATCGCGATAGGGGAAGAATAGCGCCGCGGCCGGTACGCCCACCGAGGGGCTCGCGTTGCAGACCAGGGTCTCGCCCCCGCGAGCGCGTTCGATGAGGTCCCCCTTGGAGAGGATGAAGGGATCGATGACCGCCTGGTCGAGTTCGTTGGCGGCGAAGAACTTCTCGTTGACGATGCGCTTCTTGCCAGGTACCGCGAGGTAGGCGACCTCGGCGTTGCGGTCGAAGTAGTTGGCCACCGTCGATCTTTCCAGGGCCCGGTTGCCGCCGCCCTCGCGGATCACGTCGAAGAGCGATAGGGCGCTCGAGAGGATGGACTGGACCTTGCCCTCGACCTGCGAGGACAGGACTTGGCTCACCGTGAGGTTGTTCTCCTCGGCCCTGGAGCGCGAGTCCTCGGAGAAGAAGTAGGAGGATAGGCCCGTGATCGTCGCCATCGAGACCACGACGATGATCGAGATTATCCCGATCAGCTTGACGACCAGGGGGTATTTGATGCGCTTGCTTGCCTTGTTCGGCCTAATCATGTATTCGCCCCTTGAATGCATCAGTAATCTACTAGATAAGCCGAATAGGCGGACCAATTCGTCTCGTAGGACGCGTGGGAGGCCGTGGGTACGAAGATCTTGAGACTCGCCGATGTCCCCGTGAAGGCGCTTGTGCCCAGGGTAGGCGCCGTGCCCGGATAGCAGGTTACGGCCGCGAGAGCGCTGCATCCGTTGAAGGCTTCGTAGCCTATCTGGCCAATCAAGCTCGGGATATCTAGGGCGGTTAATTTCGAGCATCCCATGAAGGCGCGTGGGCTGATGGTCGTCACCGAACCCGGGATCGTGAAGCTCGTCTTCGCGTCCGGGCAGCAGTAGAGAATCGTTTGCGTCTTGTCGTAGAGCGCCCCATCGAGGGAGGAAAATGCAGTACTGCCCGAGTCGACTGTAATCGTGGCGAGATTCGAGCAACGCGCGAGCGCGGCCTCGCCGATGCTGGTCACCGAGGCGGGAATCGAGATGGCGCTCAGGCTCGAGCAGGACCAGAAGGCCGCGCCGTCTATGCTGAGGAGGGTGGACGGCAGCGTAATCGATGTGATGCCGCACCCGATGAACGCCATCGAGCCAATTGAAGTCAACCCATTCGGGAGGACGATCGTCGTCAGATTGGCGCACTCATATAATGCCATGCTTCCGACCGCGGTGACCGTAGTGAGTACCGTGTAGCTCGTAGCCGTTTTCGCGTAGGGGTAATGGTATAGGATAGTCTGCGCCTTGTTGTAGACCACGCCGTCGACCGAGGAATAAACCGTATTCGCGGAGTCTATATTCACGTCGGTCAGCTTCGCGCACATGGCGAAGACGTTGCTCGCCATGCTGGTGACGGAGCTCGGCACCGAGATCGTGGTAAGGCTGCTCAGGTACATGATCGCGTTGCTGGAAATGGTGGTTACCGAGTCGGGGATGACGATCGATGTGAGACTAGGGCAATTAGACAGGGATCCGTTACCGATCGTCGTGCAACTGTTCGGTAGGGTAATGGCCGTCATGTAGTTGATGTAGCTGAAGGTGGAATCCAGGGTGTTGCTCGGGACGATGGCGTCGGAGAGGTCGATCGTGAAGGGCGTAGTCCTGGCCGCGAGGCTCGTCTTCAGCGTGGCGAGATCGGCCGCGCTAAGCGAGCCGGATAGCTTCAGGTTATTGTTCGAGGGGTCGAAGGTTGCCATGGTGGTGCCGAGACTTACGGTATAAGCTCGATGGCTTTTTCGGTCCGGGGCGGTGACGTCGACGACGAGGACGTTGGATATGGCTGAATTGACCGTCAAGTCTATCGATGCATAGCCCGTCGCCGAGACGCTGGCCCAGGATTGCGCGTCCCCGTTCCATGTATACGAGATTGCTTGACCGGGCTTGGACAGGGTCGCCGCGAAGCTGAGGGTGGTCGCGGATGGGCTATAGATCGAAAAGCTCGTGGTATCTGGCGCGAAGTCGAGTCCACCAGCCGGCGCGCTGAGGGAAAAATCGGCGAGCGACGCGTCCGAGTCCGGGATTTCGTCTGCCAGGAAACTGCGCCTGTCTTTAAGGGTCCCGTCCGAAGCGACCCACATAGTGCTCTTGACTCCGTCCCA